>CALRJO020000062.1:0-18399 GCA_943367565.1 Brevundimonas vancanneytii
ACCAGCGGACCCAGCACGCCCAGGCCCTTGCCGCCCAGGGTCATGCCGATGGCCGCGATCAGGCGCAGGCGCAGCTGGGGGGCGTTGGAGCGCCCGACCAGCCGGATCAGATCGCCCAGGGCCCGCCAGGCCCCCGGCCCGTCGGCGGCCGGCGCGGGCGGTCCCGCCTGCGCCGCCCTGGCGACCGAATCGCCCCGCCGTCCCGCCCGTTCGCCACGCATCGCCATGCGCGCAGATATGGACCGCGCCGTCGCATGCGCAAAGGGCGGGCTGACGAAAGCGCCCACGTCATTATCGGACGCAGGCCGACGGACGCCCCCTGCCCCGCCAGCCGCGACTCCTGTAAGGCGATCCCATGGCTCGAGACGGCGCAATCTATGTCTGCCAGGCCTGCGGGGCCGTCCATGGCAAATGGGCGGGCCAGTGCGGGGCCTGCGACCAGTGGAACTCCATTGTCGAGGAGAGCCGCTCGGCGCCCCCCGGCGCGATGAAGCCCGCCACCGGGGCCGCGGCGCGCGGCCGCGGCGTTCAGTTCGAGACCCTTCAGTCCGATACGCCGGAGCCGCCGCGCATCATCACAGGCGTGGCCGAATTCGACCGGGTCTGCGGCGGCGGCGTGGTGCCGGGTTCGGCCATTCTACTCAGCGGCGACCCCGGCGTCGGCAAGTCGACCCTGCTGCTCGACGTCGCCGGGCGCGCGGCCCTGTCGGGTCGGCGCGTGGCCTATATCTCGGGCGAGGAGGCGGTCGAGCAGATCCGGGCCCGGGCGAAGCGGATGGGGCTGGAGAAGGCCCCGGTGGAGCTGGCCTCGGCCACGGCCCTGCGCGAGATCCTCGCCACGCTGAAGCGCGAAAAGTTCGACATCGTCATCGTCGATTCAATCCAGACCCTGTGGTCCGACGCCCATGAGGCCGGCCCCGGCTCGGTCACCCAGGTGCGGGCCTGCGCCGGAGAGATGGTGCGGCTGGCCAAGTCGCAGGGCGTCGCCGTCATCCTCGTCGGCCACGTCACCAAGGACGGCCAGGTCGCCGGGCCGCGCGTGGTCGAACACATGGTCGACGCCGTGCTCAGCTTCGAGGGCGAGCGGGGCTATCCCTTCCGCATCCTGCGCGCCGGCAAGAACCGTTTCGGCGCCACCGACGAGATCGGGGTGTTCGAGATGGGCGACGCGGGCCTGCGCGAGGTCGCCAATCCCTCGGCCCTGTTCCTCGGCGAGAGCAAGGACCGGGCCCCGGGCGCCGCGGTGTTCGCGGGGATCGAGGGTTCCCGGCCCGTGCTCGTCGAGATGCAGGCCCTGGTCTCGAAGTCGGCCTATGGCACGCCGCGCCGGGCCGTGGTGGGCTGGGACACGGGGCGGCTGGCCATGGTGCTGGCGGTTCTGGAAGCCCGGTGCGGCTTCGGTTTCGGCGATCAGGACGTCTATCTGAACGTCGCCGGCGGCCTGCGCATCAACGAGCCGGCGGCCGATCTGGCGGCGGCGGCGGCCCTGATCAGTTCCGCCACCGACACGCCCCTGCCGCAGGGTTGCGTGGTGTTCGGCGAGATCAGCCTGTCGGGCGAGGTCCGGGCCGTCGGCCGGGCCGAGGCGCGGCTGCGCGAGGCGCAGAAACTGGGCTTCGACCGGGCCCTGGCCCCGCCCCTGACGGTGAAGGGCAAGGGGGTCTCGGTGACCTCCGTGACGCGACTGACCGAAGCGGTCGAACGAATCTCGCAAAACCGCTATTGAAGTCGGGCAGAACTCAGCTCGGGCGCGCATGACCGGTTTCGACGTAATCGCCATTCTGGTCATCCTCGCCTCGGCCGCGGCCGGCTGGGTGCGCGGCGGCACGCGCGAGATCATCACCCTGCTGAGCTTCGTGCTTGCCGCCTTCATCGCCCTCGTGGCCCTGCCGCTGACCGCGCCGCTGGGACGGGCGTTGGTCGATCCGGACTGGGCGGGCACCATTTCCGCGGCCGTCGCCTCCTTCCTGCTGATCTATTTCGGCATCCGCATCTTCGGCTCGATCCTGTCGAAACGGGCCCAGGCGCATCCGCGACTGGGAGGGATCGACCGCATCCTCGGCATCTTCGTCGGCGCGGCGCGGTCGCTGGTCCTGCTGGGAGCCATCCATCTGGTCATCGTCGCGGCCATGCCGGGCGAACGGACTCCGCGCTGGCTCAGCGAGGCGGCCCTGCGGCCGGTGACGGCGGGCGCCGCGCGCATGATCCAGATCGTCCTGCCGGGCATCGGCCGCGGCGCCGACGCCCTGACGCCGGTCGTGACTTCGTCCGTGAACGAGGGCTTTTCGGGTGAAGAAGCCTTGCCCTCGCCCCAAACAAACAATACTCCGCCGCCGTCAGCCGCCGACTAGAGTTCCCCGCATCATCGGAGCCCCACGATGAGCAGTCCCGTGCATTCCATCGCCGACCCGGTTGTTCACCGGGCGCACCACCGCGACGCCGACGACGACCGGCCGCGGCTGGAGTGCGGCGTCTGCGGCGTATGGGGCGCGGACAAGAACGCGGCATCATCGGTCGTGGCCCTGGGCCTGCACGCCCTTCAGCATCGCGGGCAGGAAGCCTGCGGCATCGCCAGCGTCAACGACACCCGCTTCCACACAGAACGTCACATGGGCCTGGTCGGCGAGGCCTTCGGCGGCTCGAACCTGTCCGAACGCATGCCGGGCTCGGCGGCGGTCGGCCACACACGCTATTCCACCGCCGGCGGCAGTTTCCTGCGCAACATCCAGCCGATGTTCGCCGATCTGGACCAGGGCGGCATCGCCATCGCCCACAACGGCAACCTGACCAACCACCTCTATCTGCGGAACCAGCTGGTCGGCGAAGGGGCCATCTTCCAGTCGACCTCGGATTCCGAGGTCATTCTTCACCTGATCGCGCGCAGCCGTAAGGCCAAGATCGTCGACCGCTTCATCGACGCCATCGGGCGGATCGAGGGCGGCTACGCCCTGGTGTGCGCCACGCGGTCCAAACTGATCGGCGCGCGCGACCCGCTGGGCATCCGCCCCCTGGTTCTGGGCAAGCTGGGCGACGCCTGGGTGCTGGCGTCCGAGACCTGCGCTCTCGACACCATCGGCGCGACCTTCGAGCGCGACGTCGAGCACGGCGAGGTCATCGTCATCGACCACGAGGGTCTGAAGTCGCTCAAGCCTTTCCCGACCCGCGGGGCCCGGCCCTGCCTGTTCGAGTACGTCTATTTCGCCCGCCCCGACAGCGTGGTGAACGGCCGCTCCGTCTATGGCGTGCGCAAGCGGATGGGCATGAAGCTGGCCCGCGAACACGCGGTCGAGGCCGACGTCGTCGTGCCGGTGCCCGACTCCGGTGTGCCGGCGGCCCTCGGCTATGCCCAGGAGAGCGGCATTCCCTACGAGATGGGGATCATTCGCAGCCACTATCTGGGCCGCACCTTCATCCAGCCCAACCAGGGCGCCCGGCAGAAGGGCGTGCGGATGAAGCACAGCCCCAACCGTTCGGTGCTTGAGGGCAAGCGCGTCGTGCTGATCGATGACTCCATCGTGCGCGGCACGACCTCCGTCAAGCTGGTGCGGGCCGTGCGGGCCGCGGGGGCGACCGAAGTCCACCTGCGTTCCGCCTCGCCGCCGATCCTGTGGCCGGACTTCTACGGCATCGACATGCCCGAACGGGATCAACTGATCGCCGCGAACATGACGCTGGATGAGATGCGGGCCCACCTCGAGGTCGATTCCCTCGGCTTCCTGTCGGTCGACGGCCTGTATGACGCCATGGAGGCCGGCCCACGCGACCCACGCAATCCGCAGTTCACGGACCACTATTTCACCGGTGAATACCCGACCCGCCTGCTGGATCGCGAAATCGAGGAAGGCGGCCGCGAGGTCGCCGCGCGGCAACTTTCGCTGCTGGTCAGCGCTTAACAGCCATATTCGGCACAGGACGCGCCATGATCCAGCTCGGCTACTTCACCATGGACACCGAGGATGTCGACAAGGCGCGGGCCTTCTATTCCGCCCTGTTCGGCTGGACCTTCGACGAAGCCGAATCGCATCCGAACTACGCCCACGTGGCGGGTGGCGAGCCGTCCTTCGGCTTCACCAAGGTGGAGCGGGCCAAAGGCAATCCACATCTGTATTTCCGCGTCGACGACGTCGAGCAGCTGTGCGCACGGGTCGTCGAACTGGGAGGCAAGGCCGCCGTACCGTCCGAGACGCCTTCCGGCATCACGGCCGTTGTCGCCGACGACCAGGGCGTCAGCTTCAGCCTGTGGCAACCCGCGCCGGGGTTCTGACTTCCGCCCGGTCGACGGGCGCGCTATCAGGCCCGCCATGACCGACCTCCCCCTCCAGAACCGCATCGCCCTCGTCGTGGGGGCCTCGCGCGGCATCGGCTATGAGAGCGCCCTCGCCCTAGCGAAAGCCGGCGCGCATGTGATCGCCACGGCGCGGACGGTCGGCGGACTGGAAGAACTGGACGACGCCATCTTCGCCGCGACCGGCAAACACGCCACCTTGATCCCCTTCGACCTGGTGGACGGCGGGGCCATCGACCGGCTGGGCGGGGCCATCTATGAGCGGTTCGGCCGGCTGGACGTCTGGGTGCAGGCGGCGGCGACCATGGGGGCCTCGGGCCTGACCCCGGTCAGCCATGCCGACCCGCGCGTCTGGGCCAAGGTCGAGAAGACCAATTTCACCGCCGTCTATCGCCTGATCCGTTCGCTGGAGCCGCTGCTCAAGGCGTCGGACGCCGGTCGCGCCGTCTATATCACCACCAGCGTCGCCGCCGCCCCCAAGGCCTTCTGGGGCATGTACGCCGCGACCAAGGCCGGCGCCGAGGCGCTGGTCAAATGCTGGGCCGACGAGATCGAGTCCACGCCGGTGCGAGTAGCCATCCTCGATCCGGGCCGGATGCGCACCCAGATGCGCGCCCAGGCCTATCCGGGCGAGGATCCGGAGGACATCCTGCATCCGTCGGCTATCGGCCCGCTGATCGTCGAACTGGCGCGGGGCGACCTGACCCCCGCGCTGGAAATCAGCTTCAAGGACTGGAGCGCCGGACCGGGCGTGGCGGCGCTGATCTGACCTACTTCTTCGGCGCGTGCTTCTGGCCCGTCCGGACCCGTCCCGACCGCGACACCTGACGCGCCCCGCCCCGCGCGCCCTTCTGGACGGCCACCGAGGAGCCGGCCTTCTTGTTGGCGCTGGCCTTGAGCCCGGCCAACGGCTTCAGCTTGGTCTTGCCGGCCTTCTTCTGCTCCAGCGCCTTGCCGGGCAGGTTGGACAGCATCTCGGCCAGCTCGGCCTTCTTGATGACCTTGCGCGGCGCGGTCTTGGCGTCGCCCTTGTAGCGTTCCGGGCCCGACTTGGAACCGCCGGGCGCATAGGGGTTCTCGCTGCCTGACTTGACCAGCAGACGGATCGGCGTCCCCGGAAGGTCGAAGCTCTCGCGCAGATTGTTGACCAGATAGCGCTTGTACTGCTCCGGCATGGACTCGGCGCGGCTGGCCATCAGCACGAAGGTCGGCGGCCGGGCCTTGGTCTGGGCCATGTATTTGGGCTTGATCCGCTTGCCGTCGACGGCGGGGGGCGGATGCCTCTGGGTCGCCATCGCCAGCCAGGTGTTGAGGTCCTTGGTCTTGACCTTGACCGACCAGGTCGCGTGGGCCTGCAGCACGGCCGGCATCAGCCGTTCCACGCCGCGGCCGCTGTGCGACGACAAGGCCACGAAGGGCGAGCCCTTCAGCTGGGGCAGCTTGTCCTCGGCCATCTGGGTCAGTTTGGCGAGCTTGGACTGCGGGCTTTCCTCAAGGTCCCATTTGGCGGCGACATAGACCAGCGCCCGGCCCTCGCGCTCGACCAGGTCGGCCAGCTGCAGGTCCTGGGTGTCGAAGGCGTCGTCCTTGTCCATGACCAGGACCACCACCTCGGCGAAGGTGATGGCGCGGATGGTGTCGGCGACCGACAGCTTCTCCAGCTTCTCCTGCACCCGGGCCTTGCGGCGCATGCCGGCGGTGTCGACCAGACGGATGTTCTGGCCTTCGTACTCCCAGTCGACCGAGATGGAGTCGCGGGTGATCCCGGCCTCGGGGCCGGTCAGCATGCGGTCCTCGCCGATCAGGCGGTTGATCAGGGTCGACTTGCCGGCGTTGGGTCGGCCGATGATGGCGATGCGGATCGGCTTGTCGGGCTCGTCGACCTCCTCGATGAAGATGTCGGCGCTGGCGGCGACCACGGCGGCGTACAGGTCGGCCATGCCCTCGCCGTGCTCGGCCGAGATGGCGACGGGCTCGCCGAAGCCAAGCGAATAGGCCTCGCCGATGCCGCCGCCGCTCTCGCGGCTCTCGGACTTGTTGGCCAGCAGGATGACGGGCTTGTGCTGCTTCCGCAGCCGGTCGGCGAAGATCTGGTCCAGCGAGGTCACGCCTTCGCGGGCGTCCATCATGAACAGGATCAGGTCGCCGTCTTCCAGCGCCGCCTCGGTCTGTTCGCGCATCCGGGATTCGAGGCTGCCGTCTGTGACGTCCTCATAGCCGGCGGTGTCGATCAGGGTCAGGTCCATGTCGCCGATGTTGCCATCGGCGTAGCGGCGGTCGCGGGTCACGCCCGGCCGGTCGTCGACCAGCGCCAGGCGCTTGCCCACAAGGCGGTTGAACAGGGTCGACTTGCCCACATTGGGGCGGCCGACGATGGCGACTTTGAGAGCCATGTCGGCCTTCTAACGCAGTTTTGGGGTCCGGCGTCAGCGAATGCTGACGAGGTCGCCCCGGTCGGTGAGAACATACAGGGCGCCGTTGTAGGCGGCCGGAGCGATATAGACCGGTCCGCCAAGGCGGATCGAGGCCGTCTGGGCGCCGGTCTTGGGATCGAAGGCGACCAGTTCGCCGTCCGAATTGGCCAGCACCAGCCGGTTCGAGGCCATCAGCGGACCCGACCAGACCGGCCGAACCGTGCGATCCCAGAAGCCGAACACGCCGCCCTCCTGGCGGACGCGGCCCACGTTGAGGTCGCGGGTCCAGTAGATCTGGCCGCTCTCGCGGTTGATGACGGTCAGCTCGCCGGTCTTGGAGACGACATAGACGACGTCGCCGACCGGCAGGGGCGCATTGACCCCGGCGATCGGCAGCGGGGCCCATTTGGGCTGGCCCGAACGGATGTCCATGGCGGACAGGACGCCCGAGTGGCTGACGGCATAGACGACGCCTCGGCTGATCACCGGACGGCCGGCGATGTCGCGGATTTCGGACAGGGCGCTGGTGCGGCTGGTGCGCGACAGAACCTGCTGCCACAGCGACTGGCCGGTCGAGGCGCGCAAGGCCACGACTTCGCCGGATGAGAAGGGCGCGATCACCGTATCGCCGATCACGGCGGGGCTGGAGGCGCGCAGGATGCGAGCCGGCTCGGGAATGCCGCGATAGGACCAGTCCTGGCGGCCGGTCGCGGTGTCGAAGGCCTGGATCTGGTTTTCGACGTCGACGACGAAGACGCGGCCGCCCGAAACCGTCGGGGCGCCGTGGATCGGCACATCGACCGGCGTGGTCCAGATCACGGCGCCGGAGGCCTGGTCGATGGCGGTGACGGTGCGGTAGCCCGAGGACACGAACACCCGGCCGCCGCCGACCGCGACGCCGCCGCCGAAACCGCCGCCGTCCGAGCGGCCGCCCATGCCGAGGAAGCCCGTGCGGCGCGAATCCTCGGCCGGCTTGATGTTGGTCCGCCACGCCTGGGCGCCCGTTCCGGCGTCGAGGGCCGAGACCGTGGCCTCCCCGTCCAGCACGAAGACCCGGCCATTGTCGGCGACGACCGGCGCCATGACCTGACGCGTGCGGGACGAGCCGGCGCCGATTCCGCGACGCCAGGCGACGGTGAACTCGGCGCCCGCGATCACATGTTCGACCGAGTTCTCGGCGTTTCCGCCCGGCTGGGTCCAGGCGGTCGCGGCCTGGGGACCGGGGATCAGGAAGTCACGGCCCGACAGGGCGGCCGACGGGACCAGCGCCTGTTCGAACTCCAGCACCGAAATGCGCTGGCCTTCGGTGGCGGTGGCCTGGGGCGAATTGTCCTGGCCGAGACCAAACGGCAGCATGCCCCGCACCGTGCCGCAGGAGGCGAGGGTGACGGCGAGACCGCTCAGAAGGGCGACTTTAAGCACGCGATTCATGGGGTACGTCCTGAAAGCGGTGATCACGGGCGGGCCGGGGCGGCGGCGGGCGCTGCCGGAGCCGGCGGGGCGACGGGAATGGCGGCCTGGGCGCGCACGATAGCGGCGAGGTTGGCGCCGCCGCCGGCGTCGATGGCGGCGATGGCGAGGTCGGCGCGCTGGGAGACGATCTCGGGCGTGTCCAGACCATTCTTGAGCAACACCAGGGCCTCACGGGCCGGGGCGACCTGACCGTGCTGCAGGCGGGCCATGGCCAGGGCTTCCAGGGCGAAGGCGCTGAACGGGCGACCCTCCCTGGCGATCGGCTCGAGGCGGGCCTCGATCTGTTCGAGGGTTTCGCTGTCCATGGCCAGCAGGGCGGCCTTGTAGGCGGCGGGGTCGGACAACAACGGATCGCTGGAGGCCTTGGCGGCGGCGTCGAGGTGTTCGATCGCTTCCGGCACGCGATTGCCGGCAAGGGCGATGCCGGCGCGCTGCTGCAGAGCCATGGACCTGTAGGCCCCGTTGCCGTCCTTGGCCGCCTGGATGAAGGCCGCGTCGGCGCCAACTGGATTGTTGGCCTCGAGGGATTCCAGCCCGCGGTCATAGGCGACCGAGGCCTTGTCGGCCTTCGACGTCTGCCAGCTGTCCCAGCCCCAGAAGGACAGGGCGGCGATCAGCGCGACCAGAAGCACGCCGCCCGCGACGGGCAGCCAGGTGCGGGCCAGCCGCTTGTAGCGGTCGGAGCGGAGCTCCTCCTCGACCTGCTCGAAGACATCAACCACGGATACGTCGCCCCCAAAAACGGCCGTCAGGCCGCTGAAAATCAATCCGGCCGGACCCTAGAGGGTCGCCTTCGCCGCCGCAACGCACGGCTTAGGGCGTGGCGGGCTTTTTCGAGAAGTAGGTCTCGACTTCGGCAGGAAAACGGCGGGCCTTCACGTCGGCCGCATACGCCGCGACCGCCCGGTCGATGTCGCCGCGCATATCGGCGTAGCGGCGAACGAATTTGGGGGTCCAGTCGAACAGGCCCAGCATGTCGGGCGTCACCAGGATCTGGCCGTCGCAGGCGGACGAGGCGCCGATGCCGATCGTGGGCTTGTCGATGGCCACGGTGATGTCCCGCGCCAGCCCCTCGGCCACGCCCTCGACGACCACGGCGAAGGCCCCGGCGTCCGCGGTGGCTTCGGCCTCGCTCATGACCCGCAGCCGCTCCTCATCGGTGCGGCCCTTGGCCTTGAAGGCCCCGTCGGTCAGCACGGCCTGCGGCCGCAGGCCCACATGGCCCATGACCGGAATGCCGCGCTGGACCAGATAGGCGATGGTTTCGGCCACGGTCGGGCCGCTCTCGACCTTCACCCCCTGGGCGCCGGTCTCCTTCATCACGCGGGCGCAGTTGGCGTAGGCCTGCTCCTTGCCGCCTTCATAGCTGCCGAAGGGCATGTCGATGACCACCATGGCCCGGCGCGAGCCGCGCATCACGGCCTGGCCGTGCAGGATCATCATCTCCAGCGTCACCCCGACGGTGTTGGGCATGCCGTGAACCACCATGCCGACGCTGTCGCCGACCAGCAGCAGGTCGCAGTGATCGTCCAGCAAGGCCGCGGTGGGGGCGTCATAGGCCGTCAGGCAGACGATGGGTTCGCCGCCCTTGCGCGCGCGGATGTCGGGCGCGGCGATGCGTTTGACCGCTTCCTGCTTCTGGCTGGACATGGGGAGGCCCTCCTGTTCGGACCCCTAGATAGTCGCCGGCGCCCGCCCCGTCATCCCTCCGGAATACGGGGCGGAGCCTCAGACGTCCTGCGACAGCTTCATCACCCCGGCGGCGGCCACGGCGATCAGGGCCCCGGCGACGATCCAGAACATCTGCATCCCGCCCATGGAGCCCAGCTCCAGATTGGCCACGCCCAGCTGGTCGAGGCCCGTCTGCACCGCGCTCTGGGTGTTGAACGAGACGCTGCGGATCCCCTGTCCCAAGGCATTGCCGGCCACCACGCCGTCGCTGGCTGTGAGGTTGACGGTCATGGTTTCGCGCACGGCCACCGCGCCCCCGATGACGCCGGCCAGGCCAAGGGCCAGGAAACGCACACGGGAGCCCTTCTGCAGCCGCTGTTCGACCTGGGCGGTGAACAGGGCGGCGTCGGGCATCTGGGGCGAGCGCGCGAACAGGCGCTCGATTTCAGGATCGAACTCGTCAGCTGACATGCTGCGCGCTCCCCAGGGACTGTCCGGGCGGCTGGAGCCGCGCACGGAGTTTATCCAGACCACGTTTGACATGAGACTTCACCGTACCGAGTGGCAAATTAAGGGCGGTTGCGATCTCCGAATGCGCCATCCCCGCCCCGTGAAAGAGGGAGACACAAAGGCGCTCGGGCTCGCTGAGCGCCTTGAGGGCTTCGTCCAGATCGACCCGGCCCGCATGATCGGGCGCGGGCGCGGCGTCTTCGTTCCCGACCTCGGCGACATAGCGGGCTTCCTTGGCGACCCGCTTGATGTAGAGACGCGCCGCGATCCGCTTGACCCAGGCGGCGAAGGTGCCCTCGCCGCGGAATTCGGCGCAACGCTCGAACGCCTGGATGAAGGCGTCCTGGGCGATGTCGTCGGCGAGCGAGGGCTGGGCTCCCATCCGCCGCAGCAGGCCGCGCACCGCCGAGCCGTGGCGACGCACAAGTTCTCCGAACTCCCGCCGCCCGCCCGCCGCCGCGAGGGCGGCGAGCTCGACGTCGTGCCGGTCGACCAGGGATTGGGTCATGTTATTTCCCCCGTTCGCCCGGTCCTATTCCTTGTTCGGGTTGAAGAAACTGAGGACGATGAAGGCCAGGCCGATGGTGGCCGGGATGGCGGCGACGCCGAGCATGCCGTTGCCGATATTGTCCATCTCGCGATGGTCCCAGCCCAGGTCGCTGAGCAGGCCGAAGGCGGCGAGGCCGATGCCGACGGCGAGCCAGATGATCCCGCGGCGGATATCCCGGGTCCGGGAGGGCAGTTTGCTGGCGACGTCGCGGGTCATGGCGTCGATCAGTTCGGGCGGCAGGTCCTGGCCCTTGTCGATGGCGTGGCGGACCGTTTGCTGGGTCTCGCGACGATCACGGGACTTGAGGTAGGTCGGGCCGAAGACGATCGCGACGATGGTTCCGAAGAACGCCATGATCGCGACGACCGGAATGAATTCTTCCATTGGGTTATCCCCTCTCGTTCGAAACCGGAGCGTGATGCTTCGGCCTTCTGACCACAAGAGGCGTCCGCGCCCCCGTACGGATGCGATCTGGCGGGTGAAACTTTCGTAACGCCGGAGAATCCCCCGGCCACGACCCTCAGCGCGCCCCGAACGGCCCCCGGAAGCGGCCATTGAAACGGCGGGACAGCCACAGGGCGGCTACGGCGGTGACCGCGGCCCCGGCCAGCATGCCGGCGGCGGGCTGAAGCGCGGTCCCCAGGCTGTCGCTCATCGGCCCGACCACCGGGATCAGGGCCCACAGCAAGGCGACGGCCGCGATGACCCAGGGCACGAGAGCGGCCACCGTCATCCACGCCCGGCGCAGGGCCATCGCCTGGGCCATGCGAGCCTGAAACGCATAGTCGCGCGCCGACGGGGCCTCGGCGGCGAACAGGGCGGACAATTTCTGTTCAGGCGTCATCCGGACCTCCCAGCGCCTTGAGCAACCGCGCCCGTCCGCGTGCAACATGCGACTTCACCGTGCCCAGAGGCAAGCCCAGGGCCATCGACGCCTCCGCGTGCGACCAGCCGTTGGCCAGACACCGGGCCACGCAGGCGCGGACGTCGGGCGGCAGTTCGGCCATGGCGGCCGTGACCGACATCCGGTCTTCCGGCGAGACCCCTGCCGGCGTTTCGACCGTCTCCAGCCAGATGCTGTCGCGGGCGGCGCCGCGCCGCGAGGACCGGATGCGGTCCTGCGCCTTGCGCCAGGCGATGCCGCACAGCCAGGCGCGGACCCCGGCCGGCTCCTTGAGCGACCGCAGCGACCTCCAGGCCGCCAGAAAGGCCTCCTGGGCCACGTCGTCCGCCTCGGCCCAACCGCCGCCCAGCATCCGCCGCAGAAAGCCGCGCACCGCCGCCTGATGCCGTTCGACCAGACGCGAAAAAGCCGCGTCCGAGCCGGCGAGCGCGCGACTCACCAGCTCGGTGTCGGTCTGCAATCCCCCCATGGCGCGCGCTCCCGGCCGGCATCAGCCCCGCGGACCACGCCCGCCGCTGCGCAAGGCCGAGACCAGCGAGGCCAGACACAGGGCGCCCATCACGAAGCTGACGATCAGGAAGGCCTCGCCCGCGCCATAGATGTCGGACCAGCTCGCATAGGCGAAGCCGGCGCCCATGACCCCGAACAGCACCACGGAGAACCAGGCGCCGTCGCCGGGCCGGCCGCGGCCGTCGCTTGTCGGCGTGTCCCACATGCCGCTGCCGTCGATCGGACGGTCGAGCAGGGTCAACAGGGCGGCGGGCGGCTCCTGACCCTTTTCGGCATAGGTCTGGATCAGCTTCAGCGCATCCCTTTGCCGGCGGTAGTTCAGAAAGCTGGTGAAGCCGCCGAACATGAACCAGGCCAGCGGGAACAGCAGCCACCAATAGGAACGGAACAGGTCTTCCATCGTCGTCACCCCTCATGCGCCGGACGTCTTGTCGGTGCTTTCATAGGGTAGTCGGCGCCGGCGCCGCCAGTGGATGCGCCTGACGTCCGTTTTCCGGCGCCCCACGGGATGGACCGGCATGCAACGCCGCTCCCCGCCCCGCGTTGGCTAGCCGACGTCCCTGTTCCACCCCCGGCCGGAGCCCAGCCATGGTCCAGATCACCTATCGCATCGCCGAACACGACGGGGGCTGGGCCTACAGACTCGGCGACACCTGGTCCGAGACCTACCCCGACCACGACTCCGCCCGCGCCGCGGCCGTCGCCGTCGCCCGCGAACAGAAGGTCCCCGACGAAAACACCCTGATCGAATACGCCGACGCCTCGGGCGAATGGGTCACCGAACGGGCCGACGGCCACGACCGGCCCGAGGTCGACGTCGAGGGTTGAGGCGCGCGGACCCGCCGCATCCCTCCGGCGCGAAATCGCGTATGGTGGACGCACAGCAACGCAGGAGAGCGCCATGAACCGCTGGGTCGTCGGCTTCGCCGCCCCGCTCGCAGCCGCCCTCGCCGTCGCGGTCCCCGCCGCGGCGCAGGAGGTTCAGTATTTCGATGTTCCGCCGGGCGGCCGCGCCCACGATGTCGCGGTCACCGAGGACGGTGAGGTCTGGTGGACCGTCCAGCGCGGCGGCGGCCATGGCATACTGAACCCCGCCACGGGCGAAACAGTGATCGTCCCCCTTGGCGAGGGCTCGGCCCCCCACGGCGTCATCGTGGGTCCCGACGGCAACGCCTGGATCACCGACGGCGGCCAGAACGCCATCGTCCGGGTCGATCGCGAGACGCGCGAGGTAAAGGTCTGGCCCCTGCCCGCCGACACCGGCCCGGTGAACATGAACACCGCTGCGTTCGATCACCGCGGCCGCATCTGGTTCACAGGACAGACCGGCTTCTACGGACGGCTCGACCCGGCGACCGACGACATGCAGGTCTGGGCCGCGCCGCGCGGTCGCGGACCCTACGGCATCGCCACCACCCCCTCGGGCGACGTCTGGTACGCCTCCCTGGCGGGCAACCATATCGCGAAGGTGAACCTCGACACCGGCGAGGCGACCATCGTCGAGCCCCCGACCCCGAACCAGGGCGCGCGGCGAGTCTGGTCGGACAGCCAGGGCCGCATCTGGGTCAGCGAATGGAACAGCGGCAATGTCAGCGTCCATGACCCCCGCGACGGCAGCTGGCGGCAATGGAAGCTCCCCGGCGAGGCCCCGAGAACCTATTCCGTCTATGTCGACGAGACCGACAAGGTCTGGCTGACCGATTTCGCCGCCAACGCCATCGTGCGCTTCGACCCTGTGACGGAGACGTTCGAGAGCTTCCCCAGCGACCGGCCCGGCGCGAACGTGCGCCAGATGCTGGGGCGGCCCGGCGAGGTCTGGGGCGCGGAGTCCGGCACGGACCGCCTGGTGGTCATCCGGCACGGCGACTGAGGGCGTGGCGGCGATCTGGCTTCTGATGCTGGCGCTCACGGCCGTCCCGCCCACGCCCCAGTCCGCGAGCGATCCGGGGGCGCGCGCCTTCCAGCGCTGCGCGGCCTGCCATTCGGTGGGGCCGAACGCCTCCGACGACGCGGGTCCGAGCCTGAAGGGCGTGTTCGGGCGGCGGGCGGGGACGCTCGGCGGGTTCGCCTGGTCGGACGCCATGCGCGCGGCTGGCCGGCGGGGGCTGGTCTGGGACGCCGCGACGCTGGATCGCTATCTGACGGACCCCGAGGCCGTCGTTCCGGGCACGACCATGCCCTATCAGGGCGGGTCCGCCGCCGAGCGGGCCGCGCTCATCGACTGGCTGCGCCGGGCCGACTGACGCTCAGGCGAGCGCCTCCACGTACCGCTCCGGCTTGAACCCCACCAGCGTCCGGTCGCCCAGATCCAGCACCGGCCGTTTGATCATCGACGGCTGGGCCAGCATCAGGGCGACGGCCTTCCCAGCGTCCAAACCGGCCTTGTCGGCGTCCGGCAGGGCCCGGAACGTCGTGCCGGCGCGGTTCAGCACCGTTTCCCACCCATGATCGGCGACCCAGGCTTCCAGCCGCGGCCGGTCGATCCCGGCCTTCCTGTAGTCATGGAAGGCGAAAGCCACGCCGTGCTGATCCAGCCAGACACGGGCCTTCTTGACGGTGTCGCAGTTGGGAATGCCGTAGAGGGTCGGGGTCATCGCGCCTGTTTGCCCAGACCCTTGCGGAACCGCAAGGCGGTTGCTGCTCCTAGTCGTCGTCCGCCTCCCGGCTGCCGACAGCCACCGGCGACGGCCCGCCCGCGAGCGCCCGATCCAGCGCCTCGCGGTCGAGGCCCTTCTCCCATCTGGCCACGACGATGGTGGCCACGGCGTTGCCGATGAAATTGGTCAGGGCGCGGCACTCGCTCATGAAGCGGTCGATGCCGAGGATCAGGGCCATGCCGGCGATGGGCACGGTCGGCACCACGGCGAGGGTGGCGGCCAGGGTGATGAAGCCCGCCCCCGTGACCCCCGCCGCGCCCTTGGAACTGAGCATGGCCACCGCCAGCAGCAGCAGTTGGTCGCCCAGCGACAGCTCGACGCCGCAGGCCTGGGCGATGAACAGGGCCGCCAGCGTCATATAGATGTTGGTGCCGTCCAGATTGAACGAATACCCCGTCGGCACGACCAGTCCGACCACCGACTTGTCGCAGCCGGCCCGGCCCATCTTCTCGATCAGACTGGGCAGGGCCGCCTCGGACGATGACGTGCCCAGCACCAGCAGCAGCTCCTCCTTGAGGTAGCGCATCAGCTTGAAGATGGAAAAGCCGTTGAACCGCGCCACCAGGCCCAGAACCACCACCACGAAGAAGGCCGAGGTCAGGTAGAAGGTGGCCACCAGCGCGGCCAGGTTGATCACCGACTCGATGCCGTACCGCCCGATGGTGAAGGCGAAGGCCCCGAACGCTCCGATCGGCGCCGCCTTCATCAATATGGCGACCAGTTTGAAGAAGGCCTCGGACACGCTCTCCAGCACCGTCATCACCGGCTGGGCCCGCTCGCCGATGACGGCCAGCGAGATGCCGAACAGGATGGCGAAGAACAGCACTTGCAGGATCTGCCCGCCGGCGAAGGCGCCGACCACCGTCTCCGGAATGATGTTCATCAGGAAGCCGACGATGTCGGTGTCGTGCGCCCTGGCGACATAGGTCTCGACCGACGACGGATCGAGCGTCGCGGGGTCGACGTCCATCCCCGCCCCGGGCCGGACCACATTGGCCACGACCAGGCCGATGATCAGGGCCAGGGTGGAGAAGGTCAGGAAATAGGCGAAGGCCTTGCCCACCACCTTGCCCAGTTTCCCGAGGTCGCGCAGGTGGGCGATCCCCGTCGCCACGGTCAGGAAGATCACCGGCGCGATGATCATCTTCACCAGCCGGATGAAGGCGTCGCCCAGCGGCTTCAGGCTCTCCCCGAAGACCGGCCAGAAATGCCCGATCAGGGCGCCGAGGCTGATGGCGACCAGCACCTGGAAATAGAGCTGGGTCCAGATCGGTTTGCGACGCGGGGGCGGCAGGGGCGATCCAGCCTCGGGCACGGCGACGCCGGGGGCCGCCTTCTTCACGGCCGGGGCGCGCTTGCGGACGCCGGCGGATGTCGTTGGCGTGCGCGCCATGGGTCCCCTCCCGCCGCCGCCCGACGGCCGCGACTCGCGAACATCAGACTAGATCGGCTGACGTCCCGTTCCCAGCCTCACGCCGTCGCCACCCGCGCCAGATCCGCCGTGATCCGCTCCGCCACCTTCAGCCGTTCCGCCGCCGTGTCCCACTCGCCCTTGACCACGATCTTCTGGTCCGGCCGCAGCTTCCAGAAGGCGTGGTTCTTCTGGATCAGACCGACCAGTCCCATCGGATTGGGGAAGGCGTTGTTGCGCAGCGTGAGCACCGCCCCCTTGGGCCCGATGTCGATCCGCTCGATACAGGCGGTCTTGCAGTTGGCCTTGATGCCCACGATGCGCAGCAGCTGTTTCGCCTCGTCCGGCAGAGGCCCGAACCGGTCGATCAGCTCGGCGGCCAGGGCCTCGCGCGTCTCCGAATTCTCGGCGTCCGACAGACGGCGATACAGGCTCAGGCGGACATTCAGGTCCGGGACGTAGTTCTCCGGAATCAGCACGGCCGCCCCGACATTGATCGCCGGCGACCAGCCCCGGTCGACGACCCCGCCGCCCTCGCCCGACAGACGCAGCTCCGACACCGCGTCCTCCAGCATCTGCTGGTACAGCTCGACACCGACCTCGCGGATATGGCCCGACTGTTCGTCGCCCAGCAGATTGCCGCCGCCGCGCTGATCCAGATCGTGGCTCGCCAGCTGGAAGCCCGCGCCGAGATTGTCCAGCGACTGCAACACCTGCAGCCGCCGCTCGGACGACAGGCTGATCGGCTTGTTCGGCGGCGTGGTCAGATAGGCGAAGGCCCGCGCCTTGGCCCGGCCGATCCGGCCGCGGATCTGGTGCAGCTGGGCCAGGCCGAACATGTCGGCCTTGTGCACGATCAGGGTGTTGGCGGTCGGCACGTCCAGCCCGCTCTCGACGATGGTGGTCGACAGCAGCAGATCGTAGCTGCCGTCGTAGAAGGCGCTCATCACGTCTTCCAGCTGGGTCGGCGACATCTGGCCGTGACCGACCACGAATTTGATCTCCGGCACCTTCTCGCGAAGGAACTGTTCGATATCCGGCAGATCGCTCAGGCGTGGCACGACATAATAGGCCTGGCCGCCGCGATATTTCTCGCGCAGCAGGGCCTCGCGCACCAGCACCGGGTCCCACGGCGTCACATAGGTCCGCACCGCCAGGCGATCGACCGGCGGGGTGGCGATGATCGACATCTCGCGGATGCCCGACAGCGCCATCTGCAGCGTGCGCGGGATCGGCGTCGCCGTCAGGGTCAGCAGATGCACATCGGCGCGGAGGCCCTTCAGCTTCTCCTTGTGCTTGACCCCGAAATGCTGCTCTTCATCAACGATAACAAGGCCCAAATCCTTGAATCCGACCTGATCACTAAGGACGGCGTGGGTGCCGACGACGATCTCGTACGAGCCGTCCTTGAGCCCCGCCCGCGTCTCCGCCGCGTCCTTCGCCGTCACCATCCGCGACAGGTGCCGCACCTTGACCGGCCAGCCGGCGAACCGCTCGCTGAAGGTCTTGAAATGCTGCCGCGCCAGCAGGGTGGTGGGGCAGACGATGGCCACCTGCTGGCCCGTCATCGCCACCACGAAGGCGGCCCGCAACGCCACCTCGGTCTTGCCGAAGCCGACGTCGCCGCAGATCAGCCGGTCCATCGGCGTGCCCTTGCCGAGGTCCTCCAGCACATCGCCGATGGCGTTCAGCTGGTCGTCGGTCTCCTCGTACGGGAAGCGGGCGCAGAACTCGTCGAACAGCCCGTGCGGCGGTGTGATCGGATCCGAGCTGCGCAGCGACCGCTTGGCGGCCAGGGCGATCAGCCCCTCGGCCATGTCGCGCAGCCGCGCCTTCGCCTTGGCCTTGCGCGCCTGCCAGCCCGCCCCGCCCAGCCGGTCCAGCTGCGCCCCGTCGGTGTCGCTGCCGTACCGGGTCAGCAGGTCGATGTTCTCGACCGGCAGGTACAGCTTGCTGTCCCCGGCGTAGAGCAGCTCCAGACAGTCGTGCGGCGCCTGCTGGATCTCCAGCGTCT
>CALRJO020000063.1:0-17953 GCA_943367565.1 Brevundimonas vancanneytii
CCCACGACGGGGGGCAGCCGTCGAAGCGGCCGGCGTCGATGAGGGTCACGCGGCGCTGGTTCAGGCGCATGGCCGGGGCCATCGAGCCGCGGCCGTGGCCGGTGTAGAAATCGATCTTCTGGCCCTTGATCGCGCCGCCGGTGTCGGAGGCGTACCAGTAGCCGTCGTGGATCACGCCGTCGGGCATCCGCATGCCGACCGTCTCGGGGATGAACAGACGGGTGCGGCGGGGGATGTAGCGCGGGTCGACGGCCATGGTGCGCATGGCGATCGGGCGGCAACCCAGGCTGTCGTTGCCCGTCGCGCCTCCCCCGCCCGCATGGTAGAGATTGACGCGGGCGGTCCAGTCGGCGCCTTCGGCCATCAGGGCCTGCTGTTCGGGGGTCAGCGCGAGCACGCCGCTGTCGGAACCTTCGTCCGTGGAGGGGGTTGATTCAGCGCCCATACCGGCGGCCACCGCCGCTTCGTAGGACACAGGATCTTCCACGACGCCCGCTTGGGCAGGGAAGGCCATCGCCCACATAAGGGCCAGCGCAGCGGCAGTGCCGAGCATGAATTGACTCACGGAATCACCGGCCCCTGACGCGTCCGGCGGGCGGCTTGTCCTCGAAAAATGCGGCGAAAACCAGTCATTCATGCCGCGGTGCGACATCGCGACCGGTTCTCCGGTGGATAAGCGGGGCTTGTGATGGTTGTGTCGAATCTCGTTTGGCCAACAGGCCGAAACCTGTAAGCAGTATTCGTAGATCAGAAACACTTTGCTGGTGCGAGATGCTTACTGTCCACGGCGATAATCGTTCCGGTAACTGTTTGAAGGTCAAGTGGTTGCTGGATTGGCTGGGTTGTGATTATCGCTGGGTCGAGACTGACGTCCTGTCCGGCGCGACCCGCGGCCCGGACTTTCTGGCCCGAAATCCGGCCGGACAGGTCCCCGTCGTGGTGCTGGAGGACGGGCGGGCCCTGGCCCAGTCCAATGCGATCCTGCTGTATTTCGGCGAGGGGACGACCTTCGTACCGAGCGACCCGTATGAGCGCGCCCGCATGTACGAATGGCTGTTCTGGGAACAGTACAGCCACGAGCCGTATATCGCCGTGGTCCGGTTCCAGAGGTTGCTGGGCGGCAAGCGACCGGACGAGATCGAGCCGCGGCTGATGGCGCGCGGCCATGCGGCCCTGGCGCGGATGGAGACGGCGCTGGCGGCGGCGGACTGGCTGGTCGGGGACGGGCCGACCCTGGCCGACCTGGCTTTGGTGGCCTACACAAGGGTGGCTCACGAGGGGGATTTCGACCTGTCAGCCTATCCGGCGGTGCGGGCCTGGGTGGCGCGGGTGGAGAGGGTGTTCGGCATAGGCTAGACCGGGCCGGTCCCCGTCCGCCGGAGCCATTTCATGCGCGATCATCCCTGCCAGCCCCTGAACGGCTATGAGCCCATGGACGACGCCGAGCGGCTGGCGCGGGCGACAGCGTTCCGCGCCCTGATGGCGGGACGACGGACGGTGCGGGATTTCTCCGACCGGCCCGTGCCGAGGGCCGTGGTCGAACAGGCCATACTGACGGCGGGGTCCGCCCCGTCGGGAGCCAACCACCAGCCGTGGTTCTTCAGCGTCATTGAGAGCGCGGCGGCGCGCGCCCGCATCCGGGAGGCCGCCGAGGCCGAGGAGCGGGAATTCTATGCGACCAAGGCCCCGCAGGAGTGGCTGGACGCCCTGGCGCCGCTGGGCACCGATCCGGACAAGGGTTTCCTCGAGACGGCGCCGGTGCTGATCGCCGTGTTCGGCCAGAAGCGCGGCGGGCCCAACCCCGGCGACGACCGCAAGAACTACTATGTGGCCGAGAGCGTCGGCATCGCCACGGGCCTGCTGATCGCGGCCCTGCATTCGGCCGGGCTGGCGACCCTGACGCATACGCCGGCGCCGATGACATTCCTGGCCGACATCTGCGGCCGGCCGGCGTCGGAGAAGCCCTTTCTGCTTCTGGTGGCGGGGCATCCGGCGGCGGATGCGACCGTGCCGACCGCGGCCCTGGTCAAGAAGCCGCTGGACGCCATCGCGGCGTGGATTTAACCCCGAGGCATCCTTCTTGTCCGGATGCCGCCCATGAAACGTCTCGTCATCGCCGCCCTCGCCCTCGTCGCCGCCGGCGGGATCGCGATGCAGGCCTCCGCCTGGGGCAATACCGGCCACCGGCTGATCGGTGTCGCCGCCGTGCGCGGCCTGCCCGAGGAAATGCCCGCCTTCCTGCGCACGCCCGCCGCGGCCGCCGAGGTCGGGGAGCTGTCGCGCGAGCCCGACCGCACCAAGGGCGGGGGCCAGCCGCACGACCGCGAGCGCGACACGGCCCATTTCGTCGACATGCTCGACGACGGCCGGATCATGGTCGAGCAGGGGCCGTCAATCGACGCCCTGCCGCGGCTGAAGTCGGAATATGACGCCGCCCTGATCGCGGCGGGCAGCGATGTCGATGACGCCGGCTGGCTGCCCTACGCCATCATGGACGGCTATCAGCAGCTGGTGCGCGACTTCGCCACCTGGCGGGTCCTGTACGCCGCCGAGGGGCGCGAGACCGATCCGGGCAAACGGGCCTGGTACCGCGAGGATCGCATCCGCCGCGAGGCCCTGATCCTGCGCGACATGGGCTATCTGGGCCACTACATCGGCGACGGGGCCCAGCCGCATCACACGACCATCCACTACAACGGCTGGAACCGCGACACGCCGAACCCGGAAGGGTTCACCACCTCGCGCCAGACGCATGGCGCGTTCGAGGGGGCCTTTACCGCGCGGGTGGCGCGGCTGGACATGGTCGAGGCGGCGATGACGGCGCCGGCCCTGGACGGGTTCGACCTGCGCGCGCGCGTGCCGGCCTATCTGAGGACGACGCTGGCGGAGGTGACGCCCTTCTACCGCCTGGAGAAGGCCGGGGGCTTCCGCGACAGCGACGCGCGCGGGGCGGCTTTCGTGAACGCGCGGCTGGCGGCGGGGGCGTCGGAGCTGCGCGACCTGTTCGTGCTGGCCTGGCGGGATTCGGCCGATGACGCGATCGGCTGGCCGGCGGTCAAGGTGAACGAGGTCGAGGCCGGGACGGCCGATCCTTGGCTGGCCATGTACGGGGACGACTGATTGGCCGAGCCCGCCGAAGCCCTGATGGTCCTGGCCTCGCGGCTGCGCGCGGCGGGGCGGGCGGACGAGGCGGCCCAAGCCTATCGCCAGCTGCTGGCGGTCCGGCCCGACCTGCCCGACAGCTGGTTCAACCTGGCCCTGATGGAGCGCCAGAGCGGGCGGTTCGAGGCGGCGCTGAACGCCTATGACGAGGCGTTGAAGCGCGGGGTGTCGGGGCCGGAAGAGGCCTGGCTGAACCGGGGCGTGATCCACGCGGACGATCTGGGGCGGCCTGATCTGGCGCAGGCCGATCTGGAGGCGGCGCTGGCGGCGGCGCCGGACTGGCTGCCGGCCCTGTTGAACCTTGGCAATCTGTACGAGGACATGGGGCGGCGCGAGGCGGCGGCGGAGGCCTATGCGCGGGCGCTGGCGGTCACGCCGGGGCATCCCGTGGCGCTGGCGCGGTCGGCGGGGCTGGCGCGGCTGTCCGGGCCGGACGATCCGGTGATCGGGGCGCTGCGGGCGGCCGTGGGGCGGCCGGGTCAGCCTGCCGGGGACCGGGCCGAGCTGGGCTTTGCATTGGGGCGGGCGCTGGATCAGGTCGGGTCGTACGATGAGGCGTTCGCGGCATACGCCGCCGCCAACGCCAACAGTCGGGCGGCGGATCCCGCAGGCGCGCGTTACGACCGGGCCGGGCATGAGCGGTTCATCGACAGTCTGATCGCGGCCTTTCCCGAACCGGCGGCGCCGGTCCCGGAGGCCGCTGACGCGCCGATCTTCATCTGCGGCCTGTTCCGCTCGGGCTCGACCCTGGTGGAGCAGATCGTGGCGGGGCATAGCCGCGTCACGGGCGGCGGGGAACTGGGGCTCGTTCCCGGACTGGCGCGGGCCATCGCCGGCTATCCACAGGCGATGGCGACTGCCGGGCCCGAGGCGCTGGAACGGCTGCGGCGACTGTATCTGGATGGGCTGAAGACAGCGCGGCCGGGCGCGGACGTGGTCACCGACAAGAGGCCCGACAATTTCCTGCACATCGGACTGATCAAGGCGATGTTCCCGGGCGCGCGGATCGTCCACACGAGGCGCGAGCCGCTGGATGTGATCCTGTCCAACTGGTTCCTGCATCTGGATCGGTCGATGACGCATGCGCTGGACCTCGAGGATCTGGCGCACTGGCACGGGCAGTACGAGCGGCTGATGGCGCACTGGAAGGCGCTGTATCCCGACATATTCGACCTCGACTATGACGCCCTGGTCGTCGAGCCGCGGCCGGCGGTCGAGCGGCTGCTGGCCTGGTGCGGGCTGGACTGGGAGGAGGGGGTGCTGGACTTCCACACCGCCGCCACGCCGGTCCGGACGGCCAGCGTCTGGCAGGTGCGCGAACCGCTGTACCGGCGGTCGTCGGGGCGGTGGCGGAACTATGAGCGGCATCTGGACGGGGTGCGGGCGGCGCTCGGAACGGATAGTCACGGCTGATGTCCGACCCCACGCCCCCCGTCATCATCCTCGACAAGTCGCAGATGGCCGAGAACATCGGCGCCGTGGCGCGGGTGATGGCCAATTTCGGGCTGTCCGAGCTCAGGCTGGTCGCTCCGCGCGATGGCTGGCCGCAGGAGCGGGCCTGGGCCACAGCCTCGGGCGCCGACTGGGTGCTGGACGGGATCCTGGTGTTCGAGACCGTGGCGGAGGCGGTCGCCGATCTGAACACGGTGTTCGCGACCACGGCCCGGCCGCGCGAGACCCGACAGCCGGTGCGGACCCCGCGCGAGGCGGCGCGGGTGCTGTACGACGATCGCGCCTCGGGTTTGAGCGTCGGCCTGTTGTTCGGAGGCGAGCGGGCCGGGCTGGAGACCTCGGACATCGCCCTGTGCCAGGGCATCGTCACCATCCCCATCGACCCGCGGCACCAGTCGCTGAACCTGGCGCAGGCGGTGGCGCTGAACGCCTATGAGTGGCGGACGCTGGTGCTCGACGCCCCGCCGCCCAATTTCCGCGAGGGCGAGCCGCCGGCGTCGGGGGCGCTGATGCTGGGGATGTACGAGCATCTGGAGAAGGAGCTGGACGCCGCCGGCTTCTTCCATCCGCCCGAGAAATTCCGCTCGATGAGCCAGAACCTGCGGGTGATGCTGGGCCGGGCGGCGTTCACGGCGCAGGAGGTGGCGACATTTCGGGGGGTGATCACGGCGCTGTCCAAGGGGCGGGGGAGGGTGCTGGAGAAGCTGGCGAGGAAGGCGAGCGAGACCCCCTGATTTCCGCTCATCCCCGCTTTCGCGGGGATGAGCGGAACTATGAGAGCAGAGCGGCCACGAACGCCGGCACAACCTCTGTGGCCGGGCCGTAGAGGCCCTCGTCGAACCGGCCCATCGTCGGGACCAGATTGAGCTCGACCGTCCGCGCCCCGGCGGCGCGGGCCGCTTCGACAAACCCCGCGGCGGGCCAGACGGCGCCGGAGGTGCCGATGGCGACGAACAGGTCGCAGCGCGCCAGCGCCGCTTCGATACGGTCCATCCGCAGGGGCATTTCGCCGAACCAGACGATGTGCGGGCGCAGTCGGCCTTGCGGATGGTGCGGCGACGGCTCGTCCGCCACCAGATCGCCGGGCCAGTCGCAGACCCTGCCGGTGCGGGTACAGTGCGCCTTGAGCAGTTCGCCGTGCATGTGGATCAGCTCGAAGCCGCTGGCGGGCGGGGTCGCGGCGTGGGCGCGGTCATGCAGGTCGTCGACGTTCTGGGTGACAAGCAGGAAGTCGCCGCTCCAGCGCGCGGCGAGGTCGGCCAAGGCCTGGTGGGCGGCGTTGGGATGGACGGTCGGCAACTGGCGGCGGCGGCGGTTGTAGAAGTCCTGTACCAGGGCCGGGTCGCGGGCGAAGGCTTCGGGCGTGGCCACGTCCTCGAGGCGATGGCCCATCCACAGGCCGTCGTCGGCGCGGAAGGTGGGCACGCCGGACTCGGCGGATATGCCGGCGCCGGTGAGGATGACGAGGTTACGGCCGGGTCTGATGCCTGCCTCCAACTCAGGCTCCGCCCCAAGGTCCCGACCGTCGAATCCTGCGTCGCCGGTTCCTGTCATCAATCAGGTCGTCATTTCCAAGCAGGTTGTGGGGGATTCCCATTTGATCCCGATCCTCGGAATCCAGAATCCCGACACGCCGAGCCAACCGGACGGCGCGCCAGACTATGAAGGCAAGCCACGAAGCCACCAGGAAAAGGACGATGACCCATACAGGCGTCGGAAGCGGTGCGAGATAGTGGTCCACCAACAGGCAGCCAAGTATCGGCAACAAGCACACGAACACCGACACTGGTCGTATTCTCGTGAGGAGATCGCGATCCACCCAGCGCTTTACATGAACGTACCGACTGGACCTGCGCGGCTTTTCCATCGGGGCGATGGTGGTTGATATCACCGACAGCGGCAAGGCAATGACGGTTTCAGCTCTCGTCGCCGCCCGCTAGAACCGACCCAGACTCGCGAAAGGACCCCCCATGAAAACCCGCGCCGCCGTCGCCTTCGAGGCCAAACGTCCGCTGGAGATCGTCGAGGTCGATCTGGAGGGGCCGCGGGCCGGGGAGGTGCTGGTCGAGATCAAGGCGACCGGCATCTGCCACACCGACGCCTATACGCTGGACGGGCTGGACTCGGAGGGGATCTTCCCGTCGATCCTCGGCCACGAGGGCGCGGGGGTGGTGGTCGAGACGGGGCCGGGGGTGACCTCGGTGGCGGTCGGGGATCACGTCATTCCGCTGTACACGCCCGAGTGCCGGCAATGTAAAAGCTGCCTGAGCCGCAAGACCAATCTGTGCACGGCGATCCGGGCCACGCAGGGCAAGGGGCTGATGCCGGATGGCAGCTCGCGGTTCAGCTACAAGGGGCAGGCGATCGCCCACTATATGGGCTGTTCGACCTTCTCGAATTTCACCGTCCTGCCCGAAATCGCCATGGCGAAGATCCGCAAGGACGCGCCGTTCGAGAGCGCCTGCTACGTCGGCTGCGGCGTGACCACGGGCGTGGGGGCGGTGGTCAATACGGCGAAGGTGGAGCCGGGGGCCAATTGCGTGGTGTTCGGGCTCGGCGGGATCGGGCTCAATGTCATCCAGGGGCTGAAGATGGTCGGGGCCGACATGATCGTCGGCGTGGACATCAACGATACGAAGGAAGAGTGGGGCCGGCGGTTCGGGATGACGCATTTCGTCAATCCGAAGAGCGTGCCGGACGTGGTGGCGCATCTGGTCGAGCTGACCGGGGGCGGGGCGGACTACACCTTCGACTGCACCGGCAACACCACGGTGATGCGTCAGGCGCTGGAGGCCTGTCACCGCGGCTGGGGCGAGAGCATCGTCATCGGCGTGGCCGAGGCGGGCAAGGAGATCGCCACGCGGCCGTTCCAGCTGGTCACCGGCCGGGTGTGGCGCGGTTCGGCCTTCGGCGGGGCGCGGGGCCGGACGGACACGCCGAAGATCGTCGACTGGTATATGGACGGCAAGATCGAGATCGATCCGATGATCACCCATACGCTGCCGCTGGAGCGTATCAACGAAGCCTTTGATCTGATGCATGCGGGGGAGAGCATCCGCAGCGTGGTGGTGTTCTAGAGGCTTGCGCTCCCAAGATAGTTGTTTAAAAAAACTATCTGAAGCAGGGAGAGGGAAGCCATGTTCACCCACATCACCGTCGGCGCGAACGACGTCGAGGCGTCGCGGAAATTCTACGATGCGGCGCTCGGCGCCCTCGGACACGAACCGGGCAGCGGGCCGGACGCCAAGGGCCGCTACTGGTGGCGCACGCGCATGGGCGCCTTCGCGGTCGGCAAGCCGATCGACGGCGAGCCGGCCTGCCACGCCAACGGCGGCACCATCGGCTTCGGGGCGAAGACGCCGGAGATGGTCCAGGCCTTTCACGACGCGGGCGTCGCCGCCGGCGGCACGGCCATCGAGGACCCGCCGGGCGAGCGCAACGGCCCGTTCGGCCGGCTGAACCTCGCCTATCTGCGCGACCCGTCGGGCAACAAGGTGTGCGCGCTTCACCGGGTGGGGTGAGAATGCTGGCGGCAGTGTAAGCATTGTGCTATCACCCACGCATGGGACAGCTGCTCATTCGCAACGTCGATGACGACGACATCGCCAAACTGAAAGCGCAGGCCGAGCGCCAGCACATCTCGCTGGAGCAACGGCTGCGCAACCTCGTGAAGGAGGCCGCCCGCAAGGAACGGGAGGAATTCTGGAGGCTGGCGCGCGAGAGCCGGGAGGCGACCCGGGGGCTGAACATCGACGTGGACTCCTTGCTGCGCGCCAGCCGCGCGGAACTCGAACGTGACCCGCTCGGCCGTCGTTGACGCCAGCGTGGTCCTGCGCTGGTTTGTGCAGGACTCCTTGACAGACGCCGCCATCGCGGCCGCCGACAGGTTCGACCTGATCGCGCCGGCCTTGCTGGGCGCTGAGGTCGCCAACGCGCTCAGAAGCCAGATTCGCTTCGCGGGCATGCCCACGGAGCAGGCGCTGAAGCACCTTGAAGGCCTTTGGAGCACGATTTCGGACGTGGAGGATCGACCTCTCCTGCCGGCCGCCATGCGACTGGCGGCTGATCGAGATCATCCAGTGTACGACTGCGTCTATCTGGCGCTCGCCATGCGGGACGGGATTCCGCTGGTGACGGGCGACATGAAGCTGGCGCGGAAGTTCGGGGGTGCGCCGGGCCTCCGCTTCATCACACTGGAATCGCTGTGACCGCTTTCGAGACCATCAAGACCCACGTCGTCCACGGCGGCACGCTGCGCCACCTGCGCCACGACAGCGCGACCACCGGAACGCCCATGACCCTGTCGGTGTTCGCGCCGCCGGGCGAGGGGCCGTTTCCGGTGTTGATCTGGCTCTCAGGCCTGACATGCACCGAGGACAACTTCACCACCAAGGCCGGAGCCTATGCGGCGGCGGCGGAGCACGGGGTGATCATCGTCGCGCCCGACACCTCGCCGCGCGGGGAGGGGGTCGCCGACGACCCGGCCTATGATCTGGGGCAGGGAGCGGGCTTCTATGTCGACGCCATCGAGCCGCCCTGGGCGACGCATTTCCGCATGGAAAGCTATGTCGTCGAGGAACTGATCGGGCTGATCGACGCGGAATTCCCGACCACGAAGGCGCGGTCGATCAGCGGGCATTCGATGGGCGGGCATGGCGCGCTGACGCTGGCGTTGCGGCATCCGCATCTGTTCCGGTCGGTCTCGGCCTTCGCGCCGATTTCATCGCCGACGCGGTGTCCGTGGGGCGAGAAGGCCTTCACGGCCTATCTGGGCGCCGATCGGGCGGTCTGGGAGGCGCACGATGCGGCGCGGCTGATCGGGACCGGGGTCGGCGAGGGCTGCTACGACGACATCCTGATCGACCAGGGCGACGCCGATCCGTTCTTGGTCGAGCAACTGAAGCCGGAACTGCTTGTCGCGGCGGGCGAGGCGGCGGGGCAGAAGATCACCCTGCGGATGCAGCCGGGGTATGACCACTCCTATTTCTTCATGGCCAGTTTCATCGCCGACCATGTGGCCTTCCATGCGCGGCGGCTGAAGGACTGAGGCGAATGTGCTAGCGTCGGGGCTCCAGACGGAGGGGTTCCGATGAGACCGACCGCCATTGTTCTCGGCCTGCTCGCCCTGGCGTTCGCGGCGCCGGCGATGGCCCAGCAGCAGATGACCGATCCGGACTTCGTTCCGACAGTCGTCCGCCCCGCCTACGCCGCCGACGGGCCAAACGTGGTCATCGACGGGGCGCACAATAATTTCCACACCGCCGACGGCCGCTATGCGCCGTTCGCCGCCCTGTTGCGGGCCGACGGCTATCAGGTGCGGGGCGGGACGGCGGCCTTCGACGCCGGCGGACTGGACGGCCTGGAGGTTCTGGTCATCGCCAATGCGGGGCCGGCGGACGGCGGCTCGCCCTTCACCGCCGGCGAGATCGAGGCCGTCGAGGCCTGGGTGCGCGGCGGAGGCAAACTGCTGCTGATCGCCGACCATGCGCCGTTCGGGGTCGCGGCGGCCGATCTGGCGGCGCGGTTCGGCGTCGGCATGGGCAAGGGCTGGACCTTCGAGCCGGCGGACAACGCCAACGGCCTGACCAGCCAGCTGGTCTATTCGCGCGAGAACGGGCGGCTGGGGGACCACCCCATCACCCGTGGGCGCGACGCGGATGAGGCGGTGGCCGTCGTCACCGCCTTCACCGGCCAGTCGCTGATCGCGCCGGAAGGGGCGGCGGTGCTGATGCAACTGGGTCCGCAGGCCTGGGAGGCGGCGACGCCGCAGGACGCGCCCGCCGTGATCGAGGCCATCCGCACCGGCGCTTCGGACAATCCCGCGGTCCATTCGGCGGCGGGCCGGGCGCAGGGCATGGCCTTCACCCATGGAGCGGGCCGGGTGGTGGTGCTGGGCGAGGCGGGCATGCTGTCGGCCCAGCTGGTGCGATTTCCCGACGGGCGGCCGGACATGCGCTTCGGCATGAATGTGGCGGCGGGCAATCCGCAGTTCGGGCTGAACATTATGCACTGGCTGACGGGCCTGCTGCCCTGAGTCCGTGCTAGGAGCGGGCCATGACCCAGACCTCCAACGCCACCCATGACGAGATGTTCGCCGCCCTGTGCCGGGAGGTCGGCTTCTGTCTGCATCCCAAGGGGGAGAAGCGGGTGCTGGAGGCGCTGCCGAACGGGCTGGACGCGGCGGTGCGGGCGGTGTTCGACGCCGAGGGCGTGGATTTCGCCTCGGCCACGGGCGATCTGAGGCGGGCCGTTCGGGATTGTCTGAAGGCGAATTTGCCGGGGTCGGAGGGGTAGGAACCGGAACGAAATCAGCCGGCCCGGCTTGGGTTGGGCGAACGGGCGCCTAGATTGGGCGGACCGAAACGATCGAAGGAGCCGCCCGATGGCCTTTACGCTTCCGCCCCTGCCCTACGCCCACGACGCGCTGGAGCCCGCGATCGATCGGGAGACCATGAAGTTCCACCACGGCAAGCACCATCAAGGCTATGTCGACAATCTGAACAAGGCGGTCGACGCCGACCCGGCCCTGCGCGGCAAGTCGATGGACGAGATATTCGCCGTCATGTCGACCCTGCCCAAGGCCGTGCGCAACAACGCCGGCGGGCACTGGAACCACAGTCTGTTCTGGAAGCTGATGGCGCCGTCGAACAAGACCGGCCGGCCGTCGCCCGAACTGGCCGCCGCCATCGACCGGGACCTGGGGGGGATGGAAGCGTTCAAGGCCGCCTTCAACGCCGCCGGCGCGGGGCAGTTCGGTTCGGGCTGGGCTTGGCTGATCGTTCAGGACGGCAAGCTGAAGGTCACCTCGACGCCGAACCAGGACAATCCGCTGATGGATCTGGCGGACGAGAAGGGCGCCGTGGTGCTGGCGGCCGACGTCTGGGAGCACGCCTATTATCTGAAATACCAGAACCGCCGGGCCGACTATCTGAAGGCGTTCTGGACGGTGGTGAACTGGAACAAGGCCAACGACCTGTTCGCCGCCGCCACGGCCTGAGTCGGGCGCGAGCCTTGACGGATGGGCCCGGCCCCGTCATAAGCGCGCCCTTCACGCCGTCGGGCTCGCCCGCTTGCGCGAACCACTACGGACGATGCGTGGACCGCCGTTGAGATCGTCTCTCCAGTTGGGGAGGGACCGGGCCGCATCATGAGAAGAGTGACATATGTCCAAGCGCCATAGCGCCAAGTACAAACTCGACCGGGTCATGGGTGAAAACCTGTGGGGTCGCGCCAAGTCCCCCGTCAACAAACGCTCGTACGGCCCCGGCCAGCACGGCCAGCGCCGCAAGCAGAAGGTCTCTGACTTCGGCCTGCAGCTGAAGGCCAAGCAGAAGCTAAAGGGCTACTACGGCAACATCACCGAGAAGCAGTTCGCCGCGACCTACGAGGAAGCCTCGCGCCGCAAGGGCAACAGCTCGGAGAACCTGATCGGCCTGCTGGAGTCGCGTCTCGACGCCCTGGTCTATCGCGCCAAATTCACCCCGACCGTCTGGTCCGCCCGTCAGTTCGTCAGCCACGGCCACGTGACTGTGAACGGCAAGAAGGTCGACATCGCGTCGTACCGTCTGAAGGTCGGCGACGTCGTCGAGGTCAAGGAAAAGTCCCGCAACATGGCGCTGGTGCTCGAAGCCCAGCAGTCGTCGGAGCGCGACATCCCGGACTATATCGAAATCGGCGACCGCGGCTTCTCGGTCCGCTTCGTCCGCGTGCCGGAACTGGCCGACGTGCCGTTCCCGGTGAAGATGGAGCCGAACCTGGTGGTCGAATACTACTCGTCGTAAGGGCGCTATCGCTCGCGACGCGGTCGCTCGCTGCTTGAGCGCCGAATGCGAAACTTCAGAGAGGCCCCGGAGCGATCCGGGGCCTTTTTGCTGTTCGGCGCACAAGGGACCCCGAGCATCGCGGAACCGCGCAGGACCCGGCCTTCCCTTGGGGAACGAACAGGCGCATTTTCAGAACGTCAAGGTTCAGCGGGAGGCTGAGGGATGAAACGGATCGCCATGCTCGCCGCCGCGACGGCCCTGACCGCGGCCCTGCCGGGATGCGGCGCCCTGCAGCAGATGACGGATCGGTTCCAGACGCCCCGGGAAGACCTGCCCGGCCAGATCGAGCCGGTCCATGCCGCCGCCATCGCGCGTGACGAGGCGGTCTTCTGGGTCACCTCGAACGGCTGCACGGCCAGGGAAGACATCACGCCGGTGGTGCGGGCGTCGAGCGACGGGCCGATCATCACCTTGCGCCGGATCAAGGAAGACCGCTGTCGCGAGACCCTGCCCGAGGGCACTGAGCTACGCTGGTCGTTCGAGGAGCTGGGGCTGGCCCCCGGATCGCGCCTGTCGGTCCAGAACCCCTACCAGCTGCCGCCGACCTGAGTTCAGGCCCCGTGGCCGGCCACGGCGTCCGCATCGACGGCGCTGATCTGGCTGTGGATGATCGACACGGTCGTGCCGGGATGTCCGCCGACGACCTGGACCCGCGCGTTCAGCTGATTGGCCAGGGCTTCGACGATGCTGGTGCCCAAGCCGGGCATCTGGCTTTCAGCGTCCTTGGGCATACCGACGCCGTCGTCCGACACGGCCAGGGTCCAGTTGGGGCCATGGGCCTGATAGTTGACGTTGATCTGGCCGTGGCGGCCGCCGGGGAAGGCGTGCTTGAGCGAATTGATCACCAGTTCGGTGACGATCAGGCCCAGACTGACCGACACGTCGGCGTCAACCGCGCTGTCGTCGCAGTCGACGTGCAGCGACAGCTGGTCGTGGTCGCGGATCATCGAGGCGCCGACGCTGAGGCACAGCTGGTCGAAATAGGGCTTCAGCGCGACCTCGCCGAGACGGGAGGTGGCCAGCTGCTGTTGCAGGGAGGCGACCGACATGACCCGGCTGTGGGCGTCGGTCAGATGGCCGCGCGTCTCCTCGGACTGGGTCTTGCGGGCGCTCTGCAGGATGACGCTGGCGATGATCTGCAGGCTGTTGGCGACGCGGTGCTGGACCTCCTGCAGCAGGATGGCCTTTTCGCGCAGCAGATCGTCCTTCAGCTTTTCGCGGGCCTTGGCGTCGGTGACGTCCGACACGCCCAGCAGCAGCCGGATCTGGGTTCCGTCGCCCCAGGCCAGCAGGTGGGCGCTCAGCAGCACGTTGCGGGCCCCCAGACGATCGCTTGTCAGGTCAAGTTCGTAGGCATCGACGTCGGCGGCCCCGGACAGGGTGGCGGTCAGCAGGGATCGCAGCCGGGGCAGGTTCCACTCGCCGTCGCCGAGGCTGAGGAACGGTTCGCCCGCCGCGCCGGCGGGGTCGATCCTGAAAGCGGAAAAGAAGGAGGCGCTCGCCGCGACGACGTTCAGCTCGCCGTCCAGCAGCACCAGCGGCGCGATGGACGATCCGACCACGGCCAGCGCCAGGCTGAGCGGGCCATCAGGATGTATCGGCGTGGGGGCAGCCAAGGCTGGCCCTCCAAATAAAACCGGAGGCTCTCGAAGCGAAAACCCTACCCGTCGCATATTGTAGGCAAGACGATACCACCCCGGCCCCTGACCCGAGTGACGTCTGGCGAGACCCATAACACAGATCATGGCGCCGACGTCATGGAATTCAGCCGAATTAACTGTATACGGTGACGCTTGCGGAGGAACCATCCTTCGGTATCGTGGTTGCGTCCGCGATGTTTACAGTCGCTCAGTGCCTGGCGAAGGCGGCGGAACTGGACCTCAGGGCCTCAGAGCTTTCGCCGTCGGACGAGCGCGACCAGTTTCATCAGATGGCTCACAGCTGGCGGCATCTGGCCTGCCGCGCCCTGGCGCAGGATCAGCGAACTACGGCTGTCGCTCGAACGCCGGAAGCATGGCCGGCGGAATCCGGTGCGGCCGCATGGTCGCGGCGTCCACCAGAACCCACTCCGACACCCCCTGGGCGCACAGGCGGCCCTCGCCGTCCTCGATCCTGACATAGCGGTTGAAGCGCGGTCCCTGGGGGTCCCCGACCCAGGTGCGGGCCGTCACGCCCGCGGCCTCGGGCGGCAGGGGGCGGAAATAGTCGATCTCGTGCCGCACCGCGACCCAGGACCAGCGGGCGCGGGTCTCGTCGTCGAAGCGGGCGTTCCAGTGGGCCGTGCCGGCGTCCTGCAGCCAGCCGACATAGACGACGTTGTTGACGTGGCCGTTGTCGTCGATGTGCTCGGGGCGGACCTCGAGCGGAACGACGAAGATCTCGCGGTCGGGGCGGGGTTCGAGGACCGCGCGCGCCATCAGGCCTCGGCTTGTTCGCCGAGGGGCACGCCCTTGTCGGTCATCAGGGCCTGAAGCTCGCCAGCGTTGAACATCTCGCGCACGATGTCGGAACCGCCGACGAATTCACCCTTCACATAGAGCTGGGGAATGGTCGGCCAGTCGCTGAAGGTCTTGATCCCGTCGCGCAGGCCCTCGTCCTGCAGCACATCGACGCCGACGAAGTCCGCGCCGATGTGGTCGAGGATCTGAACCGCCAGCGAGGAAAAGCCGCAGCGCGGCGCATCGGGCGAGCCCTTCATGAACAGGACGACCGCATGCTGCCCCAGCGTGTCGGCGATGAAGGCGTGGACGGGGTCGGGTACGGCTTGATCGGTCACGGGAACTGGCCTTTCGGTGAAGGCCGTCAGGTATGGACCGGCAGCGTACGGGTCAAGGGCCCCGCCGGATCAGGCCGCCTTGGCGCTCGCGACCCGGGCCATTTCGATCTGCGCCGACAGGCCCGGCGGCATGTCCCGATCGGGCACCTGGGACAGGGCGTTCAGCCGCTCGATGTCGCTGGCCTCGATCAGGACGCTGGATACCGAGGGATCGGTCAGGACGTAGGCCAGACAGATGTCTTCGGCCGACCAATGGTTGGTGCGGTGCAGGAAGGCGAAAGTGCCGGCGTGCGCCAGCGGGCCCTCCTTGGCCTTGGGGCCTCCGCCGAACCCGAACAGGCCCTTTTTCTGCACATGGACCGTTGCGGCCTTTTTCGCTGTGTTCAGGCTGTCGGGGAAATAGCCATAGACGAAGATGGCCATGTCGCCCTCGCGAGCGGCGCGCAGGCGTGACCGGACCTGCCAGCTGGCGTTGACGTGGAAGGGCGTGGCCAGGACGTCGAAGGCGCCGGTCGAGACATAGGTGTCCATGACATCGCCATCGCCGGCGATGCCGAGCAGCCGCACCCGCTCCGTGGCGCGCAGGGCCTTCAGGGCGTTGAGGGTCGACTGGGGCAGTTCGTGATCGCCGGGCTCGTCCAGAATGGCCAGGTCGAACCAGCCCAGACCGGAGGCGTGCAGGGCCTTGTCGATCGCCGAGGTGATGCCCTCGGCCGAGAAGTCGCGGTCCGAGCCGCGGCGGCCGTCGCCGGCCCCCAGGGTCAGGGACACCTGCACAAGCTTGCGGTCGACATGGCGCAGGGCCTGGCCCAGCACCTCGGCCAGAACGGGGTCGGCGGTCTCTAGCCGGTAGGAGTTGATGCCGGCTTCGAGCGCGGAATAGATCAGTTCGCGCCCGGCCTCGGGGCCGCCGGCGATGTCGCGGGCGCCGAGGCTGAGGGTCAGGCAGGAAACGGCCTGTCCAGCCAGGCCAAAGGGACGGTAACGCATCGGATCAGTCTCCCGCCGGGGACGAGGGGGGCGGCGCGGAGGTTTCCAGCGCCAGCGCATGCAGTTCGCCGCCCATCTTGCCCTTCAGCGCGGCATAGACCAGCTGATGCTGGCGCACGCGGGGAAGACCGGCGAAGGCCGTGGAGACGATGCGCGCGCGATAGTGGTCGCCGTCGCCGGCCAGATCGTCGATGACGATCTCGGCGTCGGGAAAGGCTTCGGTCAGATGGCCGCGAAGCGTTTCGACAGGCATGGGCATGGAAGGCGCGGTCTCCGGAGTCTCCGGGGATGATGGCGCGTAAACCTTAATGGCTGACTACGTTTCCGGCCTAGCGAGCGGTCCGCTCGAGCAGGGTCACCGCCTCACCCTTGTAGGTCGTCTCGACATAGGGCGCGAAGCCGGCCCGCGCCGCCAGGGCGAGCGAGGGGGCGTTCTCCGGCGAGATCATGCAGACGGTGCGCGGCGCGTTCAGCGTGTCATCGCACCAGGCCAGCGCCGCCGAGAGCGCCTCGAAGGCCAGACCCTTGCCCTGGAAGCGGGGATGGACGCCCCAGCCCAGTTCGGGGGCGTCGAAGGCGGGCTCGACGACCCGGCGGAAGTCCAGCACACCGACCCCGCCGATATGTTCGCCGGTCTCCTTGAGACGGGCGGTCCAGTTGCCGTACCCCAGCGCCTCCCAGTGGCCGATGTCGCGCAGCAGCCTGAACCAGACGTCCTCGCCGGTGAGGGGCTCGGGGAAGATGTGCTGGATGAACTGGCGGTCGGACCACAGGGCGCGCAGGTCGTCGTAGTCGGAAACGGCCGCGGGAGTCAGGGTCAGGCGTTCGGTGATCAGGATCGTCATGGGGTCTCGAACAGGGCTGCGGCGCGCTCGATGCGGGTCTGGCCGCCGGTGTCGGTCACGGCGTAGGTGAAGCCGGGCTGCAGTGCGAAGGCGCCGGCGCGTCCCTGTTTGTCGAGGGCCAGCAGGGCCACCTGAGAACCCGCCACCTTCGTCCCGCGCAGCCGGGCCAGGCGTTCGATCACGCCGCGGCAGGCGGCCGTGGGGCCCATGCCGTGGCGCATGGCCTCGACCACGGCATGGGCGCCGGCGACGCGGACCACGTCCTCGCCGACGCCCGTGGCGGTGGCGCCGCCGACCGCGTCATCGACATAGAGACCGGCGCCGATGAGGGGGCTGTCGCCGACCCGGCCGCGCATCTTGAAGGCCATGCCCGAGGTGGTGCAGGCCCCGGCCATCCGCTGGTCTGCGCCGATCGCCAGCAGGCCGATGGTGTCATGGTTTCCGGGACCGCCGGGCATGGAGCGCCAATCCGTGTTTTCGCTGTTTGGTCGCGGGGCGTAGTTCGCGGTCTTCAGCCATTCGCGCCATGCGGCTTCGGCCGCGGGCGTCAGCAGATTCCGGGTCTCGAACCCCTGATCGACGGCGAAGGCGCGCGCGCCCTCGCCGACCAGCATGGTGTGGGGGGTCCGCTCCATCACCCGGCGTGCGACGGATACGGCGTGGACGATGTCCTCCAGCGCGCAGACCGCGCCGATGTCGCCGTTCCAGTTCATGATGCAGGCGTCCAGGGTCACTCGCCCGTCGCGGTCCGGGAGGCCGCCCAGACCGACCGAGGAATTGCCCTCGTCCGCCTCGGCCACGCGGCCCCCGGCCTCGACCATGTCCAGCGCCGAACCGCCGTTGGCGCCCGCCGCGACGCCGGCGGCGTTGGCGGCGGCGCCGAAATCCCAGGTCGAGACCATGAC
>CALRJO020000064.1:0-17768 GCA_943367565.1 Brevundimonas vancanneytii
TGGGCGCCGGCGTCACCCTCGTGGCCGGACCCGAGACCTTGCCGGCGCGGGCGCGCCGCGATCCGGCCCGCGTGTTGCGGGTCGCCCTGGCCGGCTGCGGCGTGGTCGGCGGCGGGGTCCTGCCGCGCCTGCTGGCCGACCCGCGGTTCGAGGTGGTCGGCGTGCTGGTGCGTGATCCCGACAAACCGCGTGACACCGTCATCCCCGCCGGCCTCGCCGTGTCCGATCCCGGCGCCCTGCTGGCGCGGGAGCCGGACATTCTTGTCGAGGCGATTTCGGAGGCCTCCACCGGGCTGGCGCTGATCCGGGCGGCCCTGTCGCGCGGCGTGGATGTGGTCAGCGCCAACAAACAGGCGGTGGGCGCCGACCTGCCCGCCCTGATCGATCTGGCGGCGGCGGGCGGCGCGCGCCTGCTCTATTCCGCCAGCGTCGGCGGCGGCGCGCCCCTGATCGAGACCGTGCGGCGGGCCCGGGCCCATGGCGCGGTCGTGCGGATCGAGGCGGTGCTGAACGGCACCTGCAACTTCATCCTCAACCGTCTTGCCGAGGGTCATGCGTTCGAGACGGCCCTGGCCGCCGCGCGCGAGGCCGGCTTCGCCGAGGCGGACTCTTCGGCCGATCTGACGGGTCTCGATGCGGCCGCCAAACTGGCCATCCTTGGCCACGAGGCCTTGCAGGGACGGCTGGTTCCCGACCGCGTCGCGCGCGAGACCCTCGGGCGGGACGGCGACCTCCCGCCCGGCCAGGTGCGGCAGTTGGCGAAGCTGGACGTTCGCACCGGCGAGATCGGGGTCGCCCTGCGCGGCGTGGACGGGGACGTCCTGTTCGCCGATCTGCCTGACGAGTGGAACGCCCTGCGGGTCACGACCGGGGACGGGCGCGTCTTCACCGCCCGGGGGCGAGGCGCCGGAAGGAAGCCGACCGCGGAAAGCGTCTGGGCCGACCTGACCGATCTGGCCGGGGCCTGACCAAAGAAGACGCCGCCGGTTCCCGGGAACCGGCGGCGCTGAAGTCGCCTTGATCAGGAGACGATCAGAAGCGGTAGCGGGCGCCGACGAAATACTGCCGGCCGGTGTGGTGATAGACAGAGGTGCTCTGGCGACTGGCGCCGTCGCCGACGAACTGATGGTTGAACTCGTCCGTCAGGTTCAGTGCTTCAAACGTCAGCTCGACCTGGTCAGTGATCTGATAGGAGGCGGAGGCGTCGATATTGAGCGTCTCCATCTTGCCTTCGATCGAGTTTCCGTTCCGGCCTGGCACGTTCTGGGTATAGCCGTCGCGGGCGGCGGCCGAGACGCGCGCCGAGAAGCGGTCGTCTTCATAGTAGAGCGTGGCGTTCCACGAGACGGGCGACAGGTTGACCAGATCGGCGGTCTGGAACGCCGTGCACAGCGCGTTGGCGCAGTAGTCGATCTCGGACTCGACCCGGGTGTAGTTCAGCTGCACGCCGGTGTTGGAAAGCAGGCCCGGCAGGAAGCGGAACGGCTGCTGATAGCTGATCTCGAAGCCTTTCAGCGGACCGCCCTCGGTATTCACCGCCGCCGTCAGCTGGAAGATTGTCGAAGGCGTGCAGGCTCCGGTGCAGAGCCCCGGCGCGAACGCCGAGGGGTTCAGCGCCGCCAGGCTGGCGTAGGGCAGGTCCTGACGCAGGATCTGGATGTAGGTGTCGATGTCCTTGTAGAAATACGAGAAGGACAGCAGGCTTTCCGGCGCGAAATACCATTCCACGCTGAAGTCGTAGGTGGTGGCCCGGAACGGCTCCAGCTTCACATTGCCGATGGTGGCGGTGAAGTTCGGGCCCGTCGCCGCCAGCGACGTGACGGGCACCAGATAGTTGGTGCCGGCGAAGGTGTTGCCGATCTGGGGCCGGGCCATGACCTTGGCCACGCCGAAGCGCAGGATCAGATCCTCGACCGGCTCCAGCGCCAGGTTCATGGACGGCAGGGTGTCCATGTATTCGTTCTCGCCGGTCACCAGGGTGCCGCCGCCGGTCGAGCTGTAGCCTTCGGCGTTGAGGACGGTCTGGACCTGACGAACCCCGATGTTGCCGCGGAAGGGCATGTCCCACAGCAGGGTGTCGAAGTCGGCCTGGATGTAGGCGGCGAAGTCTTCCTCATTGATGACGCGGTTGGCGCCGCGGGCGTTGCCGTTGGTGATGCCCGTCAGGCGGAAGTCGCCGCCCGGCACGCCGGTGTTGCAGTTGCAATAGATGTTGAACAGCGAGGCGATGGCGTCCAGGTCCGGGCGCACCCAGCTGTTGGCCGTGCCGGCGGGAATGAGATTGACCCCGAACCCGGTCAGGACGTTCGAGATGTTGGCCACGGTGACGCCGCCCGGCAGGACCGGTACGACGGTCTCGTCGGTCCGGCGCATCTCGAACGCGCGGGAGTCGTAGCGCTTCCAGTTGATGCCGGCCTTGAAGGTCAACCAGTCCTGGGCGTCGTACTCGATATCGGCCTGGACCGACTCGAACACCGTATCCACGCCGTTCGGCCGCAGGCGGATTTCCGACCGGGGCACGGCGGAGGTCGACGGGCGCCATTCCCAGTTGGCCGGGTTGGCGACGTCAAAGCCGTAGTTGATCACCGGCGTGTTGGGATTGTCCCGGAAGTCCCAGGAATATCCGGCGATGTTCGAACGATCGAGGGTGACCGTCGTCTGGATCGGATTGTCGAAATCCGACTCCGCCCGACCGTAGTACCAGCTGCCGCGCAGGCGATCGCTGAAGTCGTGCTGCGCCGTCAGGCTGTACTGCAGGAACTCGGTCGACAGGACGTCGAAACGGCTTTCCGAACGGACATCGACGTTGTCGAACACGCCATAGACCAGCATGCCGTTCTCGACCGCGGCCTCGCGGACGTGAATCTGCGTCTGGCCGCCGGCGGCCGCGTTGCGGCTGAACGAAAGGGACTCGAGGAAGTCCTCCTGACGGGTCGCATCCAGCTTGGAATAGAGGACGTCCAGCGAGAACAGGGTGCTCTCGGCGGGCCGCCACTGGAAGGCGCCGGTGACGCCGAGACGTTCCTGGGTATGGGCCAGGCGGCCGTAGCGCGGCAGGCGCGGGATGAAGACATTGGCCTGGTTGGCGGTGTTATAGGCGGCGATGTTGGCGGCCGTGTTCGCCGGGCGCGCGACGCCGGTGGCGCAGTTGGCGGCGCTGGCGCCGTTGGCCGTCCCGGACGGGTTGACCGGCGCGAGGCCGACCGGAGAGCAGAAGCCGCCGCTGTTGGTGGCGCCCGGCGCCGCGGCCGGAGCCCAGCGCACCGAACTGAAGCCTTCTTCGAGCGAGTCACGCTCGCTGTAGGCCACCGAGAACAGGGCGCCGAACTGATTGTTCTCCCCGAAGGTGTTGCTGATCAGGAAGGCCGTCCGCGGGCTCCAGGACTCGGACAGGTCGTTGTAGCCGCCCTGGACCGAGGCAGCCATGGTGAAGCCGCGATAGTCGAACGGCCGGGTCGCCTGAAGGTCGACCGTGGCGCCCAGCGAGCCCTCTTCGGTCTCGGCGGCGGCGGTCTTGCGCACCGTGATCCGGCTGAAGAGTTCGGAGGCGAAGACGTTGAAGTCGAAGCCGCGGCCGCGGTTGGCGCCGCCCGACGAGTCGGTGCCGCCGGCGGTGGCCTGGGCCTCCATGCCGTTGATGCGGGTGCGGGTGAAATCGGAACCGAGACCGCGGACGGTGATCGAACGGCCTTCGCCGGCGTCGCGGTCGATGGCCACGCCCGGAACCCGCTGGATGGATTCAGCCAGGTTCAGATCCGGAAAGTCGGCGATGTCCTCGGCGACGATGACGTCGATGACGTTGGCGCTGCGGCGTTTGGCGTCGAGACCGGCGGTCAGACTGGCGCGGAAGCCCGTGACGACGACTTCGTCGATCTCGGTGGCTTCCTGCGGCGCGGTCTGGGCGGCGGCGGCGCCGGCTCCCAGGGTCGCGCCCAGCGACAGGGCGACGGCCAGGCCGGAGGCTCCGGCGAACAGGCTGCGGCGAAGAGTGCGGGTCAACCCCGGCTGAATGGCTTGCAACATATGCTCCCTCCCAATGGGCATACAGAACGCCGAGGTAGCCCCGGTCTATGTGTTATTGCGACCCGGCGTCTTTGGCCCAATCGTTTGACACCGGTGTCATATACGCGTGGAATGGTCTCTGACACCGGTAGCAATCACGAGCCTAACCCGATGATCCGTGTTTTCGCAACCCCGCTTCTTCGTCTTGCGTTTTCAGGCGCTGCGGTAACGGCGGTGTGCGTGTCCGTTTGGGCACACCCGTCGTCGGCGCGGATGTCGGCGGATATCCTCGCCTTCCCGGGCGCGGAAGGCGCCGGCCGGTTCGCCGTGGGCGGGCGCGGCGGCCGGGTGCTGCGGGTCACTCACCTGGGCGACGCCGGGCCCGGCAGCCTGCGCGCGGCGGTCGAGGCCGAGGGGCCTCGCACCGTGATCTTCGACATCGGCGGCGTGATCCGCCTCGCCTCACCCCTGACCATCCGGCGAGGTCGTATCACCGTCGCCGGACAGACCGCGCCGGGCGGCGGAATCACCCTGCGCGACCAACCGCTCGTCGTCTCCGCCGACGACGTGGTGATCCGCCACATCCGCTCGCGCCTCGGCGACGAGAGCGGGGTCGAGGCCGACGCCGTCTCGGTCGAACGCGGCCGCCGGATCATCCTCGATCACATCTCCGCCTCCTGGTCGATCGACGAGACCCTGTCGGTCGGCAGCCGCTACAGTCCGCCCGAGCGGGGCATCTATGATGTGACGGTACAGTGGTCGCTGATCGCGGAATCGTTGAACGCCTCGGGCCACGCCAAGGGCGACCATGGCTACGGCTCGCTGGTGCGCGGCGGCCACGGCGCGCGCATGACGTTTCACCACAATCTCTGGGCGGCGCACCGGGCACGGATGCCCCGGCCCGGCAACTACAATCCGCCGACGGTCGATCCCGAAGGCCCCCGGCTCGAGTTCCGATCCAACGTCTTCTATGACTGGGGCGGTGGGCACGCGGGCTATAACGCCGACACCGAAAGCCTGTCGTCCTACGCCTTCATCGGCAACGCCTATATCCCCGGTCCCGACTCGGCGGGGCGGTGGGCGTTCGAGGAATCCAACCCGCTGGCCCGCGCCTGGTTCGAGGGCAACGCCATGGACGGCGTGGTCCTCGCCGACCCCTGGAGTCTGGTGAAGGACTCAGATCGGCCCGAATACCGGCTCACGGGGCGTCCGGACTGGGCGGAGGCCGCGGAGCAGACCGCCGCTGAGGCCGAGCGTCTGGTGCTGGCGCGAGTCGGCGCGGGCCGGGTCCGCGACGCCGTCGACGCCCGGATCATCGAGGGTGTTCGCGCCCGTACCGGTCGCATCATCGACAGCCAGACCCGGGTCGGCGGCTGGCCGGTGCTTGAGCCGGGTTCACCGTGGGCGGACGGCGACGGCGACGGCATGCCGGATGAGTGGGAGCAGGCCGAAGGTCTTGACCCGGCTGACGCGGCGGACGGCGGCGCCGACCGCGACGGCGACGGCTACACGAATCTGGAAGACTGGCTCAACAGCCTCTGATCAGCGCGCCAGCCAGCCCCCGTCCACGGCCAGAACGGTGCCGTGGACATAGGCCGCCGCATCCGAGGCCAGAAAGACCGCGGCGCCGCTGATATCCGACGGATCGCCCCAGCGGCCCGCCGGGATGCGCGCGAGGATGTCGCGGTTGCGGGTCTCGTCGGCGCGCAGGGCCTCGGTGTTGTTGGTCGAGAAATAGCCCGGCGCGATGGCGTTGACGTTGATGCCCTTCGACGCCCATTCGCAGGCCAGCAGCCGGGTCAGCCCGGCCAGACCGCTCTTTGACGCCGTATAGGAAGGCACCCGGATGCCCCCCTGGAAGCTCAGCATCGAACAGATGTTGATGATCTTGCCGCCCCGGCCCGTCGCCGCCCAGGTCCGGGCCACGGCCTGGCTGAGGAAGAAGGCGGTCTTCAGATTGGTGTCGATCACCGCGTCCCAGTCCTCCTCGGTGAAGTCGAGGCTGTCGTTGCGGCGGATGATGCCGGCGTTGTTGACCAGGATGTCGATGGCCCCGACGGTGGCGACGGCCTGGGCCACCACATCCGCGAGGGGCGCGACCGAGGACAGGTCGGCGGGAATGGCGTGCAGGACCCGCCCCGTCTCCACCACCATGGCCGCGGTTTCGGTCGGCGCCGACCGGCCCACGGCGACGATGTCGGCCCCGGCCTGCGCCAGTCCGACGGCGATAGCCTGGCCCAGTCCGGTGTTGGCGCCGGTGACCATGGCCTTCTTGCCGGTCAGGTCGAAAGAGACGCTCATTTCAGCTTGCCTGTATCGTACGGAGTTGGCGCGGATTGTGTGGATAGGTAACCGGTGTCATAAGCTTATGCAAACGCTGGCCGGCGGCCCGCCTCATCATCAAGCCTCGAGAAAAGTCCATGAAAATCGCCCTCATCATCGAGAACAGCCAGGCCGCCAAGAGCGAGACCGTCCACGCCGCCCTCAACGCCGTCGCCGGGCCGCTGGGCCATCAGGTCTTCCACTACGGAATGTACACGCCCGAGGATAAGGCGTCGCTGACCTATGTGATGAACGGCCTGCTGGCCGGCATCCTGATCAACTCCGGCGCGGCGGATTTCGTGGTCACCGGATGCGGAACCGGCACGGGCTCCATGCTCGCCTGCAACGCCATGCCGGGCGTATTCTGCGGCCTGATCATCGACCCCACCGACGCCTTCCTGTTCGGCCAGATCAACGACGGCAACGCCATCGCCATGCCCTACGCCAAGGGTTTCGGCTGGGCGGCCGAGCTGAACCTGCAGGACGTCTATCGCAAGCTGTTCGAGGGCGAGCGCGGCCTGGGCTACCCCAGGGAACGCGCCGAGATCATGCGCAAGAACCGCGGCATCCTGAAGGACCTCAAGGCCGTCACCTGCCACGACATGCTGACCGTCCTCAAGTCCGTGGACCAGGACCTGCTGAAGGCCGCCGTCGCCGGCGAACGCTTCCAGGAATATTTCTTCGCCAACGCCACGGATGAAGCGATCCGCGACCATGTGAAGGGTCTCGTCAGTCACTGACGCGCGGGAGGCGGCGGCCGCTCCGACCGAGGGTCATGCCGTCGACGGAGCCAGCGCCTTTCTGACCGCAACGCCGAGTTCGGACAGGCGGAAGGGTTTGCGCAGCACGCTTTCCATCGGCATCACCCGGTCCACCGCCTCCATGTCGGCATAGCCTGTGGCCAGGATGATCGGCACGTCCGGCGCAACGTCCCGGGCCCGCAGCACCACATCGACGCCGGTCATTCCGGGCATGGCGTAGTCGACGATGATCAGGTCGGGCCTCGACCCCTGCAGAACGCGCAGACCCGACTCCCCGTCGGCGGCCTCGTCGACGCTGTAGCCGAGCGACTGCAGGCATTCGACGATGAAGCGCCGGACCGCCTCGTCGTCGTCGACCACCAGAATTCGCTGGTGCGGGCCGTCCGCACCGGCGTCGGCCTGGAGCACGTTTTCGGGCGACGCGACCACAGACTCCGCCGCCGGCAGCCATAGTTCGACCGTCGTGCCCTGCCCTTCGAGGCTGGCCAGCCTCACCGTACCGCCGGACTGCTGCGCGATACCGTAGACCTGGCTGAGGCCGAGCCCCGTGCCCTTGCCGATCGGCTTGGTGGTGAAGAAGGGGTCAAACACCTTGGCCATCAGATCCGGCGGAATGCCGGAGCCGGTGTCGCTGACGCAGATCACCGCATAGTCGCCGGGCGCCAGGTCGCCGCCTTGCGCCGCCTGCCGCCCCGTGGCGATTGTCAGGACGCCGCCCTCGGCCATGGCGTCGCGGGCGTTGATCGACAGGTTCAGGATCGCGAGCTCCAGCTGGTTGGCGTCCGCCATCGCCCAAGGTCCCGAGGGATCCAGAGCCATGTCGATACGGACCATCGGACCGATCGTGCGGCCCAGGAGATCATGCATTCCCGTGACCAGAAGGTTCAGGTCGACCGCCTTCAGCGTCAGGTTCTGGGTGCGCGAGAATGCCAGCAGCTGGTGCGTCAGCTTGGCCGCCCGGTCCGCCGCCTGTTGCGCGAAATCCGCCAGTTTCGCCGTCTTCTCGTCCTCGGTGCGGCGCTGGATCAGTTCCAGATTGCCGAAGATGACGGTCAGCAGATTGTTGAAGTCATGGGCGATGCCGCCGGTCAGCTGGCCCACCGCCTCCATCTTCTGGGACTGAGCCAGCGCGGCCTGCGCCCGCTCGCGCACGGCGATCTCCTGCATCAGCTGGTTGTTGGCCGATGACAGTTCTCCGGTGCGTTCCGCGATCCGGGCCTCGAGCGATCCGTTCAGGCTGGTCAGCCGTTCCTCGGCCGACTGCAGCTCCTCGAGGCCCCGGCGGGCGGCATACTGGCGGCTGCGACCGCGCATCGCCGAATTGACCGCGCTGGCCAGGGTCTCGCTGTGCACCGGCCGTTCCAGCACGACGACGTTGCCGAGCTGTTCGAGAATCCGCAGGGCGTCCCGCGGCCGCCGGCCCGCCCGTTTGGTGGCGAGCAGGATGAAGGGGAAATCGGACCACGCGGGTTGCTCGCTCAGCCAGGCGTCGAGCGCGCCGGTGTCGGCGGCCAACAGGGACTCTTCGGTCACGACGGCGATCGCGGCCCCCCGGCGGCCCTCGCGGGCCAACTCGCCGCAATTCTCGCAGATCAGGCTCTCATGGCCCGCCCGGGCCAGCAGCTGCTGGATCACTGATGCGTCCCGGCCCTTGAGGGCCAGAAGCAGGATACGCCATTCCACCCGCTCAATCCTCGCCGGCGGCGGGTTCGGCGGACATCAGCGGCGTCGAGCCCCGATAGTTGGGCAGGCCGGTCAGGACGCCCTCGAAATCCTTCAGCGGATCGCCGATCCGGATGCCGCCACGCGCGAGACGGAACTCGCGGATGCTGGACTGGTGCTCGGTGGTGCGGCTCTTGGCCACCGAGACGGCCTTCAGCACCCTGCCCCGCGACTCGAAATACCGGAACAGGACGATGGTGTCGGACAGATAGCTGAGATCGATCTCGGACCGCACGTCGCCGACGATGCCGTGCTGGCCAAGTATCAGCACGGTGATCACGCCCTGCTGGTTCAGATAGCTCAACATCTCGTGCATCTGCAGCAGCAGGTATTTCTCGCCGGGCATGGCCTGGAGGAAGGCGTTCAGGCTGTCGATGGCGATGAAGCCGACACCGTCCTGTTCGACGGCGCGCCGGATCCAGCTGGCGAACTCGCCGGGCGTCAGCTCGGCCGGGTCGATCTGGAACACCTGCAGCATGCCACTGTCGATATGGGGCTGCAGGTCCATGCCCATGGCTTTCGAGCGCGCCAGCATGGTGGTGACGCCCTCGTCGAACAGATAGTAGGCGGCCTTCTCGCCGCGCTGGATCGCCTCCAGACCGCAGCAGACCGCCGTCGTGGTCTTGCCGACGCCGGACGGGCCGTTGAGCAGGGTGTTGGTGCCCGGCGACAGGCCTCCGCCCAGCATTTCGTCCAGATGCTCGATCCCCGTGGAGACCAGATCAGCATTGAACTCCGCATGGTGATCGGCGGCGACCAGGCGCGGAAACACCGCCACCCCGCCCGTCTCGATCGCGAAATCATGGAAGCCGCCGCGATACTTCACGCCGCGCATCTTCACGACGCGCAGGCGCCGGCGTTCAGAGCCATATTCCTGCGCCGCCTGTTCGAGGGTGATGACGCCGTGGGCGATGCTGTGCAGTTGCAGGTCGCCGGGGTCGGAACTGCGGTCGTCCAGCAGCAGGACGGTGCACTGGCGGGTCGAGAAATACTGTTTGAGGGCCAGGATCTGACGCCGGTAGCGCAGCGAGTTCTGCGCCAGCAGGCGCATCTCCGACAGACTGTCGAACACCACGCGGGCGGGCCGCAGGCGATCGACGCATTCCATCACTCCGGCGATGGTTTCGCCCAGCTCGACCTCGGACGGGTCGAGGATCGACTGTTCGCTGTCGGGATCGAGGCCATCCTCGCTGACGAGCTCGAACAGTTCGATTCCGTCCAGGATCCAGCCGTGGCTGCGCCCCACCTCTCGCAGCTCGGCCGCGGTTTCGGACAGGGTGATGTAGAGGCCCGGCTCGCCGGCGCGGACGCCTTCCAGCAGGAACTGCAGCGCGATCGTGGTCTTGCCGCTGCCGGGTGTGCCCTCGAGCAGGTATGACCGATTGCCGGTCAATCCTCCTCCCAGGATCGTGTCCAGCTCGGGAACGCCCGTGGAGACACGGAGCGAGGCAGAAGCGGACGTGGCGTGCATGAGTCCTCTCGGCGGTTGCTCAAGGTTGCGAGCCGAGAAGGAACGAGCTTTGCCGGAAAAGGCTCCGTGAAAAGCAACGCTTCAGCGATACCACCACTCAACGAGCGTGTTTTTCGAGGGGCGCTCCGGCCCCGCCCCGCAGGACCTTCAAACCAAAGTCAGCGCCCCGGCGCCGCGGTGGAATCCCGCACCACCAGAGACGGATCGACCTCGGGCTGGACGAGAGTCGCCGGGTCCAGCCCCCGGCTGCGCGCCGTCAGTTTCTCGGCCGCCATCCGCCCCATGTCGCGGATCGGCAGGCGCACGGTGGTCAGGTTCGGCCAGACGCGCGAGGCCATCGGCAGGTCGTCGAAGCCGACGATCGACAGGTCTTCCGGCACCCTGAGCCCGGCGTCGCGCGCGGCCTTCATCACCCCGATGGCCATTTCGTCATTGCCCGCGAAGATGGCCGTCGGCCGCTGTGGCAGGGCCAGCAGTTCCGTCGCCGCCTCCACGCCGGAGTCGAACGTATAGGCCGCGCGCCGCACATAGGCCGGATCCAGCGCCAGCCCGTGCTCCGCCAGGCCCTCGGCGAAGCCCCGGCCCCGTTCGTGTGATGAGCGGAAGGTGTCGGGGCCGGAGATGAAGGCGATACGGACATGGCCCAGTTCGGCCAGGTGCCGCGCCGCCCGCGCGCCGCCGCGGCTGTCGTGGGTCACCACCATACAGGCCGGCTCGTCCAGCGAAACCGAGGCGATCCGCACATAGGGGCAGTCCGCCTCCTTCAGGATGGCCACCACCCGGTCGTCCTCGGACACCGACGGCGGCATGACCACGCCGAACAGTTTCTGACGCACGATGAAATTCCGCACGTCGTTCAGGAAGACATCGGATGCCCGGTTGCAGGGATGGACGACCAGCTCCAGACCCGAGCCGCGCACGGCGTCGAGCACGCCCTGCTGCATGTTGACGACATAGTTCGGGCTGGGGTTGTCGTAGATCATCCCGACAAGGAAGGACCGCCGGAAGGCCAGCCCCCGTGCCTGCGGATCGGGGGTGAAGCCGTGTTCGGCGATCACCGCCTCGACCCGCTTGCGCGTCTCTTCCTTGACGAAGGGCGAGTTGTTGATGACCCGCGAGACGGTCTTCTTCGACACCTCGGCCAGCCGGGCGATATCGTTGATGGTGGCGGACTTTCCGCCGGGCCGTCGGGGTTCGTTCACTGAGGGATTCTCTCTGGTCGAACGCTGTCCTTAGACGTTGCCGTACGCGCTGTCAGCGGTCACGTCCCCCGCCGAACCGCCGGGCGGTCCAGCACCTCGTCGCGCAGGGGCGTCATGAAGCGCAGATCCCAGTCGTCGGGGTTGAACGGCTTGCGGGTGGCCTCGACCACCGCCGGATAGCCGCCGACCTGGCGCTCGTGGTCGATGATCTCACCCCGGCCCTCGGCCACCTCGGCGATGAGCAGAACGTCGCGCATGTCGCGATCCCAGGGTCGGGCGCCGACATTGGCCAGCACGGCGCGCTGCACGTCCACGGCGGGAATGGGCGTCAGGCCTTCCCACCACACCGGCGGCCGGCGCGTCTGGATGATCCGGGCGTTGGTCGTGGTGTAGCGGCCGAACATCCGCAGCGGTTCGCCGACCTGGTCCACGGCGATATTGTCGCGGCCGTAATACTCCACGTCGCCGGCCCCGCCGATCATCATGAAGGCCAGATGTTCGGTCGGGGTCGAGGGGCCGGCGCGCAGGACATTGCCGATCACCGTCATCCTGCCGACCTCGAACGGGACGGTCCCCCACTCCTCGGGCGCGAGGTTGTAGTGGATGGCGCGCGGGCCGGGATTGTAGATCAGGTTGTTGACGATGATCCCGTGCACCCCGCCCTTGAACAGGGGGCTGCGCTCATAGTTGTGGGCGTACAGATTGCCCACGATCAGCAGGCCGGTGACATTGTCGTGGATCAGCGACCCCTTGGAATGCTCGCCCTTGGAATGGGTCGAATAGGCCAGGCTCTCGCCGTTCAGATTGTTCGAGAAGGTGATGTTGTGGCTGGTGCCGCGACGCCATTCCTCCGGGGTCGAGCCGGTGAAGCGCGGGCCCGAGGCCGACAGGTTCTCGTCGGTGGCCCAGGTCAGGCTGCAGTGGTCGATGATGACATTGTACGCCCCGACGGTGGCGATGCCGTCCTCGTCCCAGCCGCTCATCCATTCGCCCTCGGCCGAGCCGGGCCGGATGCGGATATGCTGGACGATCACGTCATGGGCGGTGATATCCATCCCGCCCCGGATCAGGGTGATGCCCGGCGAGGGCGCGGTCTGGCCGGCGATGGTGACGAAGGGATTGCGCAGGCGCAGGGTCTGTTTGCCCAGGTCGATGACCCCGCCGACCTCGAACACCACGATCCGCGGCCCCTCGGCCTCGATGGCCGCGCGCAGGGAGCCGGGGCCGGAGGCGTCCAGATTGGTGACCCGGATGATCTGGCCGCCGCGTCCGCCCGGCGTCTGCGACGCCCAGCCGAGCGCGCCGGGGAAGGCCGGCAAAGGGGTCTCGGCGACGGCCGGCGCGGGCGTCTGCGCCGGAGCGGGCGATGCCAGGGCAGCGGGAAGGACGAGGGCGGCCGCGAGGGCGGCGAGGCGGAGCAGGGTCATGTTTCCAATCCTATCGCACGGCCGCCTGTTGTCGCGACCTTGAGCCGGGGCGCCGCCGGAAAGGCTTCGCCGGATTCAAATTGACACCGGTTTCCTTCCTGCGCAATGTCTGTCGCAACAGGGAGGCTGCGTGAGCCACGCACACGACAATTCAGCGACTTCGCCGATCACGCGCGCCTTTGTCGGCGCGCGTCGGAACGGCCGTGCGCTCGACGGCTATCCAGGCGTCCAGCCCGAATCACTCGAGGCGGCCTACGCCATCCAGGACGAGGCTATCGCCGCCTGGCCGGACCGGATCGCCGGCTGGAAACTGGGCCGGATCAACGCCCCCCACGATGTCCGCTTCGGCGCGGGTCGGCTGGCCGGGCCGATCTTTTCGCGCAACGTCTGGACCGCCGGCCATACGCCCACCCGCTTCGGCGTGATCGAGGGGGGCTTCGCGGCGGTCGAGGCGGAATATGTGCTCGAGCTGGGCGAGACGGCGCCCGATCGCGGCGACTGGACCGTCGAGTCGGTCGCGCCGCTGGTGTCCCGCGTCTTCATCGGGATCGAAATCGCCGGCAGCCCCTTCGCCGCCATCAACGACCATGGCCCGGCCGTTACGGCTTCGGACTTCGGCAACAACGCCGGCCTGATCCTCGGCGACGAGATCGACGGCTGGCGCGAACGCCTGTCCGGCCTGACCTGCACCATGACCATCAATGACGTCCTCGTCGGACGCGGCGGCGCGGCCTCCATTCCGGGCGGCCCGCTCGATTCCCTGGCCTTCCTGCTCAACCTGCTGCACCGGCGCGGGCGACGGCTCGAGGCGGGGCAGCTGGTCTCGACGGGCGCCGCCACCGGGGTGCACGATATCCTCGCCGGCCAGTCCGCCGTCGCCGACTTCGGATCCGACGGCCGCATCGACTGTCTCGCGGTCCCGGCGACAGGAGCCATCGCATGAGCCTGACCCGTCGCACCCTCGGCCTCGCCGGCCTGTCCGGCCTCGGACTGGCCTCCTGCGCGCCGCGCCCGGCCTCCAATGGCCAGACCATCTTCAGCGCGGTCGATGTCCACCCCGGCGACTTCCCGACCGTCACCGCCGTTAAATGGATGGGCGAGGAGCTCGGCCGTCTCACGGACGGACGGCTCGGCATCCGCCAGTTCCCCTCCGGCCAGCTGGGCAATGAGGATGACTCCATCGGCCTGGCCCGCTTCCAGGCGGTCGACATGTGCCGGGTCGCCGTCGCGGCGCTGAACAACGCCTTCCCGGAAACCCGGCTGCTGGCCCTTCCCTATGTCTTCCGCTCCGTCCCTCACGTCCGGGCCGTCGTGGACGGGGAGATCGGCACCGAGTTGCTCAATGTGTTCGAGGGCCGGGGCCTGATCGGCCTGGCCTACTACGACGCCGCGCCGCGCTGCTTCTACAATGTGCGCCATCCGGTGACCGAGCCGGGCCAGTTGCGCGGCCTGAAGATGCGGGCGCCGCAGTCGGACATCTTCCTCGACTCCATCCGGGCCATGGGCGCCAATCCGACGCCTTTGACCTTCGGCGCGGTCTTCTCCTCGCTGCAGACCCATCTGATCGACGGGGCCGAGAACAACTGGCCCGCCTACCAGTCCAGCCGCCAGTACGAGGTCGCCCGGTTCTGGAGCCAGACCGAGCATTCCTTCTCGCCCGACGCCCTGCTCATGTCCAAGGCCAGTTTCGACGCCCTGACGCCGGCCGACCGGGAGCTGGTCCGCGACGTGGCGCGCCGCTCGGTGCAGGTCATGCGGGTCGACTGGGACAAGCGCGAGGCCGACGCCCGCGCCGCCGTGATCGCCGCCGGCGTCCAGGTCGCCGAGGTCGACAGGGAAGCCTTCGCCGCCACCGTCCGGCCCGTGCTGGACAAATATCTCGCCGAGCCGCGCCTGCGCGCGCTCCACGAACGGATCGCAGCGGTCGCCTGAACGGCCGCGCAAAACCCACGGCGCTCAGGGAGGGCGTTGCATGTCTGAACCACGACGCGGAAGCGCGCGCGCGCTCGACGCCCTTTCGACCCTGGCCATGGGCCTCGCCGGCGCGGCCCTGGTCGCCATGGCCCTGATCCAGGCCTGGCAGGTCTTCGCCCGCTATGTTCTGAATGACAGCCCCGGCTGGACCGAACCCCTCGCCCTGCTGCTGATGAGCTTCGCGGTCATGTTCGGCGCCGCCGTCGCCGTGCGGCGCGAGACCCATTTCGCCTTCCAGTCCTTCCGGGACGCGGCGCCGGGTCGCCTGAACTGGCTGCTCAAGTCCATCTCGCGCCTGATCGCCGCCGCGTCCGGGGCGGGGCTGATGGTGCTGGGCGGGATTCTGATGGTCGATGAATGGCCCGTGGCGATGGCCGGCGCGCCCCTGCCCTCAGGTTTGAAGTTCGCCGGCCTGTGCATCGGCGGCGCCCTGATCCTGCTGTTCTCGCTGGAGCGACTGCTGACCGGCGACTATCGCGCGCCAGATGTCGCCGCCCCCAACGACGCCTCCGGGGCGGAGGACTGAGCATGGAATACATCATCCTCTTCGGCCTTCTGGCCATCCTGCTGGCCATCGGCGTGCCGGTCGCCTTCTCCCTGCTGGCCGCGACCCTGGCGACCGTCCTGTATCTGGCCCTGCCGCCGATCGTGGTGTTCCAGCAGATGGGGTCCGACATCACCTCCGTGGCCCTGCTGGCCATTCCCCTGTTCATCTTCACGGGCGAACTGATGATGAAGGGCGGCCTGTCCGACCGGATGATCGCCCTCGCCTCGTCCATGGTCGGCCATGTGCGCGGCGGACTGGGTCAGGTCACGGTGGTGGGCTCGACCCTGTTCGGCGGCGTGTCGGGCAGCGCCATCGCCGATGTCTCGGCCATCGGCGGCACCATGATCCCGCAGATGCAGAAGCGCGGCTATGACGCCGACTACGCCGTCAACGTCACCATCTCGGCGGCGCTGGTGGCCCTGCTGGTCCCGCCATCACACAACATGATCCTGTATTCGGCCTCGGCCGGAGGCGGAGTGTCGATTTCCGACCTGTTCGCGGCGGGCATCATCCCGGCCCTGCTGCTGGCCGCCGCCCTGATGGTCACCTCCTATGTGGTGGCGCGGCGCCGCGGTTATGCGGCCGAAGCCTTCCCCGGCTTCCGCGCCGTCGCCGTGCGCCTGGTCGCCGCCGTTCCCGGTTTGCTGCTGGTCGGCATCATCTTCACCGGCATCCGCCTGGGCGTCTTCACCGCGGTCGAAAGCGCCTCGATCGCCGTGGTCTACGCCACCGTCGTCACCGGCCTGATCTATCGCCACATGACCTGGAGCGCCTTCAAGGCCGCCTGCCTCGGCGCGGCGCGGACCTCGGGCATGGTCCTGTTCATCATCGGCTGCGCCGGCGCCTTCGGCTGGTTGATGGCCTATATGCAGGTGCCAACCATGATGGTCGATTTGCTGCAGACCCTGACCGACAACCCGATCCTGATCCTGCTGCTGATCAACGTCATCCTGCTGATCCTCGGCACCTTCATGGACATGGCGCCCCTGATCATCATCTGCACCCCGATCTTCCTGCCGGTGGCCAAGGCCTTCGACGTCGATCCGGTCCAGTTCGGCGTCATCCTGCTGCTCAACTGCGGAATCGGACTGATCACCCCGCCCGTGGGGTCGGTGCTGTTCGTCGGCAGCGCCATCGCCGGCATACCCATGACCCGGGCGCTGAAAACCATCTGGCCGTTCTGGCTGACTTGCGCCGCCGTGCTGATGCTGGTCACCTTCATCCCGGCGCTTTCGCTGTGGCTGCCCTCGCTGATGAAATGACCGACCTGCTGGCCGTTCGACCGGCCGAAGACAGCCGCTGGGACTGCGTCGCCCTGGGCGAGGTCATGCTTCGCCTCGACCCGGGCGAAGGCCGTATCCGCACGGCCCGGTCCTTCCAGGTCTGGGAGGGCGGCGGCGAGTACAATGTCGCGCGCGGCCTGCGGAAGACCTTCGGGATGCGGACATCCGTGGTCACCGCCCTGCCCCGGAACGAGATGGGCGCCCTGGCCGAGGACCTGATCCTCCAGGGCGGCGTCGATACGTCCCACATCGTGTGGCGCGAGGCCGACGGCATCGGCCGCAACACCCGCATGGGTCTCAATTTCACCGAGCGCGGTTTCGGCGCGCGCGGCGCGCTCGGCGCGTCCGACCGGGCCAATTCCGCCGCCTCCCAGATGCGGCCGGACGAGGTCGACTGGGACGCCCTGTTCGGCGGAGAAGGCGTTCGCTGGCTCCACACCGGCGGCATCTTCGCGGCCCTGTCCGAGAGCACGGCGGCGACGACCCTGGCCGCCATCCGCGCGGCCAAACGGCATGGGGTCGTGGTCAGCTACGACCTCAACTACCGCGCCAGTCTCTGGTCCAGCCATCCCGATCCCGACGCCGCCCGGCGGGTCAATCGCGAGATCGCCGGCCTGGCCGATGTGCTGGTCGGCGATGAATACGCCTTTGAATCCTGCCTCGGCATCGGCGGCCACAGCGCCCGGACCGATCCGACCGACGCCGCGCCGTTCGACGCCCTGGTGGCGCGCGCGACCGCCGACCTGCCGAACGTCAAGGTCTTCGCCGCCACCCTGCGTGACCCCGTGTCGGCCTCGGTCAACCGCTGGGGCGCGGTGCTGTGGGCCGGTGGACAGCGCTATGCGGCGCCGGTGCGCGAGATCGCCGTCCTCGACCGCGTCGGCGGCGGCGACGGATTCGTCTCGGGCATGGCCTGCGCCTTCCTGAACGGCCTCGGATCCCAGGTCGCGGTCGACTATGGCGCGGCCCACGGCGCCCTGGCCATGACCACGCCCGGCGACAACGCCATGACCTCCCTGGCCGAAGTCAAGGCCCTGGCCGGCGGGCGCGGGGCGGC
>CALRJO020000065.1:0-16990 GCA_943367565.1 Brevundimonas vancanneytii
TGCACAGGTCCGCCACCGGAACGCCGGCCTCCTGCTCGCGCAGGATCCCGATGATCTGCTCTTCCGTGAACCGTGATCGCTTCATTCTGTCCGTCCTTTCGAGGGGCGGACTCTAGCTATTCCTGGAGGAGTTTAAGGGGGTCACGTCAGCTTCCGTCGAGCTCGCTTGGGCTCCTCCTTTTCGTGCTTTGCGACAACCTCCCAGAGCGCCTTGTCGAAAGCCTTGCGGGCAGCACCCTCGTATCGAGCGCGGGCATTTCGGATGCGGCGTTGGACGGGCTGGTGGTCCTCGACGCGCATCACATTTGGCCCGGGAGAAGTTGGGTCCGCGAGTTTTATGGGGGCACTCGATTCCTGCTCCGCCTCAAGTGCCCTCATTATCCGAGGTACGATCTGACGCGGTGCACCGTTCAGCGATTTTTGGCCTTCCAGGATGGCTTGGAAGACCGGAAACATAGTGATTTGCAGGCTTTTTCCGCGCGCCCGAAGGTCCGATGTTATGGATTTGACCGTGTCGCGCTTTTCGTCGCCGAACGCCGCCTCGTATAGGGTTTTGGCCGTTTCTGCCCGTCCGAGGTATTTCAACACACGATCTGAAAATGTCTCGTGAGGGCCTTGGCGGCCATTCAAAGTGTCGCTGAGGGAACGCCTCTCCCCAAGCAGGGCTGCTTTCCGTGCCTCGAAGGTCTCCTTGTCGAGGAGGTCGTCCAGGAAGGCATCGGTGAGGCGAATGAGGCGGTCCTCACACTTCGCCAGATCGCGCTTCAAACCGGCGGACCATTCCCGGCGCAGGCGCGCCTCGTCCTTGGCCAAATTTCGCGCTTCGGCCAGAACGGCCGTTCTCGTCGGTTCAGGAAGACGCAGCTGTCCTAGCGCGTCCGCCACCGCCCTTCTGACGTCGGTCTCGCGGAGGGTCGTACCGCGACACGTCGGTGAGTGACAGCGGTAGTAGACGTGGCCCTTACGGGTCTCTCCGATGAGCGAGTAGCCGCACTCGGCGCATCGGATCATTCGGCGAAACAGGTGCGCGTGCCGTTGCGGTCTCGCGAACACGCGCCCTTTCAGGACAGCCTGCACCCGGTCGAAGGTCGCCTTCGGCACAAGAGCCCGATGCGCCCCGTCGAAGGTTTCGCCTGTGCGCTTCACGCGGATCAAGCCGCAATAGAAGGGGTTGCGCAGCAAGTTCGACATGGCCTGAAGCGACAGCGGGCGCCCGTTGCGACTGCGCAGTCCTCGTTGTTCCATCTCCTTGCGGAGGGTCTGGAGGGTGTGAGAGCCTGATGCGTAGAGGTCGAAGGCCTGCTGCACGAGCGGCCCAACTACTGGATCGACCTCCTTCGGCCGACCCTTGCCGCGGTCCAAGTAGCCACGCGGGGCCGGGAGCGGATAGACGCCCTGTTTGATGCGCCCGTAGATGCCCTTACGCACCTCTTGGCGATGGTTGCGGATGAAGTCCGCCGCGACCACGGCCTGTATGTCAGCGGACAGCCGACCGCCCCGGGACGCCAGGTCGATGGCCTCGTGGGCGAAGTGGATCTGGATGCCTTGATCGATCAAATCGCCCAGGCGCGCCCAGTCCTTCAGGTTGCGGGCGCTCCGGTCGATCTTATGGATGATCAGCCCCGCCGCACGGCCCTGCTCCAAGTCGACCAGCATCTTGTTGAACAGTCGCCGGCCGACCTTGGCGGCCGTCTCCATCTCTTCGACCCATTCTCCGATCGTGAGACCGTGACGTTGCGCATACGCCTCAATGGCGCTTCGCTGTTCCTGAAGGGATGATCCGAGTTCGCCCTGCTTGGTCGTGGAGACCCGGATGTACGCGTAGTAGGTGCGCATGACGTTGGGCTTGAGCGCCGAAGCGGATTCTACGGCGCCCGCGTCAGTCTGGCGAATCCTCTTCGCGAGAGAGACGGGTCGCGATCCTGACCATCACCTCCACGAACCTCTGGAAGTCTTGGAGAGCCTGTTCGCGGGCCTCGCCCTCAAAGCCGTAGTGATCAAGGAAGTTGGCGCGGGCGCGTTCGAGGTCCGGGTCGGTCACCGACCCATCATGCCAAGTCCAGCGTGCTGATCGCAGGGGGCACTTGATGCACCGTCCGCCTGAAGTGCCCCCTACGGAGAACGTTTAGTGCGCGCCACACTGCCTTCATGTCCACCAAGCCCACGCCCATCGTCTCGCGCGCCTCCGAGGACGGCACGCTCATCGAGGCCCTCTACGATGTCCTGAAGTCCTCAACGTCCCTCGCCATCCGGACGCCGGATGGTCGCGTGTCCGTCCAGCCGAGCCACACGCTCCCCACCGGCGAGCGGCTGGTTGCCTATTCTCCCGGCAACAACCTTCTCGCCACCGGGTGCGTGCTCCTGCCCTCCGCGCTTGGGGACTTTGAGGACAAGGGGGACTTGGTGCGAGACGTTCAGGCGTACCTGCATCGCTACGTCGATCTCTCACCGGCGTTTGAGGAGATCGCCGCGCACTACGTCCTGCTGACGTGGGTGCATGACGCCTTCAGCGAGCTCGGCTATCTGAGATTCCGTGGCGACTACGGAACGGGCAAGACCAGGGCGCTGCTGGCGGTAGGCTCGCTCTGCTACAAGCCGTTCTTCGCCTCAGGCGCGTCGACGGTTTCGCCCATCTTCCATGTACTCGACGCCATCGGCGGCACGCTCGTTCTGGACGAGGCCGATCTCCGGTTCTCCGACGCCACCGCCGACCTCACTAAGATCCTCAACAACGGGACGGTGAAGGGGCTCCCCGTCCTGCGGACCATGTCCAACCGCCATCGGGAACTCAATCCGCACGCCTTCCGGGTCTTCGGTCCGAAGCTCCTCGGGATGCGCCAGAGCTTCGCGGACAAGGCGCTCGAAAGCCGCTTCCTGACCGAAGAGACCGGCACGCGGCCCCTCCGCCCCGACATTCCGATACACCTGCCGGCAAGCCTGCACGAAGAGGCGCGCGCCCTGCGCAACCGGCTCCTGGCCTGGCGCTTCCACGCCCGCCACCGCGTCGGCCCGGACCCGTCCCGGCTGGTGTCCGGCGTCGAGCCGCGGCGAAACCAGACCGCGCTTGCGCTCCTGTCCATCATTGACGACCCGGCTGTCCGCGAACGGATTGCGAGCGAGCTCGTGGGCGAAGAGGCGCGCGTGCTCAACGAGCGCGCCTCCTCTGTCGAAGCCACGATGCTCTGCGCTCTCAGAGGCGCTCTGGAGGCCAGCTCGTCCGACCCCGTGACCATCGCGGACGCCACACGACGATTCAATGCGAACCAAGCCGCAAACGAAGGACCGGTCAGCAACAAGTGGGCGGGATGGTTCATCCGCACGAAGCTGCGTCTGCGGACGCAGCGCGTGCGCGGCGTATACGTCGTGCCGAGGAGCGAGACGAGCGCGATCCTCACGCTCGCGACGCGCTTCGGTGTCGCTCACCCGACAGACGTCCGTGATGTCACAGCGGCTGGATTTGCGCGCGAAGCGCGCGCGTATGCGCCGGACGCATAAAGTGCCCCCGTGAATGACCTTGGTGCTCGGGCGATGATGAGGACAGCGGCCGTTTAGGGTCGCGCCTAACCCGCCCCCTATGCCGCACCACATTCATGTGCGCCGCACTCGTCGGCGCTGGGCGCTCTCGCAGTCAGAGCTCGCCCTTCTCTTGGGAACCTCACAAAGCATCGTCTCTCGCCTCGAAGGCGGCGAGACCATTCCTGACGCCGCGCTCGCGTTTCGGCTTCAGGTCATCTTCGGTCATTCGCCGCGCGCCCTGTTCCCCGGTCTCTATGGCAGCGCCGAAGACGCCGTGATGGCGAACGCCGCAAGGCTCGACCGCTCGCTCGGCGAGCGCCAGGACTATGCCACCCAGACTAAGCGCCGGCTCCTCACATCTATGGCGCATCGCGCCGGAGGTAATCGCCGCGCGGCATGACGGAGCGTCCACCCCATCTTACCCTTGCCGTCCATCCTCATCGTCATGGGTTCGGGTGGGTGGCCTTCACTGGCCCGTTCGCGGTGTTCGACTGGGGCATGGTCAAGGCCCGTCGCAACAAGAACGCCCTCTGCCTCGGCAAGGTCGAGGCGCTGATTGACCGGTTCACGCCTGAAGCGCTCGTGCTCGAAGCCTACGAAGGTCCGGGCGCGAGGAGGGCTGATCGGCTCACACGGCTCTGTCGCGCCATCGGCGCGCTGGCCGCAGACAGGGGTGCGGAGGTCGCCATCTACACCCGCGCCGACGTTACGGCGTGCTTCCTCGACGTGGGCGCCCGGTCCCGTGACGAGATCGCCCTTGCCGTGGTGCGTCACGTCGATGCGTTCCGCCATCGGCTCCCGAAGCGTCGGAAGCCTTGGCAGGCGGAGGACGAGCGCATGGCGCTGTTCTCCGCCGCCGCGCTCGTCCTGACCCACTATCGTCTCGGCGCGGCGACCCTGTTCGACGGTCTGAAAGACGAAACGGGTCCGTAACACGAGAACGGCCGGAGCCCGAAAGGCTCCGGCCGTTCCGTTTTCCGCGTCGGCCTATTCGGCGGCTTGGGCCGCCGCTTCCGCCCCCAGGCCGACCGTGCGCAGCGGCTCTGGCAACCAGCCGGTTCCGGCGATCAGCTGCTCGGCGGCGTCGGCCATGTCCGCCTTCTTCGCCGCGCTGATGCGCCGGGCGGCGTCCTCGGACACCGCTTCGGTCACGGCCTCTAGGATGCGGCTCTTGGGGACCCGGCCGAAGTAGCTCTCAGCCGTGGGTCGCCAGTAGGCGGTCATGTCGAGCGCAAGCACGCTCGCCAGATCATCGGCCGGGCTCGTCCCCCAGTCGCCTCGATCACGGCTGCGCACCGCGTTGACGGTGCGCGAGACGCAGTAGGCCAGCAGGTCCAGCCGCGCCTCGGAGTCGAGCGTGCTCACCAAGGCCCACGCGTCGTTGTCGACGGCGGCGAGTTTCGCCGCCCATGCCTCGTGCCGCTCGTCCATTGCCCGCCCGGCGATCGTCTCCTCGAGGCCCGGCGCGTAGCCAGAGAGGGCGACACTGGTGGGACGCACGTCGAGACAGGAGCCGTCGCGCCGGGCGCTGTCGAAGGCCCACTGCACAAGCAGGTGCAGCAGCGTGCACAGGGCGGTCTGGGGCTGGGCGGCTAGGGTGTCTCGGAGCGCCGCCGTGCGGTGCGCCGTCAGGTTCTCGACCAGCGTGTCGGAGAGCGTGGCGCAAGCGGGTTCCGGCGCGGGCGTTGGATGGGGTTCCGTGGGCGGCGCATCGCCCGCGTCGGCTCGGTCGGTCTCCGGCTCCCTGACCTCGTCCTCCGGGCGGACGAAGCCGTATTCGATGCGGGCCCGTCCGTTCGTCGTCAGGGTGATGAAGGCTCCCGCGCGGGCCTTGTCCTCGGGCGTGAACCCAAGCCGCGCGCCGTCGAGCGCCTCGATCTCGGCGACGATCTCGCCGAACCGGGTCTCAGCGTCGTCGGTCCACTCGGCGTGTCCCGTCTCCAACGCCTCCTGTTCGGTTTGAAGGGCGTCGTAGCGGGCCTGTTCGTCAGGGGTGAGGTCGCGGACCTGCGGGCGAATGCGGGAGAGGCTGTAGTCCAGGTCGAACGACGCCCATTTCCAGCCGTCCGTTACAACCGCCTCGGCGAGGGTCTGCAGTTTTTCGGCGACCAACCGGTCCAGCAGGGCCGGGTCGGTGAAATAGCCGCCCTGATCGTCAGCGAACAGGTCGCGCACGATGACGCCGCCTGCCGCCTGATACGCCTCCGCGCCGACGAAGATGGCCCGCCGGTCTGTAGCCGACACGCGGTCGCGGGTCAGAAGACGTCGAATGGTCTGCGGATGCCGCTCGTAGCTCGGCAGGCTCTCCCACAACGCTTCCTGGCGCTGATGGTCCTCGCTGACGGTGAAAGCCATCAACTGGTCCAGCGTCATCTCGCCGTCCCGGTAGGTCTGCATCAAGCGCGGGCTGACGCTTGCGAGTTTGAGCCGCTGCCGTACGACGGTAGCCGCGACGCCGAAGCGCGCCGCGATCTCCTCGGCTCCGAAGCCGCGTTCCTCGGCCAGCCGTTGGAACGCCTCGAACTGGTCGGCGGGGTGCATGGCGAACCGGGTGACGTTCTCGTCCAGACTGATCTCATAGGCGTCGTTCGCGGTGTCGATCACGCAGCGGACCGGCTCGGTCTTTTTGATCTGCTTGCGCTTGGCGCGAAGCAGTTGGGCCAACCTGCGGCCCTCGCCAATGGTGACGAGGTAGTTGCCGGTGGGTCGTCCTTCCGCATCGACTTCCGGCTCGACGACGGGGGGCTGGAGGATGCCCTTGGCGCGGATGCTCGCCGCCAGCGTCTCGATATCCTCGGGACGATGCGGCGTCTTGCGGGCGTTCCTCTCCGATTTTTTCAGCCGGTTGAGCGGGATGTAGATGTCGGCCCCGTGTTCAACGGCGGGGATTTCAACGGTGGCAGTCATTGGGGTCTCTCCGTTCGGGTTAAGGGTGCGGACGCAATGCGCGCCGCACCCCTGCCCGTCGGCGAGACTGGGGGTAGCAAAGGCCAGGGCGAGGGGCCGGAGGGGGATCACCCGATCTGCACGGAGCCGAAGCAAAGCGAAGGCGTAGGAAGATCGGGGAAACCGGCCCCTCGGTGGCGCAGCCGCGCACCCTGGCCGGCGCGAGGGGCGAGGCCCCTTAGCCCTTCTCTTCGTGAGGCTTGGCGCGGACTCGAAAAGGCGTAGGATTCCCTCCGAAGGAGGGCGCCATGACCGCAAGCGGCGTTCGTGAAGAGCCCAAATGCGTGGGCATCTGGATACGGGTTTCGACCGAGGATCAGGCCCGGGGCGAAAGCCCCGACCATCACGAGAGGCGCGCTCGCGCCTATGCCGAAGCGCGTGGCTGGACCGTCGTCGAGACCTATCGGCTTGAGGCCGTCAGCGGCAAATCCGTCATGGGTCACACTGAGGCCAAGCGGATGCTCGCGGATCTGCGCAAAGGCGCGATCTCGGGTCTCGTGTTCTCGAAGCTGGCGCGGCTCGCACGTAATACGAAAGAGCTTCTGGAGTTCTCCGAGATCTTCCGCGCGTGCGGCGCGGACCTCGTGTCGCTCCAGGAGGCGATCGACACGAGTTCTCCGGCCGGCCGGCTGTTCTTCACCATGATCGCCGCCATGGCGCAGTGGGAGCGCGAGGAAATCGCGGAACGGGTCCAGGCGTCGGTTCCCATCCGCGCCAAGCTCGGCAAGCCCATCGGCGGCGCGGCTCCGTTCGGCTACCGCTGGCGCGACAAGAAGCTTGAACCAGACCCGGACGAAGCGCCTGTCCGCGTTCTGCTCCACGAGCTGTTCCTCGAACATCGGCGCAAGAAGACGGTCGCCCGCCTCCTGAACGAGCGGGGCTATCGGACCCGAAACGGGTCGCTCTTTTCTGACACGACCGTCAGCCGGCTTCTTGAGGATCCCACCGCCAAAGGTCTTCACCGGGCAAACTACACCCGCACGGATGATCGCCGGAAGAACTGGACGATCAAGCCGGAAAGCGAGTGGGTCTACAACGCCGTCGAACCCATCATCTCCGAAGAGCTGTGGGATCAGTGCGCCCGCCTGGTTGCGAGCCAGCGCGCGAGCGTGAAGCGGCCCGCGCGCAAATCGCAGCACCTCTTCGCCGGCTACGCCTTCTGCGACTGCGGCCAGAAGATGTACGTCTGGGCGGCGTCGCCGAAATACATCTGCTCAGCCTGCCGCAACAAAATCCCGGTCGCCGATCTGGAAGCCGTCTATCGGGAACAGCTCCATCACTTCCTCGTCTCGCCGGACGAGATCGACGCCCATGATCGCGCCGCCGTCGAAGCGATGGACGAAAAGACCCGCCTGATCGCCAGCGCGGAAAGCGAACTCAAGCGGATCGAAGCCGAGGACGAGACCGCCTTCCAGCTCTACGCCGCGGGCGAACTTTCAAAGGAAGATTTCGGTCGGCGGCATCGGCCGCTCTCGGAACGTCGGATCCAGCTTGAAGACGAGCTTCCCCGTCTCCAGGCACAGCTCGATGTCCTTCGCATAAGCGCTGTCTCCCGCCAGGAAGCTCTTGGCGAAGCTCGGGACCTGACCACTCGATGGGGCTCTCTTCCCCACGAGGAGAAGCGACAGATCGTCGAAGCGATCACCGATCGCATCGTGATCGGCAAAGCCGATGTCGAGATAACTCTCCTGCACCTACCGGAAACCGGAACTAGTGGTGGGAAGGCAACACGGCCACAGGGGTTCATGGCGGCGACCAGCTGGAAACGGGCCGGATAGCGGACATGGGCGTTGGCCCGCGCCACCACGATCTCGCCCGTCTCCAGCGGCGCGCGCAGGGAATCGAGGGCCTGCGCGCTGTATTCCGGAAGCTCATCCAGAAAGAGCACGCCGTTGTGGGCGAGCGAGGCCTCGCCGGGCTTGGCGCGCAGGCCGCCGCCGGTCAGGGCGGCCATGGAGGCCGAGTGGTGGGGACTGCGGAACGGCCGGTCGCGGGTCAGGGCGCCGCGCTCGATCAGCCCCGCCACCGACCAGACCATCGAGGTCTCGAGCAGCTCCTTCGGCGTCAGCGGCGGCAGCAGGCCCGGCAGGCGCGCCGCCATCATCGACTTGCCCGAGCCGGGCGGACCGACAAAAAGCAAATTATGGCCCCCGGCCGCCGCGATCTCCAGCGCCCGTTTGGCGCTCTCCTGTCCCCTGACCTCGCGCAGGTCGGGCACGCGGTCGCCCGACCGCATGGCTCCCGGCTCGGGCCGCCGCAGCACCTGGCTTCCCTTGAAATGATTGACCAGCCCGATCAGCGAGCGCGGGGCCAGCACCGCCACCTCGCCCGCCCAGGCCGCCTCGGGTCCGTTGGCCTCGGGACAGATCAGGCCCAGACCCATGGCGTCAGCCGCCACCGCCGCCGGCAGGGTCCCGCCGACCGGGGCGATCCGTCCGTCCAGCCCCAGTTCACCGACGGCCGCCCAGCCCGCCAGCATGTCCGGCGGAATGACCCCCATCGAGGCCAGCAGGGCCAAGGCGATCGGCAAGTCGAAATGGCTGCCCTCCTTGGGCAGGTCCGCCGGCGCCAGATTGGCGATGATCCGCATGACCGGCAGGGACAGGCCGATGCCCGCGAAGGCGCCGCGCACCCGTTCCCGGCTCTCGGCCACCGCCTTGTCGGCCAGGCCGACGATGGTGAAGGATGGCTTGTCGCCACACGGCAGCTGCTGGACCTGCACGTCCACCCGCCGGGCGTCGACGCCCTCGAAGGCCACCGTCACCACGCTGGCGAGCATCGCTCCCTCCCGCTATACGAGAAGAACGAACCATGAACTGATCAGCTTGGCAAGTGCGGTGTCAGGTCGCCCGCTTCTTCTCGATCACGTCCCACATCAGGGCGGAGGCATCGACGCCGGTGAACCGCTTCAGCTGCTGGGCCCCGGTGGGCGAGGTCACGTTGATCTCGGTCAGCCAGTCGCCGATCACGTCGATGCCGACGAAGATCAGGCCGCGCCGTTTCAGCTCGGGGCCAATGGCGGCGCAAATCTCGCGGTCGCGGGCGGTCAGTTCGACCGGGGCCGCCGTGCCGCCCACGCGCAGGTTGGAGCGCACCTGATCCTTGGCCGGGATGCGGTTGATCGCCCCGACCGGCTCGCCGTCAATGAGGATGATGCGCTTGTCGCCCTTCGATACCGCCGGCAGGAATTTCTGGATCACCAGCGGATCGCGGCTGCCCGTCGCATGGATCTCGATCAGGGCCTCGAGGTTGGGGTCGCCCGCCTTCAGCTTGACCACGCCCGAGCCCGCCGCCCCGTGCAGCGGCTTGAGCACCACATCGCCGTGGCGTTCGTGGAAATCGACCAGGGCGACCGGGTCGGAACTGATCAGGGTCGGCGGGGTCAGGCCGGGGAATTTCGTCACCAGCAGCTTCTCGGGCGCGCTGCGGACCTCGGCCGGGTCGTTCACCACCAGGGTCTTCGGATGCACCGTCTCCAGCAGATAGGTCGAGGTGACATAGGCCATGTCGAACGGCGGGTCCTGCCGCATCAGGATGACATCGACGTCCTCGCCCAGATCCAGCTTCACCTCGTCGCCGAGACTGACATGGTCGCCCAGGCTCTGGCGCAGGGTCGCGGGGCGGGCGCGGCAGAACAGCCGGCCGTCCTCCAGCGCCAGGGTGCGGACGTCATAGACCCACTGCGCGTGGCCCCGGTCCTGGGCCGTGGTCATCATCAGCCAGGTGGTGTCTGCCTCGATGTTGACCGCCTCGACGGGGTCCATCTGGATCGCGACTCTGAGCATGGGCTGTCCTTCCGGGCGGGGGGAGCTTGGCTAATGGGCAGCGGAGGCGGCGAGCGCAACCCTCGGGGGTCGTGGGCAGGGGTGGTTGGTGATTGGTGGTTGGTGATTGCCGCCTCGCTGTCAGCGGAAGGGCGGCGCAGTCCGCGTCGCCGCACCGGCGGTGGCCAGCCACCAATCACCAACCACCAATCACCCGGCAGCCGCCGTCAGTTCAGTTGCAGCCTGACCCGATCGACCGACATCTGGCGGGTGATCTCCATCGGATCGTCCACCGTCCGGGCGCGGGCCAGGGCCTCGAGGGCGCCGGTCAGCGAGCCCTGTTTCTCCCGCGCGGCGGCGACGTCCAGCCAGGGACGGTGGTCGTCGGGGTCCAGCAGGGCGCGGCGCAAGGCCGAACGCTCGGCCCCTTCATAGTCGTGGAACCGGATGGCGCGGCTGAACAGCACGTTCTGCAACCGGATCAGGGCCTGGCGGTCGGTGACCGGCGCCATCAGCACGTCCAGCCGGTCGGCGACATGGGGCGTCAGCCCGGCCCTCAGGGCGCGGCGCGTCAGTTCCGACGGAAGGACCAGCCGGCCCTGACTGAAGGGATCGAGCGCGACCGGGCCTTCCGGCGTCTCGACCCGCAACAGGAAATGGCCCGGAAAGTCGACGCCCTGCGCCTTCACCCCGGCCCGACGCGCGGCGTCGAGATAGAAGATCGACAGCGCCCCGGACAGGCCGCGGCGGCTTTCGGCCACGTCGATGACGTCGGTATTGGCCGGACTGTCATGGTTGAGCAGGTCGCCATTCAGCCTCAGGTCCGAAGCCATGGTCTCGGTCAGGGCCTCGTCGGGGCCTTCCGAACCGATCCGCTCCGTCAGCCGTTCGGCGGCGTGGGCGGCCAGGGTGCGGACCGGCTGCGGGTCGCGAAACGGATGGTCATGGATGGCGCACGCGATGGCCGCTTCCAGCAACGGAAACCCATCCTCCCCGGCCTGCCCGGCTTCCGTGAGAACCTCGATCGCTTCATCGCGGGTCATGCGGCGCCCCTCCCGAAGGCGACAACCCCGCGACGATGGCGCGGAAACCGTCCCGGAGCCAGCGCCACCATATCGATTCGCAGCACATGGCCGGCCAGGCTGGGTCTTTGGCGCAACACAGACCGGCCGGCGGCCAGCAGCCGGTCGTACTGATCGGGGCCAAGCGCGGTCAGGGCCGCCTCCAGCGTGGCGCGGCGCTTGACCTCGACCACGGCCAGCACCTTTCCGCGCCGGGCGAGGATGTCGATCTCGCCGGCGCGGGTCTTCAGCCGGAAGCCGAGGATCTGATAGCCCCTGGCCATCAGCAGCGCCGCCGCCAGCCATTCCGAGCGGTGGCCGAGCCGGTGGGAGACGGCCCCGAGGGCGACGCGCCAGCCGCGCTTGGCCCGCACGACCTTCGGCGCCTTGACCCGCGTGGGGGGCAGCCGGGTCGCGGGCCGCTCCCGGCTCACCGGCCCTGCATCTCCAGCGCCCGCTTGTAGAGCGGCTTGCGTGGCAGGTTCAGCGCCTTCGACACCTCCGCCGCCGCCTCGCCCGGGGGCAGCCGGGTCATGGCCTCGGCCAGGGCCGCGTCAGCGTCAGCCTCCGAGGCGACCTCCATCTCGCCGGGCCCGACGACGATGACGATCTCGCCCTTGGGCGACTGGCAGCGCGGATCGTCGGCCAGTTCGGCCAGCGAGCCGCGGACGCACTCCTCGTACAGCTTGGTCAGCTCGCGGGCGACGGCGGCGGGGCGGGGGCCGAGCACGGCGGCCATGTCGGCCAGGCTGTCGGCCAGACGCGGACCGCTTTCGAAGAAGACCAGGGTCTGGCGAGCGGTGCGGACCTCTTCCAGCGCCGCGCGGCGGGCGCCCGACTTCGCGGGCAGGAAGCCGGCGAACAGCACCCGGTCGGCGGGCAGGCCGGCGATGCACAGGGCCGCCAGCAGGCTGGACGCCCCGGGGATCGGATGCACCGGCAGGCCGGCGGCGATCACCGCCCGCGCGACGACGAAGCCCGGATCATTGACCATCGGCGTCCCGGCGTCGGAGACCAGCGCCACCACCTCGCCGGCGCGCAGCCGTTCGATCGCCCCCTCGGCCGCCCGCGCCGAGGCATGGTCGTCGCACCGCTCCAGCCTCGCCTTCAGCCCATAGGCCGACAGCAGCTTGCCGGTGACCCGCGTGTCCTCGGCCAGCACCAGATCGGCGGCGGCCAGCACATCGAGCGCCCGCAGCGTCATGTCCCTCAGGTTCCCGATCGGCGTCGCCACCAGATACAGGCCCGACGCTACGGGGCGCGGGGGCGGGGCGGTCGGCGGAAAGGGCGCGGGATCGGACATCGGCGGAACCGTGCCAGCGGGGGCGGCCCGGCTCAAGGGCGGGGCTCCGGCTCAGAGCGGCTTCTTGTAGCCGAGGTGGCTCGCGGTGAAGCCGAGCTGATCATAGAATCGGTGCGCCTCCGGCCGGCCCCGGTCCGTGGTCAGCTGCACCAGGCAGCAGCCCCGCGACCGGCATTCGGCGATGGCCCAGTCGAAGACCCGACGGCCCAGCCCGGCGCCGCGGCGGTCTGCGGCGATGCGAACCGCCTCGATCTGGCCGCGCAGCCCGCCCTTGCGGGAGATCCCCTGGATGAAGGTGATCTGGAGGGTTCCGACGACCCGGTCGGCCTCGGTCACCACGGCGAGAAGCTGGTTGGGGTCGGAATCAATGGCCTCGAACGCCCTTTCATAGGCCGGAGCCAGTGGCTGGCTGACATCCTCCCGCTCCCGGCCCAGCGGATCGTCGGCGAGCAGGGCGATGATGGCCGGCAGATCCGAAACGCGGGCGCGGCGAAAGGCGATGGTGTCCATGGCGGCAGCATACGGCGCCCGCTTCAAACCAGAAGCGCCCTCAGCACGCCGTCCAGCACGGGACGTCCGGCCCGGGTCGCCCGGACCCGGCCCGCATCCACGGCGAGGAACCCGTCCGCGACCAGCCCGGCGAGCGGTTCCGCCTCCACGGTCCGCCCAACGGTCGCCAGATCGGCCACCGCCACGCCCTCGACCGTGCGCAGGCCCAGCAGGACCTTTTCCTCCGCCGCGTCCCGTTCCGACTGCGTCTCTTGCTCGCGCCAAGGTGTCCCGGTTTCGACTCCGGCGACATAGTCCCCGATCCCCTTGTGCGCGATCGTCGCAGTTCGCGCCCCGTCCAGCGTCAGCCGCCCGTGCGCCCCCGGTCCGACGCCCAGATAGTCGCCGCCGCGCCAGACGTGGAGATTGTGGGCCGATCTCGCCGCGACGCCGCGCGCATGGTTGGAGACCTCATAGGCGTCGAAGCCGGCGGTCTCGAGGACAGTCTGGGTGGTTTCGTACAGGGCGGCGGCCCGATCCTCGTCAGGCGGGGTCCAGGCGCCGCGGGCCACGGCGCGGCCGAAGGCGGTCGTCGGCTCTATGGTCAGTTGATAGGGCGAGACGTGTTCGAAGCCGAGGTCGATGGCCCCGGTCAGTTCGGCGCGCCAGCCGTCGACGGTCTGGTCGGGCCGGGCGTAGATGAGGTCGATGGACAGGCGCGGGAAGGCGCGGGCGGCGACGGCGACGGCGCGGCGGGCCTCGTCCGCCGAATGGTTGCGGCCGAGGAAGGCCAGGGCCGCGTCGTCCAGCGCCTGCACCCCCATGGACAGGCGGTTGACCCCGGCGTCGGCCAGCGCCGCGAACCGGGCGGCCTCGGCGTCGGTGGGATTGGCCTCGAGCGTGATCTCGATGTCGCCGCGCGGCGGGAACAGGGCGCGGGCGCGGTCGATCACGGCGGCCACGGCTTCGGGCGCCATCAGCGATGGCGTGCCGCCGCCGAAGAAGATCGAGGCCAGCCGGCGCGGGCCGGTCAGCGTGGCCTGCGCCTCCATGTCGGCGAGGATGGCCTCGACCAGCCCCGCCTGCTCCTCGCCCCGCCCCCGGTCGCGCACGACATTGAAGTCGCAATAGGGACAGATGCGGGCGCAGTACGGCCAGTGGACGTAGAGGGCGAGGTCGCTGGCGGGGTGGGGGGGCATGGGGTGATTGGTGATTGGTGGTTGGTGATTGGCGGGGGCAAGCGCCGGTGCTTGGGCGATGATGGTCGGCGGCGATCCAGCCGCACCAATCACCAACCACCAATCACCCTTCCATCAAAGCCGCCCTCAACTTCTCAAACGCCGCCGCCCGATGGCTGATTGAGTCCTTCAACACCGGGTCCAGTTCGCCGAAGGTCTGCGTCTGGCCATCGGGGATGAAGATGGGGTCGTAGCCGAAGCCGCGGTCGCCGCGCGGGGGAAAGGTCAGCTGGCCGTCGACCCGCCCCTCGACCACCACCGCCGGGCCATCGGGCCAGGCCACGGCCAGGGCCGAGGTGAACCAGGCGCGGCGATCCCGTGATCCGGTCTCTTCCAGCCGCTCCTCGACGCGGCGCATGGCGAAGGCGAAATCCTTGTCCGGCCCGGCCCAGCGCGCCGAGAAGATGCCCGGGGCCCCGTCCAGGGCCGCGACCGACAGACCGGAGTCGTCGGCCAGGGCGACCTCGCCCGACAGATCGGCCGCGTGGCGCGCCTTCAGCAGGGCGTTGCCGACGAAAGTGCTCTCGGTTTCGTCCGGTTCGGGCAGATTCAGGCTGGCGGCGGTGACGATGGCGTAATGTCCGCCCAGAAGCGCGTCGATCTCGATCGCCTTGCCAGGATTGTGGGTCGCCACGACGAGGCGCATCCCCTTGATAAGCTTCAGATTCATTCCGATCACGCGCTCCGCAACAATTCCTTGCCAAAGTTTAATATCGTTAAACGATATGTAACGTGCCTTTTCTCAGGGCACGGCCTATCTATGTCTTCAAGGACGGACGCCGCGACGTTCCCCGAACGAGCCGATACCGGCAAGATCGATGCAGCGGAACAACAGAAGAGGGGTGAAAACATCCCTCGCTCAGGACCAACGGAGAAAACACTATGAACACCATGAACGCTTCCTACTTCATCGAGAAGGTCGGCCACGGCATCCTCAACGCCTTCCTGCTCGCCGCCCTGCCGACCGCCCTGGTCGCCACCCTGATCCAGAGCTTCTGATTGCGACGGGGTCTGAACGTCTCCGGACGCCAGACCCGGTACCCGGCCTCAAATAGCCCGAAGGGCGGTAGGCCACACGGAAAAGTCTCACAGGAGCTTTGACGATCGGCATGACAACCGCGATGAATAAGACCGCGTGTGGGTTCGCCGGACCCCGCGCGGCATCCTCGCCCCGCCGACCGGCCCACTGACAGAGAGGTCGACCCATGCGTTTCCCGAAGTCGCTTTCGATCGGGACCCGCGTGCCTTTCGTCCGGACCCCGGCCCTTCCGGCCCTCGGTCCCGGATCCATGTCCAGCCTTCTCGGCGTCGCCCTCGGGGCCGCCTTCTGGATCCTGGCGCTGCTGACGCTCGGCGCCGTCCTCATCTTCCTCTTCATCGCCTTCGTTCCGATGGGTCCGCTCGACCTGGTCGCGACCTCGGAAGACGGCGGCACCAGCGTGCCCGTGCCGCGGGCCTATGCGCTGTTCGGCGTCGGCGCCTTCGCCGGCTATTTCGCCGGGTTCGCCCTGATCCTGCGCCACCTGCGCCACATCGTTCACTCGCTGCGAATCGGCGACCCCTTCCAGCCCGCCAATGTCAGCCGGCTGAAACAGATCGGCCTGACCCTGGCCACGGTCACCGGCGGCGCCTGGATCGGCCAGACCCTCGTCTCGCGGCTGGTGCGCGGGGCGCTGGAGCCCCCCAGCCTGTTTGACCTGGTCACCCCCGCCTTTTCCATCCTGGTCGTCCTCGTCCTGGCCGAGGTGTTCCGCGAAGGCGCCCGCCTGCGCCGCGAATCTGAATTAACGATCTGATCGGGTTGAGCTAGAGAGCGCCCATGGCCATCCGCGTGCAACTGGACCGCATCCTCCTCGAACGGCGCATGTCGCTGACCGAGCTGGCCGACCGCGTCGGCGTGACCCTGGCCAATCTGTCGATCCTCAAGACCGGCAAGGCGCGGGCCATCCGCTTCACCACCCTGGACGCCCTGTGCCGTGAGCTGAACTGCCAGCCGGGGGACTTGCTGGTCCAGGCGCCGGGGCCGCAGGACATCGGCTCGGATGAGGATCCGGACGGGAACGCCCCCGGCACGACATGAGCCGCCGCGACGACCTGAGCCCCGACGACCGCCGCATCTGGGCCCGCGTCGCCGGTTCGGTCACCCCCCGCAAGACAAGGAAGGCGGCTCTCGTCATTCCGGGGGCGGCCGCCGTGGACCCGCCCGCCGCGCCGCATCCGAAGGGGCTGGCGAGGGCGCGAGGCGTCCCGCCTCCGTATTCACCTCCCGTTTCGACACCCGTCCGCCCGCGCGGCCATCCCGAAGAACTCGAACCGCGCCGCCAGCGCCGACTGTCGCGCGAACGCGATCCGATCGAGGCCAGATTCGACCTGCACGGCTTCGGCCGCTTCCAGGCCCAGGACGCGTTGACGGCGTTCCTGATGGGGGCGCAGGCGCGGGGCTATCGCTCGGTGCTGGTGATCACCGGCCAAGGCCGTCGCGGCGGCACCGGCGTGATCCGCGCCTCCGTCCACGAGTGGCTGCAGAGCCCCGCCCTGCGCGGCGTGGTGTCGGGGTTCGCCTCGGCCGCCCGCCATCACGGCGGCGATGGGGCCCTGTATGTGACGATCCGGAGGGGGTGATTGGTGGTTGGTGATTGGTGACCGGGTAGATCAGGACGCCAGTTTACGACG
>CALRJO020000066.1:0-16325 GCA_943367565.1 Brevundimonas vancanneytii
CGCTGACCCCGTCCAGTCCGCGCGGCAGCAGAAGCCCCACGCACCCGCCCTGTTTGGCGGCGAAATCCAGCCGCCGCGTCTGGGTCAGGGTCGCGCCGTCCACCGCGCCCAGGGCCAGGGACACGGCCCCCGACCGCAACGCCTGCTCCAGCGTCCAGAGACCCTCGGTCGCCGTCGTGACCGGGGCCAGGATCAGGGAGGCCGCCGGCAGGCCGGGGCCATAGGGCCGACCCTGTTCGCCCAGCCACGCCCGGGTCGCGGCCATCAGCACGGGCCGCGCGTCTCCCTCCAGCCGGCGCGACAGGGCGAACAGAAACAGGGCCGCCATGTCGCGCGGTCCCGACGCGCACGCCTCCTCCAGCGGCGCGGGCCGGTCGGGATAGACGTCTGACGAGAGCGCGCGAGCAGGGGTCATGGAGGTCCGGAGATCAGATTGTTCACTCTTTGTTCCAAATTGCCCGTGAGTCAAACCGGAATCAGGGTGTGGCGTCTCGTGTCCGGGTGGCCCGACCGCTGCAGCGTCAGGGGTCATGGGGCGGGGTTCGCCTCACAATGAGACGCCCGTCTGCCATGCCCAGCCGTCCAACCACCGAAACGGACTTTCCCGCTCTCCAGGCGTTGCACCGCCATGTGGGCTGGCCCCAGAGGTCGTTGGACGGGTGGCGATGGATGCACGCCAATCCGGCGCGCATCGGCGCGGGCGCGCCCGCGGGCTGGGTCGTCGACGGCCCGGACGGCCAGCCGGCCGGGCATGTCGGCAATCTGGTCCAGCGATTCTGGCTGAACGATCAGTCGCTGCATGGCGCGACAGGCTTCTCGATCATCGCGACCCCGCCGGTTCGCGGGGCCAGCACGCAAATGCTCGGCGACTTCGCCCGCCAGCCCGACATGTTCGCCGCTTACGTTTTCAACGCCAATCCAAGGTCCCAGCCCCTGTACGTCCGCCACGGCATGGGCCCCTGGCCCGAGCCGACCCATGCGCTGAAACTGAGCTGGATCATAAATCCGGTGACCCTGGCCGGCGGCCGGCTTTACCGAGCCGCCTACCGGCTGGCGCCCGACATCGTGTCCCGCTGGGGCGAGCGGCTGTTGAACGACCGTCTGTCGGCGAAGCCCCGTCTGGACTTGCCGCCCGGGGTTTCGGTGCTGGGCGATTTCCGGGATCAATCCAGATATGGGGAATTCTGGGCGGCCTTGCGCGCCGAAGGCCGTCTGCTCGCCGACCGGAGCCCCGAAACCCTCCGCTGGCGCCTAGCCGATCCCGACCTCACAGTTCCCCCGCTGGTGCTGGCCTTCAACCGGGGGCGCGAGATCACCGGCTACGCCATGGCCATGGTGGCCAAGTCCAACATCCTGGAGCCGCCGGTTCTGGAAATCCTGGACCTTGAGGCGCTCGCCGAGGACGCCGGGGCCATTCCGGCCCTGATGGAAGCCCTCAGGGGCGCCGCCGGCCAGATGGGCGCGGCCAAGCTGCGCATCCAGATGGTCAGCCCGCATCTGCTGGAACGGCTGGGCGACCACGCCCGGCGCACGCGGCGCGAAGGCGGCTGGGGACATTGCCATGCGCGGTTCGCGCCCGGCGGTCCTGATCCGGCCCTGTGGTCGCCGACCCCCTACGACGGCGACTACGCCATGTGCCTGAGACCCGTGCCGGCCAGAGCGGGCGTGGCCGTCCGCGCACCCGCAGAGCAACAGATGGCGACTTCCACAGCGTGAGAGGGCTCTAGACCTTCGGCCGGGCCTTCAGTTCGTCGCGGATCTCGGCCAGCAGGGCCTCGGTCGCCGTCGGCGCGGCCGGGACGGACTCCGGCTCGGCGGCCTTCTCGCGGCGCAGGCGGTTGATGAATTTCACCATCATGAAGACCGCAAAGGCGACGATGGCGAACTGGATCAGGGTGTTGATAAAGGCGCCGTACTGGATCGCCACCTCCTCGATCGCCTCGGTGGCCGGGTCTTCCGGCGCCAGCACCCATTTCAGGTTCGAGAAATCGACCCGGCCCAGCACCAGGCCGATCGGCGGCATCACCACCTGTTCGACCAGGCTGGTGACGATCTTGCCGAAGGACGCACCGATGATGACCCCGACCGCCAGGTCGATGACATTGCCGCGCGAGATGAAGTCCTTGAATTCGGAAATCACTCCCATGGGCGTCAGGTGTCCGCGGCGTTCAGCCGCTCGCGCAGCTCCTTGCCGCTCTTGAAGAAGGGCACCGCCTTGGCGGGCACATCGACCGTTTCACCGGTCCGGGGGTTGCGGCCGGCCCGCGCCGGGCGGCCCCGCACCGAGAAGGCGCCGAAGCCGCGCAGCTCGACACGACCGCCGCCGCCGAGCGAATCCACCATCCGGCCCAGCACGATATTGACCACCCGCTCGACCTCGGCATGGGTCAGGTGGGTGTTTTCAGAAGCGAGCTTCTCGATCAGCTCGGACTTTATCATCTGCAGGCCCCCGTCCTGTTGCGCGCTTCCCCAGGACGCATACGGGTGCATCCAAGCGCAGGATGCAACCCCACCCTAGCCTTCACCTGCCGGGGGAAAAAGGCCCTGCGGCCGATTCCGGGCCGAAATGTCGGTTAACGGGCCCGAGGGCGGGCCTGCTCTCAATGCGGTGATGACTTCCAGACACGAAAAAGGCGGCCGGATCGCTCCGGCCGCCCTCTTTCTCTAGAGCCTACGCTCGCGACGCGGTCGCTCGCTGCTTGAGGCTCTATTCCTTCGTGCTGGCCTTCTCGCGCAGGGCCGCGCCGAGGATGTCGCCCAGCGAGGCGCCCGAGTCGGACGAACCGAACTGTTCGACGGCTTCCTTCTCGTCCTTCATCTCCAGCGCCTTGATCGAGACCGAGACGCGGCGCGAGGCCTTGTCCATGCCGGTGACCATGGCGTCGACGCGGTCGCCGACCGAATAGCGCTCGGTGCGCTGCTCGGCGCGGTCGCGCGACAGGTCGGACTTGCGGATGAAGGCGGTCGCCGGGGCGTCCTCTTCACCGAATTTGACCTCGATGCCGCCGGTTTCGATCGACGTCACGGTGACGGTGATCTGCTGGCCCTTCTTGAAGGTGTCGCCTTCCATCGGATCGCCGCCCAGCTGCTTGATGCCCAGCGAGACGCGTTCCTTCTCGACGTCGACGTCCAGCACCTTGGCCTTGACGGTCTCGCCCTTGCGATAACGCTGGATGGCTTCCTCGCCGGAGACGTTCCAGTCCAGGTCGGACAGGTGCACCATGCCGTCGATGTCGTTGTCCAGGCCGATGAACAGGCCGAACTCGGTGGCGTTCTTGACCTCGCCCTCGACGGTCGAACCGATCGGGTTGGCGGCCACGAAGGCGTCCCACGGATTGTCCTGGGCCTGTTTGAGGCCCAGCGAGATGCGGCGCTTGGAGGCGTCGACATCCAGAACGACCACGTCGACTTCCTGCGAGGTCGAGACGATCTTGCCCGGGTGGACGTTCTTCTTGGTCCAGGACATTTCCGAGACGTGCACCAGGCCTTCAACGCCGGCTTCCAGCTCAACGAACGCGCCGTAGTCGGTGATGTTGGTGATGCGGCCGGTCATCTTGGCGCCGACCGGGTATTTGGCTTCGACGCCGTCCCACGGATCGGTCTGCAGCTGCTTCATGCCGAGACTGATGCGCTGGGTGTCCGGGTTGATCTTGACGATCTGGACCTTGACGGTGTCGCCGACGGCGAGAACCTGCGAGGGGTGCGAGACGCGCTTCCACGACATGTCGGTGACGTGCAGCAGGCCGTCGATGCCGCCCAGGTCCACGAACGCGCCGTAGTCGGTGATGTTCTTGACCACGCCTTCGCGGACTTCGCCTTCCAGCAGCTGGCCGACCAGTTCCGTGCGCTGTTCGGCGCGGGCTTCTTCCAGGATGGCGCGGCGCGAGACGACGATGTTGCCGCGCGGACGGTCCATTTTCAGGATGGCGAAGGGCTGTTCCTTGCCCATCAGCGGGCCGACGTCGCGCACGGGGCGGATGTCGACCTGCGAGCCCGGCAGGAAGGCCGAGGCGCCGCCGAGGTCGACGGTGAAGCCGCCCTTGACGCGACCGACGATGGCGCCGTTGACCGGGTGACCTTCGGCGAACACGACCTCCAGACGGGTCCAGGCTTCTTCGCGGCGAGCCTTGTCACGGCTGATGACGGCTTCACCCAGGGCGTTCTCGACGCGCTCGAGGTAGACTTCGACATTGTCGCCGAGCTTCGGAATGACGGCGCCTTCGCCGATGCCGAACTCGCGGGCCGGGATGCGGCCTTCGGTCTTCAGACCGACGTCGATGATCAGGATGTCCTTCTCGATGCCGACGACGCGGCCGTGAACGACCTGGCCTTCGCCGAGGTCGCGGCCCTGGAGGGTCTCGTCGAGCAGGGCGGCGAAATCGTCGCGCGAGGGGGAGAAGCTTTGGGTGTCAGTCATGCGGTGGTTGGGTTTCTAACGGTTAAGGCGCGCGACCGAGGGGCCCCGCGCGAGGTGGTTGAAAAGCAGGATCAGGTCGTCGGGATGCGAGGCAGATGAAGCCAGATCGCCCGCGGAAGCCGAGGATGACGCGCTGGATTTGCCTTGAGGTCCCTAAAGACCGTGCCGGACACGCGCCGCCTCGACGATACGGCGGGCCGCATCGAAGGCGGTCTCTATATCCATATCGGTCGTATCCAGCAAGACGGCGTCTTGCGCCTGCACCATGGGGGCCGCCCCCCGGCCGGCGTCGCGCTCGTCCCGGCGCATGATGTCGGCCAGCATGTCTTCATAGGCGATGATGTCCCCGCGCCCGGTCAGCTGCTTCCAGCGGCGCGTGGCCCTGACCTCCGGCGTGGCCGTGATGAACAGCTTGGCCGGGGCGTCCGGCGCGATGACCGTGCCGATGTCGCGCCCGTCCAGCACCGCCCCGCCCGGCTGGGCGGCGAAGGCGCGCTGGAACGCCAGCAGGGCCGCCCGCACGCCCGGATAGCCCGCCACCCGGCTGGCCGCCTCGCCGGCCTCGCCGCTGGTCAGCCGGTCGGCGTCCTGCAGGTTCTCGGCCTTCAGGGCGCGGGCGACAGCCACGGCCGCGGCCTCGTCGTCCAGTGAACCGCCCGCGTCGAGCACGCCGACGCCAACGGCGCGGTACAGTAGTCCGGTGTCGAGGTGCGGCAGTCCATAGAGCGCGGCCAGTCGCGCGGCGACAGTGCCCTTGCCCGAGGCGGCGGGGCCGTCAACGGCGATGATGAGGGCTACAGTCATTCGGATGCCGCGATATCCGCACCCAGACCGGACATCAACTGCACAAACCCCGGAAAGCTGGTCGCGATCATGCCCGGTTCGTCCACGGTCACCGGTTCGTCGGCCGCCAGACCCAGCACCAGATGGCTCATGGCGATACGGTGATCGCCGTGGGTGGTCACGGTCACGCCGCCGCGGACCTGCCCGCCGAAGACGGTGAAGCCCTCCGGCTCCTCCTCGACGCGGACGCCGCAGGCGGTCAGGCCCGCCGCCATCAGGGCGATGCGGTCGCTTTCCTTGACCCGCATCTCGCCGATGCCGCGCATCACCGTCGCCCCCTCGGCGAAGGCGGCCGTGGCGGCGAGGACCGGATATTCGTCGATCATCGAGGCCGCGCGTTCCGGCGGCACGACCACGCCCTTCAGCGCCGAATGCCGCGCGGTGACGTCGCCGACCTCCTCGCCCCCGGCCATGCGGCGGTTCGAAACGGTCAGATCGGCGCCCATCTCCCGCCAGGTCTCGAACAGGCCGGTGCGGAGCGGGTTCAGCATCACTCCCTCGACGGTGACCTCGGACCCGGGGACGATCAGACCCGCCGCCAGCGGGAAGGCGGCCGAGGACGGGTCGCCGGGGACGGCCACGGCGGTTCCGGTCAGCGCCTGGCCGCCCCTGAGGCTGACGCGCCACCCGCCGCCGACCGGCAGGACGCCGACCTCGACGCCGAAGGCGCGCAGCATGCGTTCGGTGTGATCGCGGCTGGGTTCGGCCTCCGTCACCGTGGTGACGCCGGTCGCACGGATCCCGGCCAGCAGGACCGCCGACTTGATCTGGGCTGAGGCGACGGTCTGGACATAGTCGATGGAGGTCAGGGCGCCGCCGGCGACCGCGGCCGGAAGCCGACCCTCGACCCCCAGCCAGTCGAACCGGGCGCCCATGTCGGCCAATGGTCCCGTCACCCGCTTCATCGGCCGGTTCCGCAGCGAGGCGTCGCCGTCGAAGGTCACGGTGATCGGATATCCCGCCGCCGCCCCCATCAGCAGCCGCACCCCCGTGCCTGCGTTGCCGCAGTCGATGACCCCGGACGGCTGGTCGTACCCGCCCTGCGCGGTGACCCGCCAGCGACCCTCGCCCAGCCGCTCGACCGTGGCGCCGAGGGCCTCCACCGCCCGCGCCGTGGCCAGGATGTCGTCGCCTTCCAGCAGGCCCTCGATGTCGGTGACGCCCGTAGCCATGGCCCCCAGGACCAGGGCGCGATGGGAGATCGACTTGTCGCCCGGCGCGCGCGCCACGCCGGTCAGCGCGGGGCTGCGGCGGGCGGTCAGATGGGCGGGAATCGACACCCGGCGGTCTCCGGAAAGGCTCAACGGGCGCGGGGGCGCGGAGATGGCTTTTGACAGCGGCGTCAGGGGGTGGCAAGGGAGCCGCCCGATTTCCCCACTCCCGCCAAAGGTCTTCAACCGTGGCCAAACCCGAACTGGGCCAGAAGCAGGTCTGCCCGAACTGCCAGGCCAAATTCTACGACCTGGGCCGTCGCCCTGCCCATTGCCCCAAATGCGCGACCGATTTCGACCCTGAGGAGGCGCTGAAGCTGCGCAACCGCCGCGGCCGTCCGGCCGGCTATCCCGCCGATGAAGCCGACGAGGATCAGGTCAAGGACAAGAAGGCCGACGGCGACGAGGACGAGGAAGAAGAAGCGGTCGCGACGCCCGAGATCGATCAGGAAGGCCACGAGCCCATCCTGACGCCGGACGACGATGACGACGCCCCCGTCGATCCGACCGAAGAGCCCGGCATGGGCGAGGCGACCGAGGACGACGACGTCCTGGCCGACGACGACGACGACGATTCCGTGCCCTTCATCGAGGACGAGGACGACGACGGTTTCGAGGACGAGATCAAGACGCCGAAGGAAGACGAATAGATGGAATTCCCGGCCCGGCGCCTCCCCACGGAGCGCGTCGGGTCGGGAAGGCGAAGCCTTCTGATCGCGCTCAAAATAAATCCCGGAACCGGGCTTGATCGCGATCAGGCCCTGACATAGGTTCCGCCGCCTCGCCGCAGGGCCTTCCAAGACCCCGCGACGATCCGACCGAAAGGTTCGGGGCTTTAGCTCAGCTGGTAGAGCGCTTGCATGGCATGCAAGAGGTCAGCGGTTCGACTCCGCTAAGCTCCACCATCGAAGGCCCCGCGGGAAACCGCGGGGCCTTCGTCCATTTCGGGATCGATTCAGGGCAGACCGGCTCAAGCCGCACAGAAATTTCCTTTGGGCGCATCCACTGAGATCGCCCGGCTCCTCCTGTGTGCGGAAACACCCTGGAGAGAACCCCATGATTATCCGTGAAACGGCGCGCGTCTCTGCTGTCGTCGTCGCCCTTGCCCTCGCCCTTTCGCCTGCCCCCGCCTCCGGCCAGCCGCAGCGGCGTCCAGACCCCGCCGCCGTGACGATGAGCGTCGATGACAATCGGGCGGTGATCCTGGCGCTGGCCCAGGTCCTGCGCGAACGTTTCGCCTTCCGCGAGCGCGGCATCGTCGCGGCGAGCGAGATCGAGGCCATGGAGCGGCGGGGAGAGTTTCGGGGTGCGCGCTCCGCCGCGGAGCTGATGGCCCTGATCGACAGCAAGGTCACTCCCATCGTCAACGACCGGCATTTCCGTGTCCGTTACTTCGGGCCTGAAGCCGTCGCCGGCTTCACCGACGCGCCGCCGACGGCGGAAGAGCTCGCCGAATTCCACGAGGAGGTGCGTCTGCGCGGCAGCGAGATACCGGAGGTCCGGTGGCTGCCGGGCAATGTGGGATATCTCCGCCTCACCCTGCTTCTCGACACGCCGCCCGGTATCGAAAAGCTGGCCGCCGCCATGGCCCTGCTGGCCGACACCGGCGCGCTGATCATCGACGTGCGCGGAACACCGGGTGGCGAGCCGGCCGGCGTGGCCAATGTGATCGGCCACCTCGTCTCGGAACGCACGCCCACGGTCCGCCTTGACGTGGTGTCTGACCCGTCACAGAGCAGGACCTTCCATGCAGAGCCCCGGACCCCGGGGTTCGCGGGCAAGCCCGTCTATGTGCTGATTGACGAACGCACCGGTTCGGGGGCGGAGGAGTTCGCCTACGATCTGCAAGCCATGGGACGGGCGACCCTGGTCGGTCAGACAACCTCCGGCGCGGCGACCCCGGGTGGGTACCGACCGCTCAGCGCCGGGTTTGTGGCCTTCATCCCGATGGGGATCGTCAGCAACCTGGTCACCGGGACAAACTGGGAGAGCGTGGGCGTTCCGCCAGACGTCGAGGTTCCGGCCGACGAGGCCTTGACGCGCGCCCATCGCCTGGCCCTCGAAGCCATCCTGAAGGACGCCACGGGTGTGCGGCGAGCCATTGCGGAAGAGGGCCTGGCCTCACTGGATCAGCCGCAGGGCTGACCTCCTCCGCACAGGGCGCCGGGGGCCGCGAACACGGGCGGACACGCCGGTCATCGCCGCCCCCGCCGCTCCGAGCCTGTCTGGGGGCGTCAGCGCGCAGGAATCTGACCCGGAGGGTGTGGCCCGCGTTGATCTCAGCGCCATCCGGCCCCATCTAGGTTGCTGAGCCGGCGCCCTGCCGATGACGGGGGGCGCGGACGGCCCAGGGCCTGCTTCGGGGGCGAGAGACGATGACGACGCGCACCATACTGTTCGACAGCCCCTTTCTGCTGGGCTTCGACCACACCCGGGCCCTGATCGACCGGGCCGCCCGCGCCGCGGCGGACAGCTATCCGCCCTACAATGTCGAACAGCGCGGCGAGCATGCGGTCCGCATCTCCCTGGCCGTGGCCGGCTTCGGCCCCGATGACCTGGCGATCACCCTGGAAGGCCGCCAGCTGACCATCGCCGGCAAGCGTGAACCGGCCCCGGACCAGTCCGATCAGGCCTTCCTGCACCGGGGCATCGCCGGCCGCGGCTTCGTTCGCAGCTTCGTCCTCGCCGATGGTCTCGACGTCGATACGGCCCAGCTGGAACACGGCCTGCTGCACGTCGACATGAGCCGGCCGGAAGACGTGCCCGCGGTCCGGCGAATCCCCATCTCCCGGGGCTGAGGCCGGCCGATTTCCGGTCGCCCCCCCCGAGGGGCCGGACCCCAAAGCCCGTTGAGGGCGTTAGTTCAGTACAAAGGAGGCGGTCTCGATGACGCCGACGCCGATCATGACCAAGGAAGACTTCAGGGGGCTGGGCGCGCCGGACCTGGTCTATGTACGCGAGATCCGCGCCTCGGACGTCATGGCGGATGTCGCCGTGGCGGTGGACAAGGATCTGTCGATCGACCCGGAGGCCATTCTGTACGCCGTGCATGGCGCCGACGGCGAACGTCTGGCGGTGATGATGGACCGGGAAACGGCTTTCGCCGCCGCCGTGGCCCACGAGCTGGAGCCGGTGTCCGTCCACTAGAACCGGTCATCCCGGACGCCGCGAAACGGCGTCCGGAAGATGGGTGCGCCGTCTAGGCGGCCGTCGCCGGAAGGCTGTCCCTGACGAACAGGGCGCGGATCGCGTCGGCCGTGCGGGCCTGTCGCAGATGCTCACGCATTTCGGGCGAGCGCAGGGCCCGCGAAACCGCGGCCAGGGCGCGCAGGTGCTCGGCGCCGTCGCGCGGCGGGGCGAACAGGGCGAACAACAGATCCACCGGGCGGTCATCGACGGCCCCGTAGGCGACCGGGGTTTCCAGCCGGACGAAGACGGCCGTCACATGGGCGATGCCCTCCAGCCGGGCGTGCGGAACCGCCACGCCCGAACCCAGGCCCGTGGAGCCCAGGGCCTCGCGTTCCAGCAAGGCTTCCATGATCCGGCTTTCCGGCAGGCCCAGGGCCTGCGCGGCGGCCTCCGCCACCGTGTGCAAGGCCTGACGCTTTGACGAGGCGCCGCTGCGCAGGACGACGCCGCCGTCCGCCAGCAATTCACCGATGTCCATGAGAAATTCCCGACTCTGCCCACACATCCCGAATGGGCGGGGGCCCTTTAGACCACCCGCCTCGATTGGGGAAGACTATACGCCCCTACCGCTTACCGAACCGTGTCCATTGATCGACTTCACCGTACGCTCTGGGTCGATCCAGCCCACATTGCCGTCGGGACGGCGATAGACGACCGAAATGCCGCCATGCGCCGCATTGCGGAACAGCACGACCGGATAACCGGTCATGTCGAGCTCCAGAACGGCCCGGCCGACGGTGATGGTGCGGATCTCGGCCTCGGTCTCGGCGATGACCATGCCGACGGGCGGCGGCTCGTCCGGAGCGCCCGCATCGCCGAAATCGTCATCCTCGACGGCGTCGGGGCTGCGCAGGACCATACTGCGGGCCACGTCACGAGCGGCGTTCTCGGTTTTCTCGGGCGAGAGGCCGCGCGGACCGGCGTGGTGGTTCTTGAGCCGGCGTTTGTAGCGACGGACCCGTTTCTCGAGCTTTTCGAGCGAATCGGAAAAGGCGCCATGGGCGTCGCCGCCCAGACCGCTGGTGACGATGGCCTCTCCGGACGCGAGGCGAACCCAGCAGTCGACCTTGAATCCGTGGCCGTCCTTGGACACCACGACCTCGGCGTCCTGCGCCCCTCGTTCGAAATATTTGCCGATCCCGTCTTCGAGTTCCTGGGAGATGCGCGAGCCTAACGCGTCGCCGACATCCACGTGCTTACCGCTGACTTGGATTTGCATAGGGATAGAACGCGACCGAACTCGAATGGTGTCAACGTCGATCACCGAAATGTGGTGAAGGTTACTGCTGCCCGCGGAAGATGGCGCGTTCTCCCTCCCCCGAAGTGGGGAGGGATGTCGGCGCGAAGCGACGACAGGGTGGGGAATTGCGAAGCCGGGCGCCGCCGGTGCGGGACTGGCGTTCCCCACCCGGGCTCGGCTGTGCCTCGCCGTCCCTCCCCACTTCGGGGGAGGGAGAGCGCAACCGCCTACCCCGTTCGCAACATCCGCTTGCGCTCGACCGAGGACGGTATGCGCAACGCCTCGCGGTATTTCGCCACGGTGCGGCGGGCGATGTCGATGCCCGTCTCCTTGAGGATCTCCACGATCCGGTCGTCGCTCAGCACGTCGCCGTCGCGGCCCTCGCCGTCGATCATGGCCTTGATCCGGTGACGGACGGCCTCGGCCGAATGGGTGGCGCCGCCGTCGGAGGACTGGATCGCGGCGGTGAAGAAGAATTTCAGCTCAAACACCCCGCGGGGGGTCGAGACGTATTTGTTCGAGGTCACCCGGCTGACCGTCGACTCATGCATGCCGATGGCGTCGGCCACGGTCTTCAGGTTCAGCGGGCGCAGGAATTCCACGCCGAAGGCCAGGAAGGCGTCCTGCTGGCGCACGATCTCGGACGAGACCTTGAGGATGGTCTTGGCCCGCTGGTCGAGCGACTTGACCAGCCAGCTGGCCTGGGCCGCGCATTCGGCGACGAAGGTCTTTTCCACGTCCGAGCGCGAGCCCGCCGCCACCACCCCGTGATAGCGCTTGTCCATGATCAGGCGGGGAAGCGTGTCGGCGTTCAGCTCGATCTTCCAGCCGCCGGCGGGATCGGCCCGCACATGGACGTCGGGGATCACCGTCTGGGCCGGTTCGCCGCCGAAACCCGCGCCGGGCCGGGGCGTCAGGGCCTTCAGCTCGGCGATCATCTCGGCCATGTCCTCGGCGTCGACCCCGCAGGCCTTGCGCAGGCCCGACAGGTCGCGTTTGGCCAGCAAGTCCAGATTGGCCAGCATGCAATCCATGGCCGGATCGAACCGGTTGCGCTCGATCAGCTGCAGTTTCAGGCATTCCGGCACCGAACGGGCCATGACGCCGGTCGGTTCGAAGCCCTGACACACGGCCAGCACCGCCTCGACGCGTTCGGGGGAAATTCCCAGCCGTTCGGCGACCTCCGCCAGTTCGCCGCGCAGATAGCCGCCCTCGTCGACGCTATCGATCAGGGTCAGGGCGATGGCGTGGTCGGATGGCGAGAAGGCGGCCTGCGAGGCCTGGGCCTGCAGATGCTCCCACAGGGTCATTTCGCGGCTGTCGGGCTGTTCGCGGCCCTCGCCGTCAGGCAGGCCGCCGCCCGATCCGGCGCGCGACCAGTCGTTGAGCCCGACCTGGGCCTCGCCCACGCCGACATCCTCCATCCGGTCCGAGGTGCGCTCGCCGGGGCTGGCGTCGCCGTAGACGTCGTCGGACCGGGCGTCGAGCGTGCGGTCGGCGTCGGCCACCCGGCCGTCGTCGAAGCTCATTTCCGCGGCGTCGTGGCTCTCGGCGACGACAGGGACCTCGATCTCGCCGCCGGGCTCGGCGTCCTCGCGCTGGAGCAGCGGATTTTTCTCGAGCTCGGCCTCGACGAACGCCTCCAGCTCGAGGTTCGACAGTTGCAGCAGCTTGATCGCCTGCTGCAGCTGGGGGGTGATGACCAGCCCCTGGCCCTGCCTGATCTCCAGCCTCTGCCCGAGCACCGTGTTTCCCCCGCGATCGGGCGTGGCCCGAAACTTGCTGGGGCGACCTTGTCGCCAAACCGGTTAACGGCGTTCTAAGCGCCATCGTCAGGTTCCGAAGGCTTCGGGGTCGCGCCGTCCCGCGCCAGAGTGCGGGGGAAAACCGGAGTTCGCTGATGATCGCCCTGCTCACCACCGTCCTGGCGCTTCAGGCCTGGAGCCCGCCGCCTGTCTCGGACCTCAGCTTCAACGAAGCCTACGCCTGCGCCTTCCTGGGGAAATCCGCCCGCGATTCCGAGTTTCCCGGCGCCCTGACGCCCCAGACGACCAACGAGCGGCGGCTCTGGGCCGATCTCACCCGGCTGCAGGATGAAGCCGGCGCGATCGCCGACGCGGCGGCCCGGCGCGAGGGACTGGCCGACCGTCCCGCCGCCGAGGCGTTTGTACGCGAACAACTGGCGAGGGGCGGCGACGACACGGCGTCGCAGATACTCGTCCGCTGCAAGGCCGTGTTCGGCGTCACCTGATCCCTGACGGCCATGGGCGCTCGGAGAAGAAGGCCCGCCCCCCCGGGAGCGACCGGCCTTTACTCCGCTGACCGGATCGGCAAAGCCTTGGGTCTGTCGGGAGAAAGCCCATGCGCCTGTTCCTTGCCGTCCTGCTCTCCCTGACCCTCGCCGGCGCGGCCGTGGCCCAGTCGAGCCCCGCCGAACAGACGATGATGCGGACGGTCGAGGCCGAGCATGACCGCCATATCGCCCTGCTGGAGCGGCTGGTGAACCAGAACAGCGGCACGCTGAACCTGGCCGGGGTGCGGATCGTCGGCGACATGGTCCGGGCCGAGCTGGAGCCGCTGGGCTTCGAGGTCCGCTGGGTCGACATGGCCGAGACCGGGCGCGCGGGCCATCTGATCGCCGCCCATCCGGGCCAGGGCCGCAACATCCTTCTGATCGGCCATCTGGACACGGTGTTCGAAACCGACAGCCCGTTCCAGACCTTCGAGCGCGACGGCGCACGCGCCACCGGACCGGGGATCGGCGACGACAAGGGTGGGGTGGTGGTGATCATCGCCGCCATGCGGGCCATGCAGGCGGCGGGCACGCTGGACCACGCCAACGTCACCATCGTCCTGACCGGCGATGAGGAGCGGATCGGCTCGCCGGCTTCCATCGCCCGCCGTGACCTGATCGAGGCCGGTCGGGCGGCGGCCTTTGCGCTGGAGTTCGAAAACCTGGCCATCGACGACGGGGCCGAGTTCGGCACCATCGCCCGGCGCGGCGCGACCAACTGGACCCTGACCACCACCGGCCGCACCGGCCACTCCAGCGGCGTGTTCAACGACAGCCTGGGTTACGGCGCCATCTATGAGCTGGCCCGCATCCTCGACAGCTTCCGCCGCGACCTGCCCGAGCCGAACCTGACCTACAATGTCGGCGTGGTCGCCGGGGGCACGCCCGCCGCCATCGACGCCGAGGGATTCAGCGTCACCGCCTCGGGCAAGACCAATATCGTCGCCTCGACCGCCATCGCGCGCGGCGACCTGCGCACCCTGACCCGCGAACAGGACGAACGAGTCCGCGCCCGGATGCTGGCGATCGTCGACGATCACCTGCCGCGTACGGAGGCCGAGCTCGTCTTCGCGAGCAACGGCTATCCGCCGATGGCCCCGACCGAGGGCAACCGCTCCCTGCTGGCCCGGCTGAACGCCGTCAACCGCGACCTCCGTCTGCCCGAGATGGCGGAGTACGACCCGGCGCGGCGCGGCGCCGCTGACAGCGGTTTCGTAGCGCAGGACGTGGACACGCTCGGCGGCCTCGGCATCGCAGGTGGAAACGCCCACGCCGACGGCGAATGGGTCGATCTGGACAGTCTGGTGCGCCAGTCGCAGCGCGCGGCGGTGCTGATCAGCCGGTTGAGTTTGGGCCAGCCCTGAGGCGAGACCTCACCCGTACATGTCGCCCAGATAGACCCGGCGCACTTCCGGATCGCGGATGACGTCCTCGGCCTTGCCCTCGAACAGCACAGAACCGCCCGAGATGATCGAGGCGTGGTCGATGATCTCCAGCGTCTCGCGCACATTGTGGTCGGTGATCAGCACCCCGATCCCCTGACCCGCCAGATAGCGGATGACCTGGCGGATGTCGGCGATGGCCAGGGGGTCGATGCCGGCGAAGGGTTCGTCCAGCAGCATGAAGGACGGCTTGCCCGCCAGCGCCCGGGCGATCTCGCAGCGCCGCCGCTCGCCGCCCGACAGGCCCGAGGCCGGGGCGTGGCGCAGGTGGTCGATGCGCAGTTCTTCCAGCAGGCGGCTGGTCTCCTCGGCGATGGCGGCGCGGCCGGTGTGATGCAGCTCCACCACCGCCATGACGTTGTGCTCGACCGTCATGCCGCGGAAGATCGAGGCCTCCTGCGCCAGATAACCCAGACCCATGCGGGCGCGCTGGTACATCGGCTGGGCCGTGATGTCCTCGCCGTCCAGCCAGATCGTGCCCGAGTCCGGCGGGATCAGGCCGGTGATCATGTAGAAACAGGTGGTCTTGCCGGCCCCGTTGGGACCCAGAAGGCCCGCGACCTGTCCGCGCTCGACATGCAGGGAGACGTCGCGCACCACCTGCCGCTGGCCGAAGGCGCGGGCGATGTTCTCGACGCGCAGGCCCGTCGGGCGCGCGGGCTCGGCCGCCGGGGCCGCCGGCGTCTCGATCACATTGAGGGCTGAGAGTTCCTTGCGCGCCAATGGTCAGTCGGAGCCGGGGCTCAGTTCCCGCTGCGTTCGGGATAGAAGACGCCGCGGATGCGACCGCCATTCGAACTGGCGCCGCCGGCCATTGTGACCGCCTGGGTCTCGGTATTGTAGGTCAGCCGGCCGCCCGTCATCACATTCTGGCCCTGGGTCACGATGACATCGCCGGTCATGACCACCAGATTGTCCGCCGGGGTATAGACGGCCCGGTCGCCGCGAATGGTCTGGTCGGGGGTGACGAAATAGACGTTTCCGCTGGCCTCGATCCGGTCGATCCCGCTATCGGCGCCGGAGCCGCTGATGACATCGGCGCGGAGACGGTTCTGTCCCTGCACGACTTCGGCCCGCCCCCGCAGCGACAGGCTGTTCGGCGTCGCCTCGCCGGCGTCGGCGCCATAGGAGATCGGACCTTCACCCATCCGGGGCGCCGTCTGGGCGTCGCCCATGGTCGGGAGGGCCAGAAGCGCCAGCGTGGCCGCCGCGATGGTCAGGGTTCTGGTCTTGGTCATGGGTTGGACCCTCCGGCGTTGATCGTGCCGCGTATCTTGTTCTCGCCGGAGCCTCGAAACTCGACGCGCCCGCCCTGTTCCCGGATCACATAGGACGAAGCGGTGATGGTTCCAAGCGGGCCGGAGCCCTGAACGCCCTTGTTCCCGGTCACGATGCCGGTCGAGGTGTCGACCACCGCCTCGGGCGTGACCAGGGTAAAGCCCGAGCCGCCGTCGGAAATCCGCGCGTTCGGACCAATGGTCACGGTCTTGCCGGCCTCGTCATAGACGCCGCCGTCGGCTGTCAGGGTGGTCACCTTGCGCCCGCCGAGGTTCAGCCGCAGCGCCGGGCCGATCAGGCGGTAGCGGCCGGTGTCGGGATCGCGCACCGCCCCTTCGGCGCCGATGACGAAACTGCGGCCCTCCGCGTCCTGACCATGGAAGCGCAGCGTATCGAGCCTGACCTCGCGGCT
>CALRJO020000067.1:0-16214 GCA_943367565.1 Brevundimonas vancanneytii
CTTCCCATGACGCTTCTCACCCTGTCTTGAACGGATGAAACCGGCCGGTCTCAGCTCCCGGCGAACAGCCGGCGCAACCGCCCCGGGCTCCAGCCCGTGGCCCGGCTGACGGCGCGGCTGAGGTGCGCCTGATCGGCGAAGCCTTCGGCGGCGGCGATCTCGGCCAGGGGCATTCCGGTGCAGATCAGCTGGCCGACGGCGCGGGCGGCGCGGTGATTCTGACGGAGCGCCGTCGGCGAATGGGCGAAGGCCTCACGAAACAGGCGGGCGAAACGCACCGGATGCAGGCCGAACGAACGGGCCAATGCGCCTATGCCCAGGCGCGGCTCGTCGAGCAACCGGTCGTGGGCTTCGGACAGCCACGGCTGGCGGGTCACGGAGGATCCGGGTCCATCGCGGCTCGTCTCGAAAACTCCGATCTCCTCGTTCGCCAACCGCCACAACGACCCGGCGCCGACAGCATTCCCGGTTCGGGCCCCGACGAAATACCGGTCCAGGCTCGGCGCCGCATCGACATTGAGCGCGAGGATCAACGCGCCTGCTGGGCCGAACCTGTTCTGATGTTCGAAACCGGACGGCTTGCGGCTGAGGCTGGGACCGTTGGCGCGGGCGCGCCCCCACTCGCTGTCCTCCTCATAGTCGCCCGCCAAGAGTAGCGAGAGCTGGGCCCGGCCATGCCGATGCGGGCGGCACTCCTCGCCCGGCGCATAGTGGCTCAGGACGAGCCGATGGCTGGACAAGGCTTCGAGAGTAACGCTGATGGACATGGATCGCTCCCGGCGCTCGCCCGCGAAAGAGGCGGTGGGGAAGCCAATCGGATGCATTCGGCGTAAAAATGGCGGCCTCACGCGACCTTGGCGGCCCAGCCGCCGCCATCAAACCGCCCTCCCCCTCACCTAGACATTTGCCCAACGGCGGCGCGGCGGCTACATCCCGCGCCAACCTCCCCACACACCCAGACGACAGGGCGCAACGCACCTCATGGCGCAGCAATATATTTTCCAGATGCAGGGTCTGACCAAGACCTTTCCCGGCGGCAAGAAGATCTTCGAGAACATCTGGCTGAGCTTCTACAACGACGCCAAGATCGGCGTCGTCGGGGTCAACGGCTCGGGTAAATCCACCCTGCTGAAGATCATGGCCGGGCTGGACAGCGAGTTCAACGGCGAGGCCCGCGCGGCCGACGGCATCAAGCGCGGCTATCTGGAGCAGGAGCCGCAGCTCGACGACAGCCTGAACGTCCGCGAGAACGTCGAGGCCTGGTGCGAGGAGAAGCAGTGGGTCACCCGCTTCAACGCCATCGCCATGGAAATGGCCGAGGAATACACCGACGAACTGATGGCCGAGATGACGGCCCTGCAGGAAAAGATCGACGCCGGCGACGTCTGGGACATCGACGCCCGCATCGAAATGGCCATGGACGCCCTGCGCTGCCCGCCCGACGACTGGGAGACCACCAACCTGTCCGGCGGCGAGAAGCGCCGCGTGGCGCTGGCCCGGCTGCTCCTGAGCAAGCCCGACATGCTGCTGCTCGACGAACCGACCAACCACCTGGACGCCGAGTCGGTGGCCTGGTTGCAGCATCACCTGGAGGCCTTCCCGGGCTGCGTCATCCTGGTGACCCACGATCGCTATTTCCTCGACCTCGTCACCAAATGGACGCTGGAGTTGGACCGCGGCAAGGGCCACCCGCACGAGGGCAACTACTCCAGCTGGCTGGAGGCCAAGACCAAGCGCGTCGTTCAGGAGCAGTCGGAATCCGAAGCCCGGCAGCGCGCCCTGACCCGCGAACTGGAATGGGTGCGGTCGGGGGCCAAGGCCCGTCAGGCCAAGTCGAAGGCCCGTCTGGCCGCCTATGAGCGGATGGTGGACGAGCAGGAATCCATGCGCGGGGCCCAGAGCCACGCCGTGATCCAGATCCCGCCCGGCCCGCGCCTCGGCAATGTCGTGCTGGAGGCCGAGGGGCTGCGGAAATCCTATGGCGACAAGCTGCTGTTCGACAACCTGACCTTCAAGCTTCCGCCCAACGGCATCGTCGGCGTCATCGGCCCCAACGGCGCCGGTAAGTCCACCCTGTTCCGCCTGATCACCGGCCAGGAACAGCCCGACGCCGGCACGATCCGGGTCGGAGAGACCGTCAAACTGGCCTATGTCGACCAGAGCCGCGACGACCTGGAGCCCAACAAGACCATCTGGGAGGTCATCTCGGGCGGCACCGATGTGATGATGGTCGGCAAGCGCGAGATCAACACCCGCGCCTATGTCGGCAGCTTCAACTTCAAGGGCGGCGACCAGCAGAAGAAGGTCGGCCAGCTGTCGGGCGGTGAGCGCAACCGCGTGCACCTGGCCAAGACCCTGGCGACCGGCGGCAACCTGCTGCTGCTCGACGAACCGACCAACGACCTCGACATCGAGACGCTGCAGAACCTCGAGGAGGCGCTGGAAGGCTTCGCCGGCTGCGCCGTGGTCATCTCCCACGACCGCTGGTTCCTCGACCGTCTGGCGACGCACATCCTGGCGTTCGAGGGCGACAGCCATGTGGAATGGTTCGAGGGGAACTTCGAGGCCTATGAGGAAGACAAGAAGCGGCGGCTCGGGGTGGAGAGCCTGATCCCGCACCGGATCAAATTCCAGAAGTTCGGGCGCTGATCTCCAAGCCTCCGCAAACGGCCTTCCGAGCGTATCGGAAGGCCGTTTTTCATTGGGCGCGACTGCATTAGTGTCCGTCCATGCCCAACCGCCCCGCCCTCCTCATCATGCAGCGCCATCTGGCGCCCCTGACTGCCTTTCTGGAGAACGACTACACCGTCTGGCGCTTCTGGGAGGGGCCGCCGGCGGAGGCGCAGGGGCAGATACGGGCGCTGGTGGTGGCGGGGGAATTTCCGCTGGACAAGGCGCTGATCGAGAGCCTGCCGGCGCTTCAGCTGATCGCCTGTTTCACCTCGGGCCATGACGGGATCGATGTCGACTGGTGCCGGGCGCGGGGCCTGCCGGTGACCCATGCGCCGGGGGTCAACCACGAGGATGTGGCCGATCACGCCCTGGGCCTGATCATCGCGGCGCGGCGGCGGATCGCCGAGGGGGACCGGAGCCTTAGGGCCGGGGGCTGGACGGTGGAGTCGAAGATGATCACGCCGTCGCTGAAGGACCAGCGGGTCGGGGTCGTCGGACTGGGCTCGATCGGCGAGGCGGTGGCGCGGCGGGCGGAGGCGATGCGGATGACCGTGCGCTGGTGGGGGCCGCGCGAGAAGGCGGCGGCGTGGCCGTACGCGGGTTCACTGCTGGAGCTGGCGCGGGACAGCGACATACTGGTGGTCGCCTGCAAGGCCGATGAGAGCAACCGGGGGCTGGTCTCGCGCGAGGTGATCGAGGCGTTGGGGCCGCAGGGGCTGCTGGTCAATGTCGCGCGGGGTCAGCTGGTCGACGAGACGGCGCTGATCGCCGCGCTGAAGGACGGGCGGCTGGGTCAGGCGGCGCTGGACGTGTTCGAGGATGAGCCGACCGGGGCCGCCCGCTGGGCCGATGTGCCCAATACGGTGCTGACGCCGCATACGGGCGGGGCCACGACCGAGGCGGTGCAGGGGATGCTGATGCTGCTGATCCAGAACCTGCGGGCGGCCTTCGCGGGCGAGCCGCTGAAGACGCCGGTGATCTGAACGCGGATCAGCCGCCGTTGGGCATCTCCGGGAAGGGGTTGGAATCGGCCGGCGGGACGTTGACCGGCGCGGGCGGCGCCGGCGGCCGGGGCAGTTCGGCGTCGCTGAGCCGGCCGTCGCCGTTCAGATCCATGCGGTTGAACATCCTTTGCGCCCCGGCGGACATCTCCTCGAGGCTGATGCGGGAATCGCGATTGGCGTCCGACTGGGCGATCATGGCGCGCAGACGCGATCCGCCCATGGCGGCGACCGTCGGATTGGCGAGAAGAGCCAGTTCATTGCCGGTGATGCTGGCGTCCTGATTGGCGTCGAGGAGGGTAAACAGCCGCCCGGCCCAGGGAGCCACGGCGTCGGCCGTGCGCGGCAGACTGAACATGTCGGCGGCGCCCGCTCCGCCCATGCCCCCGCCAGCAGGCCTGCCGGCAGGAGCGCCGGCGGGAGGGCCGGCGGGAGGGCCGCCGGCGCCGCTCATGCGCTCGAACATCTGTCGCGCCGCGGCGGTCCATTCCTCGACGGTGACGCGGGCGTCGCCGTCGGCGTCGGACGCCAGGATCATCGTCCGGAAGCGGGAGCCACCCATGGGGGCCGCGGTCGGACTGTCGAGGACAGCGAGTTCGTCCTCGGTGATGGCGCCGTCCTGGTTGGCGTCGAACCGGTTGAACAGCCGTTCCGCCCAGGGCTGCACCTCCTCGGCGGTGCGCGGCAGGCCGGCCATGCCGCCCCCTTGCGGCGGGGTCTGGGCGAAGGCCGGTCCGGCGAGCGTCGACAGGAGGAGGGATGTGGTCGTCAGGGCGATCAGGCGACAGGACATGGGCAGCCTCGCAACAAACAGTTGGCCGTTGCACGCAGACTGGCCCCCGATCCGGCGTCTGACCAGCGATTTTCCTTGCCAAATCATATAAGGATATCTTTATATAAAGGGATGTCGTTGACCGCTGACCAGACCGTTGAAGCCCTGCGCGCCGTGGGAGAGCCGACGCGTCTGCGGGTGCTGTCGCTGCTGGCCGGCGAGGAGCTGTCGGTGATGGAGCTGTCGCGCATCCTCGACCAGAGCCAGCCGCGGGTGTCGCGCCATCTGAAGCTGATGACGGACGCCGGACTGATCGAGCGGTTTCCGGACGGGGCGCGGGTCTTTTACCGGTTGTCGTCCGACCTGACGGCGCGGCGGCTGATCGACACGGTGCTGGACCTGCTGGACGTTTCGGCGGGCGAGGCCGACGACCGGCGGCTGGAAGCCGTGCGGCGCGACCGCGAGGCGGCGGCCGGGGCCTATTTCGAACGGGTGGCGCCGCAGTGGGACCGGATCCGCTCGCTCTATGTCAGCGAGAGCGCGGTCGAGGCCGCCATCACCCGCGCGGCCGGGGACGGACCGTTCGAACGGGTCGTCGACCTGGGCACCGGCTCGGGGCGGATGCTGACCCTGCTGGGCCGCAAGGCGAAGATGTCGGTCGGCCTGGACCTCAGCCAGAACATGCTCAACATCGCCCGGGCCAATGTGACGAAGGCCGGGCTGGACAAGGTCGAGCTGCGCCACGGCGACATCTTCGCCACCCGCCTGCCGGAGCAGAGCGCCGACCTGGTGATGGTGCACCAGGTGCTGCACTACCTCGCCGATCCGGCGGCGGCGGTGGCCGAGGCGGCGCGGCTGGTCATGCCGGGCGGGCGGCTGCTGATCGTCGATTTCGCTCCGCACAAGCTGGAATATCTGCGCGAGGAGCATCAGCACCGCCGGCTGGGCTTCTCCGACGATGAGATGCGCCGCTGGCTGTCCGGCGCGGGCCTGACGCCCACCGCGCCGATCGTCCTGCCCCCCGACACCGATGGCCTGACCGTCTCGATCTGGACCGCCGAACGCCCGGCCGCCGCCGCGGAGAAGGTCGCATGAGCATCGCCCCCCGCAGTCTGGCCGAGGCCCGGGCCCTGTTGCTGTCGCCGCTGGGGCCCGTGGCCCGCGCGGGGCAGGACGCGTCGCGGCCGCGCGTCTCGTTCGAATTTTTCCCGCCCAAGTCCGACGAGGCCGAGGCCAATCTGTGGAAGGCGGTCACCCGCCTGGCCCCGCTGGCGCCCGAATTCGTGTCGGTGACCTATGGCGCGGGCGGCTCGACCCGGGAGCGGACCCATCGCACGGTGCAGCGCATTCTCGCCGAGACCGCCCTGACCCCGGCCGCCCACCTGACCTGCGTCGAGGCCAGCCGCGACGAGGTCGACGGGGTCATCGAGGGCTATCGCGACGCCGGGGTGCGCCACATCGTGGCCCTGCGCGGGGATCCCCCGGGCGCGAGCGGCATCGGCGGAGCCTATGTTCCGCGTACGGACGGTTACGCCAACGCCACCGAGCTGACCGCCGCCATCGCCTCGAAGGGCGGGTTCGAGATCACCGTCGGCTGCTATCCCGAGGGGCACCCGGAAAGCCCGTCGGCGGCGCATGATCTGGATGTGCTCAAGGCCAAGGTCGACGCCGGCGCGACCCGGGCGGTGAGCCAGTTCTTCTTCGACATCGACGCCTTCCTGCGTTTCCGGGATCGGGTGCGGGCGGCGGGCGTGACCGTGCCGATCATCCCCGGCGTCATGCCGGTGAGCAATTTCAACGGCCTGAAGCGGATGTCCGCGGCCTGCGGCGCGGCCGTGCCCGACTGGCTGGCGGCGCATTTCGAGGGGCTGGACGACGACCCGGAGACCCGCAAGCTGATCGCCGCCTCGGTGGCCGCCGAAACCTGCGCCCGGCTGCAGGAGGAAGGCTTCGCCGACTTCCACTTCTACACATTGAACCGCGCCGACCTGGTCTATGCGATCTGCCGGGTGCTGGGCGTGCGCGAGACCGCCCGTGCGTAATTTCGACAGCCCCTCCACCGCTACGCGGTCCCCCTCCCCACTGCGTGGGGAGGAGACAGGACGACCCACCGTCTCCTCCCCGCTTTGCGGGGAGGGGGACCCCGAAGGGGTGGAGGGGTATGCCGCCCGCGCCGGAGCCGACCGATGACCCGCGGCGAACGCATCGCTGCCCTGCACCGGGCCGCGAAAGAGCGCATCCTCGTGCTGGACGGCGCCTGGGGCGTGATGATCCAGCGCAGCGAGCTGTCGGAAGAGGATTTCCGCGGCGAGCGCTTCGCCGATCACGTCGGCCAGATGAAGGGCAATAACGACATCCTGTGCCTGACCCGGCCCGACATCGTCGCCGGCCTGCACGACCAGTATTTCGCCGCCGGGGCCGACATCTCCGAGACCAACACCTTCTCGGCCACGGTCATCGCCCAGGACGACTACAGGCTCGACGAACAGTCGGTCTGGGACATCAATCTGGAGGGGGCGAAACTGGCCCGCGCGGCCGCCGATCGCTGGACCGCGAAGGAGCCGCACAAGCCGCGCTTCGCCGCCGGCTCGATCGGGCCGCTGAACAAGATGCTGTCGATGTCGTCGGACGTGAACGACCCCGGCGCGCGGCTGGTCACCTTCGACCAGGTCTATGACGCCTACCGCCATCAGGTGAGGGCGCTGAACGAGGGCGGGGTCGACCTCTATCTGATCGAGACCATCACCGACACGCTCAACTGCAAGGCGGCGATCAAGGCGATCAAGGACCTCGAGGACGAGGGGATGGAGGCCCTGCCGATCTGGATTTCGGGCACCATCACCGACCGCTCGGGCCGGACCCTGTCGGGCCAGACGGCCGAGGCCTTCTGGAACAGCGTGCGCCACGCCAAACCCTTCGCCGTCGGCTTCAACTGCGCCTTGGGGGCCGATCTGATGCGGCCGTTCATCGCCGAGCTGTCGCGGGTGGCCGACACCCTGGTCGCCGCCTATCCGAACGCCGGCCTGCCCAACGCCATGGGCCAGTATGACGAGGAGCCGCACCAGACGGCCCATTTCCTCGAGGAGTGGGCGGCCTCGGGTCTGGTCAATATCGTCGGCGGCTGCTGCGGCACCACGCCGGCGCATATCCGGCATACGGCGGAGGCGGTGTCGAAACTGCCGACGCGGGAGATTCCGGAGCGGCCGGTGGCGATGCGGTTGTCGGGGCTGCAACCGTTCGAGCTGGTGGCGTGATGAGTTTTGAGTTCCGCTCATCCCCGCGAAAGCGGGGACCCAGTTCTTCGGGCGATCGGTCCCGCCGGGCGCGCCCTGACATTGATCCCATGCACCGTGCCTCACGAAAGCACTGGGTCCCCGCTTTCGCGGGGATGAGCGGAGTTTTTGAGTGAGACCCACCTTCATCAACGTCGGCGAGCGGACCAACGTCACCGGCTCGGCCAAGTTCAAGAAGCTGATCATCGACGGCGACTATGGCGCCGCCCTGTCGGTGGCGCGCCAGCAGGTCGAGGCCGGGGCCTCGGTGATCGACATCAACATGGACGAGGGCCTGCTGGATTCGAGGCAGGCCATGATCACCTTCCTCAACCTGATCGCGGCCGAGCCCGACATCGCGCGCGTGCCGGTGATGATCGACAGCTCGAAATGGGAGGTGATCGAGGCGGGCCTGAAATGCGTCCAGGGCAAGCCGATCGTCAATTCGATCTCGATGAAGGAAGGCGAGGACGCCTTCCGCGCCCAGGCGGTGAAATGCCTGCGCTACGGCGCCGCCGTGGTGGTCATGGCCTTCGACGAGGTCGGCCAGGCCGACACCGCCGCGCGCAAGATCGAGATCTGCACCCGCGCCTATCGCATCCTGGTCGACGAAGTCGGCTTCCCGCCCGAGGACATCATCTTCGACCCCAACATCTTCGCCGTGGCGACGGGGATCGAGGAGCACGACAACTACGCCGTCGACTTCATCGAGGCGACGAAGGTCATCAAGGCGACCCTGCCCTACGCCCGCGTCTCGGGCGGGGTGTCGAACGTCTCGTTCAGCTTCCGCGGCAATGAGCCGGTGCGGCGGGCGATCCACAGCGTCTTCCTGTACCACGCCATCCAGGCGGGCATGGACATGGGCATCGTCAACGCCGGCGACCTGCCGGTCTATGACACGCTCGACCCGGTCCTGCGCGAGGCCGTCGAGGATGTGATCCTGAACCGGCCGCAGCGGACCAATGTCTCGAACACCGAGCGGCTGGTCGACATCGCCCCCAACTACAAGGGCGACAAGGGCGTGGCCCGGGTCGTCGATCTGAAATGGCGCGACCAGCCCGTCGGCAAGCGGATCGAACACGCCCTGGTCAACGGCATCACCGACTATATCGACGCCGACACCGAGGAGGCCCGGCTGTCGTTCGACCGCCCGCTGCACGTCATCGAGGGTCCGCTGATGGACGGGATGAACGTCGTCGGCGACCTGTTCGGCTCGGGCAAGATGTTCCTGCCGCAGGTGGTCAAGTCGGCGCGGGTGATGAAACAGGCCGTGGCCTGGCTGGAACCCTTCATGGAGGCCGAAAAGGCCGGCAAGCCGAGGGAACAGGCCGGCCGCATCCTGATGGCCACGGTCAAGGGCGACGTCCACGACATCGGCAAGAACATCGTCGGCGTGGTCCTGCAGTGTAACAACTATGAGGTCATCGATCTGGGCGTCATGGTTCCGGCCGACCGGATCCTGGACGCCGCGGTCGAGCACAAGGTCGACATCGTCGGCCTGTCCGGCCTGATCACCCCCTCGCTGGACGAGATGGTGTTCGTGGCGCGCGAGATGGAGCGGCGCGGCTTCGACATTCCCCTGCTGATCGGCGGGGCGACGACCAGCCGGACGCATACGGCGGTGAAGATCGAGCCCGGCTATCGCAGCGGCTCGACCACCTATGTCGTCGATGCCTCGCGCGCCGTGGGCGTGGTCTCGGGCCTGCTGTCGAAGACCGAGCGGGCGAAGAACGAGTCCCTGACGCGCGACGAATACGTCCGCATCCGCGAGCAATATGCGCGCGGTCAGGAGGTCAAGGCGCGGGCGTCCCTGCCCGCCGCGCGCCAGAACCGGTTCCAGCCCGATCCGGCGACGCCCCTGCCCTGCGCCCCGTCATTCCTCGGCGTGCGCGCCTTCGACAGCTGGGACCTCGGCGATCTGGCCGACCACATCGACTGGACCCCCTTCTTCGCCAGCTGGGAGCTGATCGGCCGCTATCCGCTGATCCTCGAGGACGAGATCGTCGGCGAGGCGGCCAGGGATCTCTTCGCCGATGCGCAGGCGATGCTGAAGCGGATCGTCGACGAGAAATGGTTCACCGCGCGCGGCGTGGTCGGCTTCTGGCCCGCCAACGCCGTCGGCGACGACATCGCCGTCTATGCCGACGAGAGCCGCACCGGAGAGATCGCCCGCTTCCACACCCTGCGCCAGCAGATCAAAAAGTCGAACGGCAAGCCCAATCTGGCCCTGTCGGACTTCGTCGCCGAGACCGGCCGGGACTATATCGGCGCCTTCGCCGTCACCGCCGGCCACGGCGAGCTGGAGATCGCCAAACGGTTCAAGGACGCCGGCGACGACTATTCGGCCATCATGGCCACGGCCCTGGCCGACCGGCTGGCCGAGGCCTTCGCCGAGGCTCTGCACAGGAAGGTGCGGACCGAACTGTGGGGCCATGCAGCCGGCGAGCAGGCCACGATTGAGGAGCTGATCGCAGAACAGTATCAGGGCATTCGCCCGGCCCCGGGCTACCCGGCCCAGCCGGACCATACGGAGAAGGCGACACTGTTCCGCCTGCTGCAGGCGGGAGACAACGCCGGCATGGCCCTGACCGAGAGTTTCGCCATGACCCCGCCGGCGTCGGTGTCAGGTCTCTATTTCGGCCATGCGGAGAGCCACTATTTCGGCGTCGGCAAGATCGATCGCGATCAGGTCGAGGACTATGCCCGACGCAAGGGCTGGGACATCGCCACGGCCGAACGCTGGCTGTCGCCGATCCTGAACTATGACCCGGGGGCGGCGCCGCGGGTGGCGGCGGCCTGAGGCCTATTCCAGACCGACATCCTCCGGCGTGGCCGGCGGCGTGGTGATATTCAGGCGCAGGCGGCGGGCGGCGTGTTCGCAGCGGCCGGGCAGGCCGAAGAACAGGCCGAAGGCCTGGCTCCGCACAGTCTCGTCCGTACCGACCAGCGGCGTCCATTTGGCGGCGGCTTCTGCGGCCGCGGCGCGGGCGGCGGCGCGGCTGGCGGCGGACTGGCGCGGCTCGGCGGCATTGAGAGCGGCGCGGAAATCGGCCGCCTCGAGCTTGCCGAGACGGATGATGTCGCGGTCCAGATCATCAGCACTGGTCAAGGTCTCGCCGAGGGCGACATGGCCGTTCACCAGCGCCTCGCACCAGGCGACCAGCGGATAGTCGGCCTCGGGCGCGCCGCGCGGCATCGGATTGGCGTAGGCCACGGCCTCGCGGAAACGCTCGGTCTCGACCGCCTCGACCCGGGGGGCGGTGGACATGACGCCGGCGTCCTGTGGCGGCGTCTGTGCGGTCAGGGCGAGGGCGGAGACGAGGCTGAGGAACATGAGGAAATCCACGGTCGTGCAACGGGAAGGTCGGATCGCAACGCTTGAACAGGGCAGATGGTTTTTCTGCGGCGGCGGCCAGGTCAACAAAAAGGGCGGCGGACCCGAAGATCCGCCGCCCCAGATTGTCCCTGGTATCAGGCCCTAGAAGTTGGCGGTGATACCGAAGAAGAAGTAACGGCCCAGCGAGTCATACAGCTGCGGGTAGGTGTTGCCGTTGCCGGTCGTACCCACGCTGTAGGACAGTTGCGGATCGTTATCGAGAACGTTGTTGACGCCGGCGCGGAAGACGACGGTGTCCGTCATCTGCCAGACGGCAGCCAGGTCGAAGTAGTTCTCGGCGTCGAAGTAGCGGTCCAGACGGGTGCCGCCGTTGTTCAGCGTGCCGGTCGTACCGTTGAGCACGGCGATTTCAACTTCGCCGTAGTGACGCCACGTGGCCGAGATGTCCACGTCCCAGGGAGTGAGCCAGGTGGCGCGGGCGCGGTGACGCCATTCCGGGTTCGGAACGCCGCACTGGTTGGCGTAGAAGCCGGCGCAGTCATAAACCGAGGCGGGACCGCCGAGACCGGTGTCCGTGTTCAGTTCATTCAGCAGGGTGCCCACGAAGGACAGCTGCATCGAGCCCATGTTGGCCATGCCCATGTCTTCGAGATCGAAGGCATAGTTGGAGTTGAAGTCCCAACCCGTGGTCGAGAGACCACCGATGTTGTTGTTCAGATCCTCCACGAAGCCCGAACCGACCCACAGCTGACCACCAGCGTTACGGTTGATGCGTCCGCAAGCGGCGGCATCGCCCTGGTTGTAGCAGAGGTCGAAGGTGTTCAGCGAACCCACCGTCGAGATCAGGCCCGCAACCTGGATGTCGAAATAGTCGATCGAGATGTTGAAGCCCGGGACGAAGCTCGGGGTCCACACCACACCGTAGGTGTAGGTGTCGGCCTCTTCAGGGTTCAGGTTCGGGTTGCCGCCGCCCAGGAAGTTGTACTGGCCGGCCGGGCTGTTCAGGGCGCCGCTGTCGGATTGCGCCAGGGTGACCTGGTGCGAACCGGCGCCGATGCACGCCGCCGGAACGCTGTTGTTCAGCACGCCGTCGTCGTTCAGGTCGTCGCAGGGATCGTTGTCAGCGTCGAACAGGTTGAAGCCCTGGGCCGCGAACAGTTCGATCACGTTGGGCGCCCGCACAGCGCGCGAATAGCTGGCGCGGAAGCGGATGTCCTCGATCGGAGCGTAGTCCGCGCCGACCTTGTAGGTGTCGGTGCCGAGGTTGGAATACTCCGAACGACGATAGGCGGCGTCCAGCGAGGCCGAATAGGCCCAGGGCTGATCGTCGGCCAGCGGGATCTGGATTTCACCGAAGACTTCGGCGACATCCGCGGCGCCCGTGATGCCGATCGTGGGTCCGCCCTGACCAGCGCCGTCGCCCGAAGCGAAGGCGGCGTCGGTGGTGGAGGCCAGGCCGTCACGACGGTACTCGGCGCCGAACGCGACCTGGACGGTGCGCGCGGCGGTCGGCAGCGACCAACCCGTGTCGCCCGTGATCGCGGCGGTGACGACCTGCTGGGTCGTTTCACCGGTCTGGATCAGCGGGATCTGCAGGTAGTCGAGGGCCGCCTGGGTCACGGTGCCGTTGCCGAACACGTCATAGGGGACGCAGTTCGGATCGGTGCCGTCGACCACCGAGCGACAGGTCGGCGTGACGCCCGGGCCCGGATCGCTGTCGACAACGTCAAGAGCGCGGGTCAGACGGGTGACCGAGAAGTCGTTCAGATAGGTACGGGCCAGACGGACACGCGAGAACTGCGCGGCCACATCGTAGTTCCAGCCGGGGGTGATCTCACCACGCACACCGGCGACGCCGCGGTACGAGGTGTAGTTCAGATCGTCCTGACGGCCGCCGCCTTCGACGTTACGACGGGCGACGTACATCGTCCGGCGGTTGCCGGCCGCCTGGTCAGCGGGCGTACAGCCGATGGCGGTCCGCTGCTGGGCCGACAGAAGCGGGCTGTCGCAGTTGATGTCGCCGACGCTGAAGAAGCTGCCCGACGGGGCGATCTGCGCGACCGACTGATAGTCCGAGAACATCAGCTGGGCGAAGACTTCCGCCTTGTCGGTGACCTCGTAGCGGCCGAAGGCGCCCAGGGTGTAACGCTCATCCGGGCGCTGGTAGTAGTTCAGCGGGCCGAAGTTGTAGGCGTGAACGTTGCCGTTGTACGGAATGAAGGTCCGGCCCGCGCCGATCGTGTAGGCGAAGGTCGAGAAGTCCGTGAACTGGCCGGGGAACGAGGTGCCCGAACCGCCGCAGGAATAGGTCGTCGGACCCGTGGCCGCGTTCGGAGCGCCGAGGGCGCAAGCCGAATAGTCCCGGTCGCGTTGCAGGATCGGGTTGTTGTTGCGGTAGCCGGCATAGGCCATGACGTTGCCGCGGCCGTCGGGCGAGGAAACGCCCAGGGTCACGTTCAGCGAGCGGCTCTCACCGTCGGAGACGTTGTCTTCCGGCAGGACGAACGCCGTCGGGTTGGTCAGGGCGCGACGGGCGATCTCGGCCCGCAGGTTGCCGACGCCGTCATAGTCATTGTTGTGCTGATAGAAGCCGTACTGGGCGTCGATCTGCAGGCCTTCGAAGTCCTTCTTCATGATGAAGTTGACGACGCCGGCGACGGCGTCCGAGCCGTAAACGGCGGAGGCGCCGCCGGTCAGGACTTCAACGCGCTCGACCAGTTGTTCCGGGATCTGGTTCAGGTCGGCCGCGTCGTCGTTCGGCGAGCCGTAGCCCATACGACGACCGTCGATCAGCACCAGGGTGCGCGACGAGCCGAGGTTGCGCAGCGACACCGTGGCCGTGCCCGAGGCGCCGTTGGCGACCGTCGAATTCTGCGCGGCGAAGGCCTGCGGCAGTTGCGAGATCAGGTCTTCGACCCGGGTGACGCCGGCGACGTCGATGTCCTCGCCGGTCACCTGCGTCACCGGGCTGGTGGTGACGAGGTTGGACTGCGGGATGCGCGAGCCGGTGACGATGACATCGTCCAGGTCCTGGGACGCCGGAGCATTCTGGGCCAGGGCGGGCGTGGCGAAGGCGAGAGCGGCGAATCCGCCGATCATCGTCGTCGACAACAGCCGATTACGGATTTTCTGGGTTCTCAAAGGTCGTCTCCTGATTGTCGGCAGCTTCCGGAATCCGGTGCTCCCGCGGCCTTAGAATGGAATATTCCCTTCCCCCGCGGACAGAATCCCGACCGCAGTTGCACAATGTTATGCGCCGCTGGGCCGTATTCGCCAGCCAAATTACACGACTGTAATCCGGTCGAAGCGTGACTGTCGTATTTCGGCCACGATACGGACACAGCCGCTGTTGCGGGGCGGGAGTTGACCCTGCGGGCGTCTTGTCCGACTGAAGTCAGGCGCCCGATGTGGGCCTCTTGAGGGTTGACCAGATGTCATTGATTTCCGGCCTCGCAGCCCTGGCGGCGGCTTCGACCCTGTCGGGACAGGCGGTCCCGGCCCAGGAACGACCGGAGACGCTGGCGCGGCTGATGGCCTGCCGCGGCATCGCCGACAGTACGGCCCGCCTGGCCTGTTTCGACTCCGCGGCCGGGGCGCTGGACACCGCAGAGCGCGCGGGCGACGTGGTGGTCATCGACCGCGCCGTCGTCGCCGAGACCCGCCGCCAGCTGTTCGGCTTTGAAATGCCGTCGCTGCCGCGCCTGTTCGGGTCCGAAGGGGCCGTCGAGCTCGATTCGATCGATTCCACCCTGCAGAGCGCCTCGCTGGTCGGCGAAGGCCGCTGGGTCTTCCGCCTGGCTGACGGCAGCGTATGGCGTCAGATCGATTCCGAGCGCGTCCGCTTCCAGAACCGTCCCGGTCAGCCGGTGGAAGTGCGCAAGGCCGCCCTGGGCAGCTTCCTGCTGACGGTGAGCGGCAGCCGGGCGGTTCGGGTGCGGAGGCAGTAGGGGTGACGCCCCGGCCCCTGTCGCCGAACGTCTGGGCCGCGCCCCAGCTTTCGCCGGACGTCCTGCCCGACCTGGCGGCCTCCGGCGTCCGCCGGGTCATCAGCAACCGCCCGGACGGCGAGGATCCCGGCCAGCCCGACGCCGCCGAAATGGAACGCGCCGCCCGCGTCTCGGGCCTGGACTTCGCCTGGATTCCCGTTTCCGGCCTTCCGGGGCCGGATCAGGTCGCGGCGGTGGCGGACCTGCTGGCCGACGGCGCACCCACGGTGATGTTCTGCCGCTCGGGCATGCGCTCGGCCGCGGTCTGGGCCATGGCGGAGCGGTCGCGAGGCGCGGACGCGAACGCGCTGAGGGAGGCCGCGGCCGGCGCGGGCTACGATCTCGGCCGGGTTCCGCTGTAGAAGGTCAGCGCAGGATCGCCACGCGGGTGGCGTAGGGCGCCGGTTCCGGCGTGCAGGACGCCACGGCGAGTTGCATCGCCATGAGACACAGGAAGGCCGCCGCCATGGGCTGGAGCCGATTTGAGACAGCCAGGGCGATGGAAACGGCCACTTCGGACACTCCGCGGAAGGTTTACGAAGTCCTAACGCAAGGGTCGGGCCGCGCCCGATGATCCCCTTCGTCGCGCCGCCGGTGTTCGAATACGGACGGGTCGATCAGGTCTCGCCCCTGATCCGGCGCGTGATCGCCGACAATCCGGGACCCTTCACCTTCATGGGGACCGGCACCTATGTGGTCGGCCGCGGCGAGGCCGGCGCCGGGGTGGCGGTGATCGACCCCGGCCCGCTGGAGGAGGCCCATCTGACGGCGTTGGCGGCGGCGGTCGCGGGCCAGACGGTCAGCCATGTGCTGGTGACCCACACCCACCGCGACCACGCCCCCCTCGCCCGCCCGTTCGCGGACATGGTCGGCGCCCCGATTCTGGCCGCGCGCCCCCCGACGCGGACGGTCCACGCCTCGGCGATGCTGGACGAGGACGACGACGAGACCTTTGCGCCCGACATCGTCCTGACCGGCGGCGAGCGGCTGCGGGGCGATGACTGGACCCTCGAGGCTCTCGCCACGCCGGGCCACGCCTCCAATCACCTCGCCTTCGTCCTGGCCGAGGAGAACGCCCTGTTCAGCGGGGATCACGTCATGGGCTGGTCGACCACGGTGGTGGCCCCGCCCGACGGCGACATGGCCGCCTATATGGCGAGTCTCGACGCGGTG
>CALRJO020000068.1:0-16211 GCA_943367565.1 Brevundimonas vancanneytii
CACAGGCGGTCGGTCAGCCGGTCGAGGGCGCGGACGAGGGCGATTTCCTCGCCGTCATGGGTGCTGGCGGCGACGACCACGGGCCGGTCGCCGATGGCGGCGCTGAGGCGGGTGAAGGCGGCGGCGTCGTGCGGCGGCGCTTCGCCGGAAAGCTTGAGGTTCACATGGCCGTCGATCCGGGCGCCGAGGCTGTGCAGCCGGGCGGCCGAGGTCTCGTCCTGCGGCAGGATGCGGTCGAAGGCGGAGAGAATTTGCCCGACGGCGGCAGGGAAACGGCTCCAGCCGGCGACGGTCTTTTCGGTGATGCGGGCGCTGGCGAGGACCAGTTTCACGCCGCGCCCGCGGGCCTCGAGGATCAGATTGGGCCACAGCTCGCTCTCGACGAAGACAGCCAGCGACGGCCGCCAGTGGTCGAGGAAGGCGACGACGGCGCCCGGCGTGTCGACGGGAGCGAACTGGTGGATGACGCCCGCCGGCAGCCGCTTCGCCAGCAGGGCCGCCGAAGTCAGGGTGCCGGAGGTGACCAGAACGGTCAGGTCGGGGCGTTTCTGACGCAGCCGTTCGACCACGGGCAGCAGGGACAGGGTCTCGCCGACGCTGACGCCGTGCAGCCAGACCAGTTCGCCGTCGGGGCGGGCGACGGAAGCGCGGCCGAGCCGTTCGTCGACGCGGGCCGGATCCTCCTTGCCCTGTTTGGCGCGGGCGTCGAGCAGGCGCGGGGCCAGCGGCTCCAGCAGGCGGGTGAGCAAACGCCAGGCGATGAGGGCGGGGCTCACCTAGATGCGCTCCAGACCGGTGATGGCGTCGGCCTTGGCCTCGACGGCGCTGATCCGCTCGCGCCATTCGGCGGAGACGTCTGCCAGTTCGGCGCCCTCCGGAAAGTCGCCCCGTTCCCAGACCACGGCGCCCTTGCCGAAGGGGAGGGGGATCAGGGTGCGATCCCAGTTGTTCAGGCGGATAGCCGGGTTGCAGGACAGGCCGACGAACAGGACGGGCGCCTTCGACAGCCGGGCCAGTACGACGAGGCCTTCGGCCATGCTGTGCACGGGGCCGCGCGGGCCGTCGGGGGTGATGGCGAGGCCGCCGACCTTGAGCTGGCGCAGGCCGTCGCGCAGGGCCTGGGTTCCGCCCTTGTCCGTCTCGCCCTTGTCCCTGTTGGCCGAGGAGCCGCGCACGGCGGGGATGCCGAGCCGGGCCATCGCCCGGGCGAACAGTTCCCCGTCGGCGCTGCGCGAAATCATCCCCTTGATCGGCTGGCCCCGGCCCAGCGGCCACGCGGCCGGGGCCAGCGAGGTGCGGGAGTGCCAGAAGACGGTCAGAACGCCGCCGCCCTGATCCCAGATCGCTTCGGCGGCCTGCCGGTTATGATGGGTCCAGCGGATGGTGACGTAACAAAAGCGCAGCCAGCCGGCCATGATCCAGCCGAGGGCGCTCTGGATCGCGGGATTTCGGAGCGGTCTCATCGGGGAGCGCTCCAATGAAGCCCTCCCCTCGAGGGGGAGGGTTGGGTGGGGTGGCGGCAGGATGATCGTGGGGTAGCGCCGGTGGGCTGCGTCAGATGTTCATCGACAGGGCCTCGCGCGCCAAGTCCTGCCGCGGCGTGCCTCCACCCCATCCCCCGACCCCTTCCCCCTCGAGGGGAAGGGGAGATGTAAAGCGCGGCCATCACACCACCGCCGTCACAGACGCCGGCTCGCCGTCCAGCGACTGCTGCCGTGCGAGCCGCGAATAGAGGCCGCCCAGTTTGACGAGTTGGGCGTGGCTGCCGGTCTCGACGACCCGACCGGCCTCGATGACGTGGATGCGGTCGGCGTTGCGGACGGTGGACAGGCGGTGGGCGATCATCAGGGTGGCGCGGCCCTGCATGAGGCGTTCGAGGGCCGCCTGGACCAGGGCCTCGCTCTCGGTGTCGAGGGCCGAGGTGGCCTCGTCGAGCAGGAGGATGGGGGCGTCCTTGAGGAAGGCGCGGGCAATGGCGATGCGCTGGCGCTGGCCGCCGGACAGGCGCAGGCCGGCCTCGCCGGCGCGGGTGGCGTAGCCCTCGGGCAGGGCGGAGATGAACTCATGCGCGGCGGCGGCCTGGGCGGCGGCGACGACGGCCTCGGCCGTGGCGCCGGGGCGGCCGTAGGCGATGTTGGCGGCGAGGGTGTCGTCGAACAGGAAGGGCTCCTGGGTGACGAGGGCGATCTTCGAACGCAGGTCGTGCAGCTTCAACTCGCGGATGTCGCGGCCGTTGACGGTCACGGCCCCGGCGGTGACGTCATAGAAGCGCGGCAGCAGGCTGAGGATCGTGCTCTTGCCGCCGCCCGAGGGGCCGACGAGGGCCACGGTCTCGCCGGGGGCGACGGTCAGGGAGACGTCGGACAGGGTGGGGGCGCCGCCTTCCGCGGCCGGTGCGTAGGCGAAGGAGACGCGGTCGAAGGCCACGGTGATCGGACCGTCCGCCAAGGGAGCCGCGTCGGGCGCCTCGCGGATCTCGGGTTCGATGTCGAGGGCCGAGAACAGGCGGCGGGCGGCGGTCAGGCCCTCGGACATGACGGTCTGGAGGTTGGTCACCTGCCGCAGCGACTGGCCGGCGGCCATCAGCAGGCCGATATAGGCGGCGAAGGCGCCCACGCTCATGGCCCCGTCCTGGGCGCGCCAGCCGGCGTAGGCCATGACGGCGGCGACCACGATCATGGCCACGAGGTTGGAGAAGGGACCGGCGAAGGCGCGGGAGTCGGCGCTCTTGATGACGTGGCGCTGGCGGCGGGCGACGACCTCGCCGACGCGGTCCTGTTCGGCGGCCTCGCGGTTCTCGATCTTGATCAGGCGGACGCCGTCGAGGTTCTCCATCAGGGCGGTGGACAGGTTGGAGGTCTCGACCATGGCCCCGGTGGTGGCCTTGCGCATCCGCTTGCCGAAGCGGCGCATGACGAAGGCGATGACGGGGGCGCCCAGCAGGACGATCAGGGTCAGCCGCCAGTCGGTCCAGGCCATGTAGCCGATCACCGCCACCAGGGTCAGGGCGTGCTGGGTGTAGTTGACCACGCCGTTGGTGAAGGCCTCGCGCACCAGATTGGCGTCGAACAGGACCGAGGAGACGAAGCCGCCGGAGTGCTGGCTGCGCAGGCGGGCGAGGTCGGCGCGGATCATGGCCCCGAACAGCCGCACCTGGATGTCGCCGACGATGCCGTGGCCGAGCCGGTTGACGAGGGCCGCCTGACCGAGGGCGGCGGCGGTCCAGATCAGGCCGGCGCCGATGATGATGGCCGGTATCCAGACCAGCGCCTGCCCGGGCGGCACGGTGATGAAGCCCCAGATGGTCACGGCCTCGCCGAGGAACAGGCCGTCGATGGCCGGCTCGAGCAACTGCAACACCGTGGCGGCCATGATTCCGACCACGGCGGCGCAGGCGATCGACAGGAACAGCGGCGTCCGGTGGTGCGAGAGATAGTCGCGCCAGATGCGGCCCAGCAGCGGGCGCAGCGGCTCCTTCTCGTCGGTGGCGGGGGCGGGCGGCGTCATGGGTCGGAGGTCGGACGGCTGGGGGGTGAAGTCAAGCGGAGTGATGACTTACGGCTCACCGCCTATGTCCTCGCTGATTCATCCATATGGTCCATGGCGCCGGCGCGGCGGTCCGGGGCTCCCACATCCCATCTGCGCCGCGCCAGGATCATGGCCGCCATGACGCAGCCGCAGAACAGGGCGGCCTCAAGCGCGCCGGTGACGGTGTGGGTGACCGGGCCGAAGTCCGCCTCGCCGAACAGGCCGCCGATCCGGTCGAGACGAAGGCGGGAGTCGGGGAACTGACGGGCGAGGAGGTCGAGACTGCCGCCCATCAGTCGTCCGCCCATCAGGGGGATGAGGCCGCCGACGACGGCGCCTGTGAAGGCGGTGGCGATGGCGGTGAGCCTGAGCGGCAGCGGGCGCCCGGCGCGGCTGCCCAGCCAAGAGCCGAACCCGATCGTGGCGCCGAGCAGGGCGCCTTCGCCCGCGCCGGTGATGGCGCCCGGCGACTGGCCGAACAGCAGGTTGAAGGCGTCGACACCCAGCAGCTTGACCACGGCGCCGACGAGCAGGCCTCCGAAGGCGCCGCCGACGATGGCGCCGAACCAGACGCGGCCCCAGGCCACGCGCGCGGCCGCGATTCCCAGCCCCACGCCCGCGCCCCCGACCACGCCGACGAGAACGGTGAGGGCGACCAGCACCACGACGACGGAGGTCGAGCCCATGCCGGACTCCAGCGGCTGCGAAGCGCCGAAACCGTAGAACAGGCCGCCGACGATCCCGGCGAGTCCGCCGCCAATCATGCCGGCCGCGCCGAACATGGAGTACGGACGCCAGGCTTCGCCCCGCGTGACCGCCGACGGCGCGCTGACCGGGGGCGGGGCGTCGTCGCGGGCGACCGCTCCAGCGCTGACAACCGGGGCGATGAAGCGGTAGCCGTGTTTGGGCACCGTTTCGATGAAGCGCGGCCGGGCGGCGTCGTCGCCGAGCTGGCGCCGGATGGTGCGGATGCACTGGGTCAGGGCCTCGTCGGTGACGGGCACGCCGCGCCAGACCTCGTCGAGGAACCGGTCCTTGGAGACCAGTTTGCCGTGTTCGCGCACCAGCAGGGACAGGGCGTCGAGATAACGGGCGTTCAGCTCCACCGGGGCGCCGTCGCGCGTCAGCCGGCGGTCGGCGGGGTCGAGGCGGAAGCCGTCGAAGCGGTAGCTGACGGGGGCCATGGTTCAGCGATACCTCGGGCGGGACGCGGGCCGCTCACGCGGGCGGCGGGCCGTGAAGCGTCACCCATGCGCCGGGGCAAGGCAATGGCCAATCAGGCGCGCGGCTTCTTCGCTGTGTTCAACGCGACGGCGGCGCGGATCAGGGCCTTGAACGCCGCCTCATCGAGGACGGCGCCCTGATGGATGTCGATGGCCCGGCGGGCGTTCCCTTCGAGGCTGGCGTTGAACAGGCCCGACGGGTCGTCCAGGGCGGCGCCCCGGGCGAAGGTCAGCTTCACATAGGTCTTGTAGACCTCGCCGGTGCACAGGATGCCCGCGTGTTCCCAGACCGGGACGCCGCGCCATTTCACGGTCTCGACCACCTCGGGGTCGGCATGGCGGATCAGCGCCCGGACCCGCGCGAGGGTCTCTCCGCGCCAGTCGCCGAGGGCGGCGATCTTCGCGTCGATGAATTCGCCCGGAGACCCGGCCTGGTCCGCCGCGCTGTCGCTCCTGTTCATGACGGTCCTTCCTTCTGCTCTGTCACATTCGCTCGCCGGGCAGCCGGCTGGCCTGTTTCATCCAGCCGGCGAGTCGCGCTTCATCGAACGGGTCGTCCTCGCGGATGTGGAAATAGCGGACCTCCTTCTGCTTCGACGCCACCGGCGGGACAGGGTCCAGCGACGCCCCGCGGAAGAAGGCGATCTTCAGATAGCGGTCGAAGGCGTGGAAGCTCGTGAACCAACTCCCCTCCTCGACGCCGTACAGGGGCGTGTTCCATTTGACGGCCTTGTTCACCCCGGGGACCGTGCGCTCGATAAGGGCGTCGAGGCGGCGGGCGACGTCGGCCTTCCAGCCCGGCGCGGCGGCGATCCAGGCCTGGACGGGGGCGTCGCCGTAGCCCTTGGGTATCTGGGGGTTGCCGCCGGAGAGGAGTTTCGGCTTCGTGGTGCTGGTCATGGCTTCCTCTGCTTCAGCCGCGCCGAAAGCTGTCGAACGGATAGTCGTGCACAGGGACGCCAGGGCAACGGGAATTCAGGCGATCGGACCAGATTCCGTACACCGGGATGACGCATCGGGTTCGACCCGCTATCTGCCACCCATGGCGCGTTACGACCTCAGCACCCCGGGCGGCCGGTTCAAGGCGCGGTGGGACTATGTCTGGAAGGACCACGCCTTTCTGCGGCGATGGTTCTCGAACGCCCACTGGCTGGGGCCGGACCTGGTGCGGACCAACCAGCCGTCGCCCCGGCAGCTGGCGGACTGGAAGGCGAAGGGGATCCGGACGGTCATCAATCTGCGCGGCGCGCGGGACGAAGCGTATTACGCCCTGGAGAAGGAAGCCTGCGAACGGCTGGGCCTGACCCTGATCGACGCGCCGCTGGATTCGCGCGACCCGCCGCAGCGGGACCGGGTGCATCGGGCGCGCGAGCTGTTCCGGACGATCGAATATCCGGTGCTGATCCACTGCAAATCGGGGGCCGACCGGGCCGGGATGATGGCGGTCTTCTATCGCCACTTTCATCTGGGCGAGCCGATCTCGGCAGCCATCGAACAATTGTCGAAGAAATACCTGCACCACCGCGAGGGGCTGACGGGCGTGCTGGATTATACGCTGGAGAAATACCTGCGGGAGGTCGAGCCGGCCGGGGTCAGCTTCATCGATTGGGTCGACAGCGACGCCTATGACCCGAAGGCGATCCGGGCCGAGTTCAAGGCCGGCTGGTGGGGCACGGTCCTGACCGAAAAGCTGCTGAAACGGGAATAGGCCTCAGCCCCAGGGGCCGCGCGGTTCGCCGGGTCCGGGAGGCGACTCGCCCTTCCCGGCGGCGATTTCCGCGTCGCGGCGGGCCTTGCGGTCCGCCTCCCACTGGCGAAACCAGCGGACCCAGTCCCGGTCGCCCTTGAGGCGCATGGTCCACAGCACGAGGACCAGCAGCAAGGAGACAAGCGCCGCGATCTCGGGCCCCTGAAGGGCTTGGCCGAACAGGGTCAAGGGCGAGGTTCCTCGGATGAACGGACGGGGTCTGGCGCATCGGCGGGCAGGGATTCGCCCGGCGTGACGGGATCGTTCCAGGCGGTGTCGGCGTCCTGCGGGCCGGTGGTGGTGGCGTCGGGCCTCTTGCGGACAGCCCAGACGACGATGCCGACGCCGAGCGCCAGCAGGGCAAGGACGATCAGGGTGGGGGCCATCGGGTCTCTCCGGTCAACGCACAGTATAGCTGTGAAAGCGCGTCAGGCCGAGGCCGGGTTCCGTCCTCAGTGTCCGGGCGCGTCGCCGCGCGGGTCGATCATCCGGTGAGCGTGCAGGATGAAGAAGCGCATGTGGGCGTTGTCGACCGTGGCCTGTGCCCGGGCCTTCCACGCCTTGCGGGCCTCTTCGTAGTTGGGGAAGGCGCCGACGAACTCGACCTTGGAGAGGTCGCGGAACACCGGGGCGTCGAGGTGGCGCAGCTCGCCGCCGATGACGAGGTGAAGGAGTTGGTCGGTTTCGGCGGGCTTGGTCATGGGACGTCCAGAGGGGAGCTAGCGGGGCGCCAGCGGAATAGGCGCTGTCCGCCGCACGATCAACGGGTGAAGCGCCGGGGCGCTGCAGACGAGGCTGTTCTGCCGCGGATCGGCCTGGTTGAAGCGCCAGGCGTGGCCGTGGTGGTCACTGACCCGGCCGCCGGCCTCCTCGACGATCAGGGCTCCGGCGCAGACGTCCCAGTCCCATTTCGGCGACAGGTTGATGGCGGCGTCGAAAGCGCCGGCGGCGACCAGCGCCATGCGATAGGCGATGGCGTTGCGCTTCTCGAACCGCATGGCGGGCCAGGGCTCGATCCAGTGCGGTCCCTCGATCAGCCGGGCGTCGGCGAGGACGGAGGCGTCGTCCAGATCGGCGGTGTCGGAGGCGGCGATGGGGCGACCCTGCAACGTCGCGCCGCCGCCGAGGGTGGCGGCGAAGGTCTCGCCCAGGGCCGGGGCGTGGATGACGGCGGCGACGGGGCGGCCGTCCTCGACGATGGCGATGGGAATGCACCACCACGGCTTGCCCTTCATATAGGCGACGGTGCCGTCGATGGGGTCGACCACGAAGATGCGGCGGTTGGACAGGCGGTCGGCCGTGTCGGCGGTCTCTTCCGACAGCCAGCCGTGATCGGGCCGGGCCGACAGCAGGGTCTCGCGGAGCAACTGGTCGACGGCCATGTCGGCCGAGGTGACCGGAGAGCCGCCCGACTTGGACCAGATCTTCAGTCCGGCGTCGCGTTCGGCGAGCGCCAGCCGGCCCCCCGCCTCGGCGGCGTGGCGGATCAGGTCGAGGTCGGCCGCCAGATCGCTCATTTGCCGGCGATGGCGACGCCGTCGAACATCAGCGACGGACTGTTGAAGCTGCCGCGGAACTCCAGGTCGGAGCCGCGCTCGAGCCGGGTCCAGAGCTCGGCCAGATTGCCGGCGACGGTGACGCCGCTGACCGGCCAGACGATCTCGCCGTTCTCGAACCAGAAGCCCGAGACGCCGGCGGACCAGTCGCCGGTGTTTGAGTTCAGCGAGGGGCCGAACATGGAGGTGACCAGCAGGCCGGTTCCGGCGTCGGCCATCAGGCCGTCGAGGTCGCGTTCGCCCGGCTCCAGATGCAGGTTGTGCGTCGAGACGCCGGGCGGGCCGGCGAGGCCGCGCGAGGCGTGGCCGGTGGAGGCGAGGCCCAGCTGGGCGGCGGCGGCGCTGTTCAGCAGCCAGGTGGTCAGGACGCCGTCCCGCACGATCGACTGGCGCGACACGGCCACGCCCTCGTCGTCGAAAGGGGTCGAGCCCAGGCCGCGCGGGCGGAACGGGTCGTCGATCAGATCGACGCCGGCGGGCAGGATGCGCTGGCCGAGGCGGTCCTTGAGGAAGGAGGTGCCACGCGCGATCGACGGGCCGGAGATGGCGCCGAGGATGGGCGACAGGACCTGGGTCGCCACGCGGTTCTCGAAGATGACCGGGGCGGTGGTCGAGTCGATCTTGCGGGGACCGACGCGGGCGACGGCGCGGCGGCCGGCGAAATCGCCGATCGAGGCGGCCGAGGGCAGGTCGCACAGATGGCGGACGGCGCGGTGCTCGCTGCCCCGTTCCATGGCTCCGTCCTTTTCGGCGATGACGCCCGCGCCGAGCGAAAACGCGGAGCCGTGATAGGCGCCGTCGAAGCCGTGCGAGGTGACCAGCCGCCAGCGGCTGGAGGAGGCGGAGGCGTGGCCGCCTTCGGATTTGGCGACGCCGGGCACGGCCATGGCGGCGGCCTCGGTCTCGGCGGCGGCGGTCTCGAGCTCGGCCGCGCTACGCTCGGACGGGTCGAACAGGTCGAGCTCGGCGAAGGGGCCGCGGGCGAGGCGATCCTGCGGCGCCAGGCCGGCGTACGGGTCTTCAGGGGCCAGCCGGGCCATGGCCACGGCGCGCTCGACCAGTCGGGCGCGGGTCGCTTCGGACAGATCGGAGGCGGAGACGACGGCCGAGCGCCGGCCGATGAAGACGCGCAGGCCGAGGTCGCGGCTCTCCTCGCGCTCGACGTCTTCGAGCGCGCCGTTGCGGACGCCCACCGAGAGGGAGGCGCGCTCGGCCGAGACCGCCTCGGCGGTGTCGGCGCCGGCCCTCAGGGCGGCGGCGACCAGATCGGGCAGGATGTCGGGAGAGGCGGCGGACGCGGTACGGTCAGGCATGCCCCGATATGGCCGGACGGACGGTCCCGCGCAACCGGCTCACAGCAGCGGGCAGGCGATCAGGGCGGCGGCCGCGCCGAGCAGGGACGCCCAGGTCAGGATCATGCCGACGACCCGGCCGAGACCGGGGCCCTTGCCGAAGCGCAGGCCGGTCGGATGAACCACCCGGCCAATGAAGAAGGCGCCGCCGACGGCGTGCACGGCCCAGGCCGGACAGCCGGTCAGCGCCATCAGGATCAGGGCGCCGATCGCCAGCGGCGTATATTCGGCGGCGTTGCCGAAGGCGCGACTCGCCAGGGTCATCGGCTCGTTGCCGCCGTCGCCGAACAGCACCTTGTGCTTTCGCCGATTCACGACAACCCGCACCGACAGCACAACGAGCAACACGATCAGCAGGCCGCTCCAGTAGCCGGCGGCCTGGACGGCGGTCATGGACTCGAAATTCGTCATCAGTTCTCTCGCCCCACCGGATAGAGCCGGAAGCGATCATCATGGAACGGGGTTCGCTCGTAGAACCACTGCAAACGCGCGTCGCCGTCGGCGGCGAATGCGGGCTCGGCGGCCACCTTGGCTTCGAACTCGGCCTTGAGGGCCGGATCGGCGGCCATCATGGCTTCGGCCAACGGGGCGATGGCGTAGCCCTCGATATATTCGACGCGGCTGAGTACCTCGGGGAAGAGGCCCCAGGCGAAGAAGCTCTCACTGGATTGCGGCTCCAGCAGCAGGACGACGATGTCGCCCAGCGGCTGGTCGGTCGGCACGCGGACCGAGCCCGCCGGGAAGGTCCAGTCGCGGCGCTCGGGCGTGACGGCAGCGACCGTGACGCCGACCCGGCCCTCATTGGCCCGGGTCACCAGCTTCGGCTCGACGAGGCGAAGCATGTCGAGGTTGACGGTTCGGGCGGCGTTCAGCGTCTCCATCCGGATGCCATGCAGACGCAGGCGTTCGATGATGTCGGCGCGGTGACCGGGCACCCAATAGGCCTCCGGACGCTGGAGGGTCAGGGTCGGGCGCGAGCCGTAGAATGGCACCTCCCACGGCTCGGGATCAGCCACGCCCAGCCAGCGGATTTCCGGACGGCCCGAGGCGGGGCTGTCGTACATCTCGTAGCGGATGCCCTTGAAGCTCCGGGTGTAGGCCGGGGTCGGGTCGGGGGCGAAATTGGCCGGGATTTCGGCGGGGCGCAGGGCGCTGTCGGCGGCGATCGCCGTGCGCAGGGCGGCGCCGTCGGCGGCCAGGCGGCGCATGGCGGCCTCGAGGAAGACATAGGTCCCCAGCACCCGCTGCTCATAGGGCTTCAGGCTGTGGTTCTCGATCAGGATGGTCGGGACGTGGGCCGCCGAGCCCCAGCCGTTGGAGAAGCGCTCGCCGAGGCCGCCGTCGGACAGGCCGGCGCGCGGATCGTCGCCGACGCCGAACACCAGTTCGCCGGGGATGTGGCCCTCGGCCTCGAGGGCGGCGTTGATCGCGGGCTTGAAGGCGTCGTCCAGCCAGCGGGCGATGGCCGGCGAGCGCGACCAGACGCCGTTCTCGCCGTTGTAGCCGTAGGTGATGTCGTACTGGTAATCCATGCCGTCGGTGACGTGGATGTCGACGTAGAGGTCGGGCCGGTATTTCAGCACCAGTCCGCGGACGGCGCGCATCTCGGCCTGGTCCAGTTTCAGATAGTCGCGGTTGAGGTTCTGGTTGGTCGCCGTGTTGCGCCAGCCCTGGATGCGGGGACCGCGCTGGTTGGGGCGGCTGTAGGCGCCGGCGCGCTCATGGCCGTCGACCGACAGGATGGGGATCAGGATCAGATTGACCCGGTCCAGAAGGTCGTCCTTGCCGTTGAAGGCGATGTCGCGGAGCAGCATCATGCCCGCGTCCTTGCCGTCGATCTCGCCCGGGTGGATCCCGGCCTGGGCCAGCAGGACGGGCTTGGACGGGTCGAAGGCCGCGCCGTCCTTCGAGGCGATGACGGCGTAGATCGGCCGGCCTTCGGGCGAGACGCCGAACTGTTCGATGCGGATCAGGTCCGAGGCGGCGTCCAGTCGGTCGAACCAGGCGCGGGTGTCGGCGTAGTTCGGGCTTTCATCGTGTTCCGCGTCGGCCTCGAAAGCCGTGATCCAGGGGTCCGAGGCGTCGCGCAGCAGGGCGCGGCTGGCGCCATCCCATGCGGGCGCGGGCGGCAGGAAGGGCTGGTCCCAGGGCGCGGCGTTGGGGACGGACGGGGACTGGGACATGGCGGGACTCGAGCACAGGGCGGCCAGGACGGCGAGGACGATGGCGTTTCGCATGGGGCGAAGGTCTCGCGCGGATGGGCCGGGACAGCAAGACCCGAGTAGTCAGATCAGGCTGAAGGCGTGCAGGATGTAGACTCCGGTCAGAACGGCCGGAAACGCCAAGTTCGCTCGCCGGTTGCGAACCGGGGCGATGGCGAGCAACAGGCCTGAACAGGCCACCGTCTCCGCAAGGCGTCGAGATCGTCCGGCGTCACCCCGCAACCGGCGCTCCGCCAGGCTGGCGGGCGCGCGCGGTTGCGGGCGAGCGGGCCGGAGCGGGGCGGTCCTAGCGGTTCAGCTTGGCCTCGAGCCGGTCGATGATCTGCTGGGCGGCGGTGCGCTGGACCCCGAGGGCGTCGATCCGGGCCTGCTGTTCCGCGGACAGGCCGCCCGCGGTCGCGCCCGCCTGACGGATGGCGGCGACCTCGGTGTCGATGTCCAGGATCTCGTCCTGGGCCGCGAACATGCGGTTCTCTTCCGCCTCGGTCAGCCGCGGCGCGGGCCGGGCCCGACGGGGCGGGTCGCTGCGGGCGCCGCTGCCCACGCGCACCTGGGCGTCGGCGGACGTGGGGACATAGACCACCGGCGCCGCGACAACGGCCGCGAGCAGGGCAACAAGGGCGAGCTTCATGTCAGGTCTCGAAGGGAGGGAAAGAGTCGCGACCCTAGATTACCGTTTGGTCATTTGGAAAGCGCATTTCGGCCACATTAGGCGGCGGAATTGAGTATCGGCGTTATTTCCAGATCGGCGCGCCGTCGCCGGGCAGGCCCAGCCTCTCCCACAACTCCGACACCCGGTCGACCACGGCTTCGTCCATGCGGATCTCCTCGCCCCATTCGCGTTTCGTCTCGGGCGGCCATTTGTCGGTGGCGTCGAGGCCGATCTTGGAGCCCAGACCGCTCTCGGGGCTGGCGAAGTCGAGGTAGTCGATCGGGGTGTTCTCGATGACGGTGATGTCGCGCGCCGGGTCCATCTTGGTGGAGATGGCCCACATCACCTGTTTCCAGTCGCGGGCGTCGATGTCGTCGTCCACGACGATGACCCATTTGGTGTACATGAACTGGCGCAGATAGCTCCAGACGCCCAGCATCACCCGCTTGGCGTGGCCGGGGTAGGCCTTCTTCATCGACACCACGGCGATGCGGTAGGAACAGCCCTCGGGCGGCAGCCAGAAGTCGGTGATCTCCGGGAACTGGGCGCGCAGCAGCGGAATGAACACCTCGTTCAGCGCCTCGCCCAGCACCGAGGGCTCGTCCGGCGGACGACCGGTGAAGGTGGTCAGGTAGATGGGGTCGCGGCGCATGGTGATGGCCGTCACCTGAAAGACCGGGAAGGTCTCGACCGAGTTGTAGTAACCGGTGTGGTCGCCATAGGGGCCCTCGGGCGCGTGCTCGTCGAACAGGACGTGGCCCTCCAGCACGATTTCGGCGTTGGCCGGGACCATCAGGGGCACGGTCTTGCACGGGACCAGTTCGGCCTTCTGGCCGCGCAGCAGGCCGGCGAACTGGTATTCCGACAGGGTGTCCGGGACCGGCGTCACGGCCGCCAGAATCGTCCCCGGATCGGCGCCGAGCACGACGGCGCAGGGCAGGGGGCCTTTCTTCCCGGCCTTCCTGTGCCGGGCGTAGTGCTGGGCCCCGCCGCGATGGGCCAGCCAGCGCATGATCGCCTTGTCCTTGCCCAGCACCTGCATGCGGTAGATGCCGAGGTTGAAGTCGTCCTCGCGGTCGTCCGACGGCCCCTTGGTGACGACGAGGCCCCAGGTGATCAGCGGAGCCGGCTCGCCGGGCCAGCAGCCCTGGACGGGGAGGGAGGTCAGGTCGATCTGGTCGCCCTTCAGCACGACCTGCTGCACCGGGGCGGACTTCACCACCTTCGGCCGCATCGACATGACGGTCTGGGCGAGCGGCAGCATCTCCATGGCGTCCGACAGGCCGCGCGGCGGCGTCGGGTTGCGCAGGAAGGCCAGCAGTTCGCCGACCTCGCGCAGTTCGGCGGCGGTGGTGCGGGTCTTCTTCTCCATCGTCACGCCCATGGCGACGCGCTTCACCGTGCCGAACAGATTGGCGAGGCAGGGGATGGGGCTGATCGAGCCGTCTGGCATCACGGGCTTTTCGAACAGCACGGCCGGGCCGCCGTTGCGCAGCAGCCGGGTCTGGATCTCGGTCATCTCGAGGTGGGTGGAGACGGGTTCGGAGACGCGAACCAGTTCGCCCTCGGCCTCCAGCATGGCCATGAAGTCGCGCAGGGATTTGTAGGCCAATGAACCGCTCCGGTGGAGCGTGATGGATTAGGCGGACGCGGGCGTCCTGTCACGCCGTCCCAAGGTGCGGTCGATCGCCACCACGATCAGGCCGACCAGACCGAAGAAGACCAGAAGGCCGCCGAAGTTCAGCAAGGTGCGGCCGAGGCCGAGCTGCCCGGCGTCTATGAACCAGTAGGGATACCAGCCGCTGACGGCGCCATGCAGCAGGGTCCAGCCGCCATATGTCAGGGGAAAGGCCAGCCAGCGGGCGGCGTCGATCCAGCGCAATCGACCCCTGGGCGTGAACACCAGCCAATCGAGCAGAATGGCCGCGGGCATGACGTAGTGCAGCAGGATGTTGGCGAGCAGCGACCAGCCCTGCGGGTTCCAGGTGGCGTGCAGCAGGACATGGTACACGAGGCCGACGACGACGGCGTACAGGGTCACCCCCGCCCGTACGGACTCCGATCCCGTCCAGCGGCCAAACCGGGTTCCGGCTGCGATGACAGGCAGGGTCAGGGCCGCGGCGACCAGCAGATTGGTCAGGATGGTGAAGAAGCTGAAGAAGTTCAGTGTCAGCTCGGTCGGGCTGATGCCGGGATTGCCGGTGATCATCAGTCCGTACTGCAACGCCAGCGCCGCCCAGCCGATCACGGCGAAGAGGCCGCGCCAGATCAGGGCGGCCGGCGACTGGTCCATCAATACGCCCGCGTATCCGACACCAGCGCCCACAGCGGCAGGTGCAGGGCGCTGGTGGCGGCGCCGATCTGGGCGGTGGTGAGGTGGGCGCGGCCGGCCTCGGCGCGGCGGGCTTCCTCGACCGGCATGTGAATGAGGGCCGCGACGTCCTCGATGGACAGGCCACGGTCCTCGCGCCACCGCTTCAGTCTCGCGCCGACCGCCGCGTCAAGCGGATCGACGCCGGGAAACCCCAGCACCGAGCCCATGGTTCGCTCCCTCGCGCGCCGACCATGCGCGGGCGCTTCAGGCCCATTCTTCATCCCAGTTGAAGGACTTGTCGAGCCAGTCGCCCAGACGGCCGTCGGGACGGGCGAGGGCGTGGATGCGGTCGACCTCCTCTTCGGTCAATTGGAAGTCGAAGATGTCGAAGTTTTCAGCGGCCCGGTTCACCTTCGAGGTGCGCGGGATGGCGATGACGTCCTGCTGGATCAGCCAGCGGAGGGTCACCTGACCGGGCGTCTTGCCGTGGGCCTTGCCGATCCCGATCAGGGTCGGGTCGTCGGTGATCGCGCCCTGGGCCAGCGGGGACCAGGCGGTGAGCGAGGAGCCCAGGTCTTTCGCGGCCGCCTTGAGCTTCGAGAGCTTGAGGTAGGGATGGTATTCGACCTGGTTGGTGACCAGTTTCGCCTTCGACAGCGACTGGGCCCGGCGAAACCCGGCGGAGGGGAAGTTGGACAGGCCGATGGTACGGGTCAGGCCGAGGTCCTTCGCCTCGTTCAACGCGCCGAGCGTTTCCTCCCACGCCGGCTCGGCCTTGGGCCAGTGCAGCAGCAGGAGGTCGGGGGTGAAGCCGAGGCTGGCGGCGCTCTCCCGGGCCTGTTTCAGCAGGCCCTCGCGGTCGAAATGGGCGACCCAGATCTTGGTGGTCAGCCAGAGGTCGTCGCGGGCCACATGGCCGGCGGCGATGGCGTCGCGGATGCCGTCCCCGACCGCCGCTTCGTTGTGGTAGATCCACGCCGTGTCGATGTGGCGGTAGCCGATGCGCAGGGCCTCGGCGACCATGGTCCGGGCCACCTCGGGCGTCAGGTTCCAGGTGCCGAACCCGAGCAGGGGAATGGCGTGGCCGTCGACGGCGATGGCGGGCTGGTGGGTCATGGCAGGCTCCGGGTGGGACGGCATACCTATGCGGCGCCGGACCGCGATCAAGGCGATGGCCGCGAAAGCCTTGGAGCCCGCGCAAGGTTCCGCTAAAGGCCGCTGCCTGAGTTTCCGAACGAGCGCCCCATGACTGACGTCCTTCCCGACCGCCTCTGCGTCGATCCCGACAGCCCGTTCCACGACGCCGATCTGCTGGCGAAGGGAATCGGCGTCCGCTTCAAGGGCGAGGAAAAGACCAATGTCGAGGAATACTGCATCTCGGAAAACTGGGTGCGGCTGGCCGTCGGCAACCGTGTCGACCGCCGTGGCAAGGCCCTGACCGTCAAGCTGCAGGGCCCGGTCGAGGCCTGGATCAAGGGCGAGTAGCGCCGCCCGCCCTTATGGCGGCCTCGAAAAAACTCTGGCGCGGACCGCTTGTCCGCTCCCATCGCAGGGTCCAGGTTCCGGCTCCCTCGAGTCCCGGAGCCGTCATGCGCCTGTCCGTTCGCCTTATCGCCG
>CALRJO020000069.1:0-16162 GCA_943367565.1 Brevundimonas vancanneytii
GACGGGTGCGGTCGGTTCTATCGGTCATGCGCGCCGGAACGGAGGGTTGCGGTTCAGCCTCCAAAGGCCTCTAAAGCAGGCGGGGCGCAAGGTCTGACGAATTTCGGCGAGGCGCGGATGCGGACACGATCGACGGGACGAAGGACAGCGGTGGCGGCCGCGTTTTCACTGTTGATGGTCCTGGCTGTCGCCGCCTGCGGACGGGGCGAGCGCAGCGCCGACGCCGACGACGGCGCCGACCCCGCCGCCCAGAGCCAGACCGCCGCCCCCGATTTCGCCAGCCCGACCCTGGCGACCATCAAGCGTCGCGGGCGTCTGAACTGCGGCGTTCACGAGGGGCTGGTCGGCTTCGCCTATACGGACAACCGCGGCGAATGGCGGGGCTTCGACGCGGATTTCTGCCGTGCCCTGGCGGCGGCGGTGCTGGGCAATGCGAACGCCGTCCGTTTCGTGCCCCTGACCAGCAGCCAGCGGTTCGAGGCCCTGCGCAGCGGCCGTGTCGATGTGCTGTGGCGTTCGACGTCATGGACCCTGACCCGGGAAGCGCGGGAAGGGGTGCGGTTCGCGGGTATCAACTATTACGACGGCCAGGGCTTTCTGGTGCGCCGGTCGCTGGACCTGGCCTCGGCGGCCGAACTGAACGGCGCCCGGGTGTGCGTGCAGCGCGCCTCGACGTCCGAGCTCAACGTGGCCGACTGGTTCCGCGCGCGCGGCCTGGAATACACGCCGGTGGTGGGGGCCAATGAGGAGGCGACCCGGGTCGCCTACGCCCGCGAAGACTGCGACGCCCTGAGCGCCGACATCTCGGCGCTGGCGGCGGCGCGGACGACCCTGTCCAATCCCGAACAGCACGCCATCCTGCCCGATGTCATTTCCAAGGAGCCCCTGGGCCCGGTGGTCGGGCGAGGCGACGAGGCCTGGACCTCGATCGTGCGCTGGACACTCAACGCGCTGGTCCTGGCCGAGGAATTGGGCGTGACCGCCGCCAACGCCGATCAACTGGCCAGGGAATCGCGCAGTCCCGCCATCCGTCGCCTGCTGGGCGCCGAGGGCGAGGTCGGACCGATGCTGGGTCTGCGCAAGGAGTGGGCGAAGGCGGCCATCGAGGCCGGTGGAAACTATGGTGAAATCTTCGACCGCAACGTCGGCGCCCGCTCGTCCCTGGACCTCGCGCGCGGCCTGAACGCCCAGTGGAACGCCCAGCCGGCCGGACAGATGTACGGCCTGCCGGTGCGCTAGGCCGAAATCGCTCCGGAACCGACGGGACTGCGCACTGGCGAGCCGGGTCGTCAGTCGATACCCTGCCCGGACCAGGGCGGGGGGAGTGTCCCGCGCGTATCGCTACGGGAACTTCATGACCGACGACAACCCGGCCGCCGTGGACCATCCGCGCGGTCCGCTTTACCGCTACTGGTTCGGCATCAAGCTGTGGAAACGCATTCTCGCCGCCCTCGTGCTGGGCGCGATCGCCGGTCTGATCTGGGGCGAGGGCGCGGTGCAGATCAAATGGATCGGCGACCTGTTCGTGCGCCTGATCCAGATGATCGTGATCCCGCTGGTGTTCGCCACCATCGTCTCGGGCGTGCTCAGCCTGCAGGATCCCAAGCGGCTGGGGTCGCTGGGGCTGAAGACCATCTTCCTCTACATCCTGACGACGGCGTTCGCGATCGTGATCGGGCTGATCCTCGGGGCGCTGGTCCAGCCGGGGCTGGGCGTGGACTTCGCGGGGGCCGTGCCGCGCGAGCTTGAGGCGGCCCAGCCGTTCGCCGGGCTGCTGGAATCGATCGTCCCGACCAATCCGATCAAGGCCCTGGCCGAGGGCCAGGTGCTGTCGGTGATCTTCTTCGCCCTGATCTTCGGGGCGGGTCTGCTGACCGCCGGGGCCAAGGGGGAGCCGCTGGCCGGCGCCTTCCACGCCGGGGCCGAGGCCATGCTGAAGGTGGTCAATTTCGTCATGGAGATCGCGCCGTTCGGCGTCTTCGCCCTGATCGCCTGGGTGATGGGCACCACCGGCCCGGCGACCTTCGTCAATGTGGCGCTGCTGGCCTTCTGCGTGATCACCGGCTGCATCCTTCAGGTGCTGGTCGTGCACGGCGGGCTGATCAAGCTGCTGGCGCGGCTGCCGGCGCTGCCCTTCTTCCGCGGGGTGACCGACGCCGGTCTGGTGGCGTTCTCGACCTCTTCGTCCTCGGCCACCCTGCCGGTGTCGATGGCCGTGGCGGAGGCCAATCTGGGCATCAGGAAGCCGGTGTTCTCGACCGTCCTGCCGCTGGGGGTGACCATCTCGATGGACGGCACGGCGCTGTATATCGCCCTGCTGGCCTCGTTCGCCGCCCAGGCCTTCGGCATCGAGCTGGGCGTGACCGACTATCTGCTGATCGGCCTGACCACGGTGCTGGTGTCGATCGGTACGGCGCCAGTGCCCTCGGCCTCGCTGTTCATGCTCGCGGCGGTGCTGCAGGTCATCGGGGTCAGCCCGGCCCAGACCGCGCTGATGGTCGGCTTCATCCTGCCGTTCGACCGGATTCTCGACATGACCCGCACCGTGGCGAACGTGGTCAGCGACCTCGCGGTCGCAACCATCGTCGGGCGGTGGGAGAAGGAGATCGACATCGAGGCCTACAAGGCGCCGCCGGTCAAATAGGCCCGGGCCTCCTCCGGAACCCCACCCCGAAATTCAGTACTCGACCTGGGCCGCGACCTCGTCGCACAATGGACCGTTCTGTCGCGCGGCCTGATCCAGGTCCCGCCGATACGATGACGACATCGGCGGAGGCCGGGGGGGAATATGGAAAAGGCGAAACGCGGCGGGGTCCCGCTCTATCTGTGGATGCTGCTGGGGTTCTCGGTCGGCATGGGCGGCGGGCTCTACGTCAATCTGATGGGGCTCGAAGTCATTCCCTGGGTGATGGATATCATCCAGGCGGTCGGCCAGATCTTCCTGCGCCTGCTGTTCATGCTGGTCCTGCCGCTGCTGTTCTCGGCGCTGGCCGTGGGCGTCGCCGAGATGGGCGACCTGAAGTCGCTGGGACGGGTCGGGTTCAAGACCCTGGTCTTCACCGTCATGGTCTCGGCCATAGCCGTCGGCATCGGCCTGGGCATGGTCAACTGGTTCCGGCCCGGCGACGGCGTCGATCCGGCCCTGGCGCAGCTGTTGTTGGCCCAGGGCGCCGAGGGCGCCTCGGCCATCGTCGGCAGCGCGCCCAAGAGCATCGAGGCCGGGCAGTTCTTCCTCGACATGATCCCGTCCAATGTCGTCACCGCCGCCTCGCAGAACCAGATCCTGCCGGTGATGGTCTTCGCGCTGATCTTCGGCATCGGCATGGTCATGGCCAAGTCGCGGGCGACGGACCAGCTGCAGGAGACGCTGCAGGGCCTGTTCGAGGTGATGATGAAGCTCATCAACCTGGTCATCAAACTGGCCCCGATCGCCATCGCGGCCCTGATGTTCAACCTGGCGGCCGTGTTCGGCTGGGATCTGCTGATCCGGCTCGGCGCCTATGCCGCCGTCGCCATCGGCGCGATGGCGATCCATATGTTCGTCGTCTATCCGCTGCTGGTCTGGATCTTCGGCGGCATGAACCCGCTGAAATTCGCGGCCGGGGTGCGCGAGCCCTTCGTCGTGGCCTTCTCGACCGCCTCGTCCAACGCCACCCTGCCGATCGCCATCCGGGCGGCTGAGGAGAAGTTGAAACTGCCGAAGCGCATTTCGCGCTTCGTCCTGACGGTGGGCGCGACGGCGAACCAGAACGGAACCGCCCTGTTCGAGGGCGTCACGGTCCTGTTCCTCGCCCAGTTCTTCGGCATCGACCTGAATCTGCAGCAGCAACTGGTGGTGATGCTGGTCTGCATCCTGGGCGGCATCGGCACGGCCGGCGTGCCGGCGGGTTCGCTGCCGGTCATCGCCCTGATCCTCGTCATGGTCGGGGTGCCGGCCGAAGGCATCGGCCTGATTCTCGGCGTCGACCGCTTCCTCGACATGTGCCGCACCACCCTGAATGTCACCGGCGATCTGGTGGCGGCGACGGTGGTGTCGCGCGGCGAGAACGACTCGATCGTGCCGGACGACCTGGAGCTGCCGGCGGTGGCCCCGCCGAACTGAGGTTCAGGCCGGCGGGGCGGACACGACCTCGGTGTCCGCCCGCCCACCCCATTCCGCCCAGCTGCCGTCATAGAGGCGCGAAGGCTTGCCGAGCTCGGCGAGGCCGAGGCTGAGGATGGCGGCCGTCACGCCCGAGCCGCAGGTGGTCACGACCGGACGGTCCAGATCGACGCCGGCGGCGCGGAAAACGGCCTCCAGCCCGGGTCCGCGCTTCATCGTGCCGTCGGGGTTCAGAATGGCGGGGAAGGGCAGATTCAACGCGCCCGGCATGTGACCGGAGCGCAGGCCCGCGCGCGGTTCGGGCGCATGGCCCGCGAAACGGTCAGCCGCGCGGGCGTCCAGCACCTGTTCGCCATCGCGAAGCGCGGCGCGGACGGCGTCGAGGTCGGCGACACCGTTCGGGTCCGACGGGCGGTAGACGGCGGGCCGCGTGGACGCCGCCGGACCCGAGACCACCGGTCGGCCCTCCGCCCGCCATTTCGGCAGACCGCCGTCGAGGACGCGGACGTCGCGGGCGCCCATGGCGCGGAACATCCACCATGCGCGGGCCGAGGACCGGATGCCGACGGTGTCATAGACGACGATGCTGTCGTCGGCGGCGATCCCCAGCGCGCCCATGCGCGCCGCAAAGAACTCCGGCGCCGGCAGCATGTGCGGCAGATCGCTGTCGGGATCGGAACTGGCCTCGAGGTCGAAGAAGACGGCGCCGGGCAGGCGGGCGGCCTCGAAATCCGGCCGCCCGTCGCGGCCGTCCAGATGCCAGCTGGCGTCGATCAGGCGCAGGCCGGGTTCGCCGAGGCGGGCGGCGAGGTCGGCGGTCGAAATCAGCGGAGGAGCCATGGCCCAGTCTAGCATCGACCCGCCGCAGGGTCAGGTCCGGGTCAGGGCCAGCTGGATCACATCGGTCCGCGCCGAGCGGAAGCCGGCCTCGCAATAGGCGAGATAGAAGCGCCACAGGCGGCGGAACCGTTCGTCGAACCCACCCATGCGGCGGATGTCGCCCCAGGCGGCCTGAAAGCGTTCGTCCCAGAGTTTCAGCGTCTCGGCGTAGTCCCGGCCGAACCGTTCGACCTGGCTCCAGTGGAGGCCGGCGCGATCGATGACGGGCTTCAGGCTCTCCTCGGACGGCAGCATGCCGCCCGGGAAGATGTATTTCTGGATGAAGTCGGTGCGCTTGTTGTAGCCGCCGAACAGGGCGTCCTCGATGGTGATGATCTGCAGGCCGGCGACGCCGCCGGGCTCCAGCACCTCGTGGATCTTGCCGAAATAGGCGGGCCAGTACTCCATGCCCACGGCTTCGAACATCTCGATCGAGGCCACCCGGTCGAACCGTCCCTGAACGTCGCGGTAGTCGATCAGCTGGATGTCGGCGCGCTCGCTCAGTCCCGCGTTGAAGATGCGCTGGCGGGCGAAGTCGTACTGCTCCCGCGAAATGGTGATGCCCGTAACGCGGGCGCCGACCTCCTTCGCCGCGAACTCGGCGAAGCCGCCCCATCCACAGCCGATCTCAAGCACGGACTGGTCCTGACCGAGGTCCATCAGCCGGGCAAGGGAGGCGTATTTCTCGCGCTGGGCCGCGTCGAGCGCCATGTCAGGGCGAGCGAACCGCGCCGAGGAATAGGTCATCGTCGGGTCGAGCCAGGCCGCGTAGAAGGCGTTGCCCAGGTCGTAGTGGGCGTGGATGTTCTTCTTCGACCCCGACCGGCTGTTGCGACGGCGCTTGTGCGAGAGCCAGTTGACCGCGCGCATCAGCGGGTGGCCGTCGACCAGGCGCTGGATGTGCTCATAGTTGTGGGCGAAGGACTCCAGCAAGGCGGCCAGGTGCGGGCTTTCCCACTCGCCGGCCATGTATCCCTCGGCGAAGCCGATATCGCCGGACGCCAGTACACGGCGAGCGAAGCGATAGTCTCTGATGTCGAAAATCGCCGTGGGTCCGGGCCGGGGTCCATCCAGTTGATGAATCTCGCCGTTGGGCAGGAGAACGGTCAGCCGACCGAAGGTCCAGTTGTTGGCCAGCAGGCGTAGCAGCAGCGTAAACCCGCGCGGCGTGCGGGCGGCGGTCTCGATGCGCTCGGCGGTGACCGACGTCATGACTGGAAAGGTTGGGTATGGGCGGACCGCCCGTCAATCCCTTTCGACGGCGCGCCCGGCGACAACGGTCCCGAGCGCCGCCAGCGCGCGCGTTCGGGCGAGGTCGTGGTCGACGATCGGGCGGGGGTAGTCGGCGCCGAGGCGGACGCCGGCGTCGCGCAGGACTTCCGGAGGGGCGGTCCATGGCGCGTGGAGCCAGCGGTCGGGAACCTGGCGGAGCTCCGGGACCCACTGGCGGACATAACGGCCGTCTGCATCGAATTTTCGTCCCTGGGTCACTGGATTGAAGATTCGGAAATACGGTGAAGCGTCGGCTCCGGATCCAGCGACCCACTGCCAATTCTGCACATTCGACGCGAGATCGGCATCGACGAGCGTGTCCCGGAACCACCGCTCGCCCTCGCGCCAGTCGATCAACAGGTGTTTGATCAGGAAGGAGGCGACGATCATCCGCACCCGATTGTGCATGAAGCCGGTGGTCCAGAGCTCGCGCATGCCCGCGTCGACGACCGGATAGCCGGTCTGGCCCCGCTTCCATGCCTCGAGGCCATCGGCGTCGTCGCGCCACGGCATGGCGTCGTATTCGGGGCGGAACGCCTCGGCGGTGATCTGGGGGAAGGCGTGCAGCAGGTGGGCCGAGAATTCGCGCCAGCCGATCTCGGCCACGAACTTCTCCGCCTCGGCGGCGGCGACACGGCCGTCGTCGGCGGCCGATCGGGCGGCCTGAACCGCGCGCCACGGGCTGATCTCGCCGAAATGCAGATGTGGCGACAGGCGGCTGGTCGTCGGTTCCGCCGGAATGTCGCGACCCGTGCTGTAGGATTTGAGGCCCCGGGAGAGGAAGGCGTTCAGGGCCGTCCCGGCGCCGGCCTCTCCGGGCGTCCAGTCGAATCCGCCCGACCAGTCCGGTCGGGTCGGGTGAAGGCCCCAGCTGTCGAGGTCGTCCGAAGCCGGCGGGGTCGGGGTCGCGATCCGGGCCGGCGCTGAGGCGGGTGGCGGCGGGACGGCGGTCGCCAGCAGGGCCTTCAGAAAGGGGGTGAAGACCTTGTACGGCTGGCCCGAGCCGTTGAGCACCGAGCCTGGCCGGGCCAGAAGGGTCCCGTTCCAGCCCTTGCAGGCGATCCCCTCGGCCTGAAGCCCGTGAGCGATGTCCGAGTCGCGGGCTAAGGCCTCGGGCTCGAACCGGCGGTTCATGTAGACGGCGCCGGCGCCGGTCTCGTCGATCAGCCGGCGAAGCTCGGCCTCGCCGTCGCCCCGGCGCAGGACCAGACGCGAACCGCGGGCCTGAAGGGAAGCGTCCAGCGCGCGCAGGGACTTGTCGAGCCACCACAGGGAGGCGCCGCCCATGGGCAGGGCGGCGTGGCCCTGATCGAGGATGTAGACGGGCACGATCGGCCGACCGGTGTCCACGGCATGGGTCAGGGCCGGATTGTCCGACAGCCGAAGGTCCTGCCGGAACCACAGGATGACGGGACGGTCCTCGGCCTCGGTGGTCATGCGTGCGGGCTCCGTGATAGCTTGCGAACCTCAACGTCCGACGCCACCTGATCGCCGCATGAGTGCGGCATCGACCGCGCGTCGCCAAGCCGCAAATCCGGGAAATCCGCCTTGTCCAAGCCCAACGCCGTCATCGACATCAAGCAAGGCCTGAAGCGCCCGGTTTCCATCGGCGGCGGCCAGCGCATCGTCTTCATCGCCGGCCCCTGCCAGTTGGAGAGCCGCCAGCACGCGCTGGAAATGGCGCATGCGCTGAAGGAGATCGGCGAGCGGCTGAATGTCGGGATCATCTACAAGACCAGTTTCGACAAGGCGAACCGGACCTCGGCGACCGCGGCGCGCGGGTTCGGGCTTGAGGGATCGCTGCCGATCTTCGCGGAGATTCGCGAGGTCACGGGCCTGCCGGTGCTGACCGACGTCCACACCGAGGAGCATTGCCGGATCGCCGCCCAGGCCGTCGACGTGCTGCAGATCCCGGCCTTTCTGAGCCGCCAGACCGATCTGCTGCTGGCGGCGGCCGCGACCGGCAAGGTCATCAACATCAAGAAGGGCCAGTTCCTCGCGCCCTGGGACATGAAGAACGTCATCGCCAAGGTGGTCGGGGCGGGCAATCCGAACGTCATGGCCTGCGAGCGGGGGGCCAGCTTCGGTTACAACACCCTGGTGTCGGACATGCGGGCCCTGCCGATCCTGCGCGAGATCGGCTGTCCGGTGGTGTTCGACGCGACGCACAGCGTGCAGCAGCCCGGGGGGCAGGGGACGTCCTCGGGCGGTCAGCGCGAGTTCGTGCCGGTGCTGGCGCGGGCGGCCGTGGCCGTGGGCGTGGACGCGGTGTTCATGGAGACGCACCAGGACCCCGACAACGCGCCGTCGGACGGGCCGAACATGGTGCCTCTGGACCAGTTCGAGGCCCTGGCCGCCGATCTGATCGCCTATGACGACCTGACCAAGGCGCGGATGGCGAAAGCCGCCTGAATCCGATAGGCCAAGGGGATGGCTGAACGGACGCTCGATCTCGGACAATTGCAGGCCCTGCTGGAGCGGGTGCGGGGGGTCAGGGTCGCCTGCGTCGGCGATCTGATGCTCGACCGCTATGTCTATGGCGAGGTCAGCCGGATTTCACCCGAGGCGCCGATCCCGGTGCTGCGCACGCGCCGGACCACGGCCATGCCGGGCGGCGTCGGGAATGTGGCCCGCAATGTCGCGGCGCTGGGCGGTGTGGCGCGGCTGGGGGCCGTGGCCGGGCGGGATGCGGCGGGCGACGAGCTGGCGGCGCTGGTCGCGGCCGAGCCGGGCATCGAGGACGCGATCGAACGGCGCGCAGGCGTGGCCACCATCGTCAAGACCCGCTTCGTCGCCGCCGGTCAGCAGCTGTTGCGGCTGGACGAAGAAGCGGCGGCCCTGATGGGGGACGAAAGTGACGCCTTTACGGGAGCTTCGGTCTATCTTCTTTCCGACTACGCCAAGGGTGTGGTCAGCGATCTGGTGATCGCCCAGGCGCTGGCGGCGGCTGAGAAGTCGGGCGCGGCGGTCGTGGTGGACCCCAAGGGCCGCGATTTCGCGCGGTATGGGGCGGTCGATCTGATCAAGCCGAATGCCAGCGAACTGTCCGGAGCCACGGGCCTGCCGGTCGAGACCGACGCCGAGGTCGAGGCGGCGCTGAAGGCGTTGCTGCACGCCACTACGGCGAAGGCAGTTGTCGTGACCCGCGCCGGCAAGGGCATGAGCCTGATGCGGCGCGGCGGGCCGGTTCAACATTTCCCCGGCCGGGCGCGCGAGGTGTTCGATGTTTCGGGCGCCGGCGACACCGGTCTGGCGGCGCTGGGACTGGCGCTGGGCGCGGGGGCGTCGCTGGAGACGGCGGTGGAGTTCGCGATCCTGGCTTCGGGCGTGGTGGTCGGCAAGGCGGGCACGGCGGTTGTGACGCCGGCCGAGCTGATCGACGCCGAGATGAGCCAACATGCGGCCGGGGCCCACGCCAAGGTGATGCCGCTGGAGGAACTGGCGAATGTGGTCGAGGGCTGGAAGCGTCAGGGGCTGAAGGTCGGCTTCACCAACGGCTGTTTCGACATCCTGCACCGCGGCCACGTCGCGTATCTGGCCCAGGCGCGCGGCTGGTGCGACCGGCTGGTGGTGGCGCTGAACACGGATGCCTCGGTACGCCGGCTGAAGGGCGAGGGGCGGCCGATCAATGATCTGGACAGCCGGACGGTGGTCATCGGCGGGCTTCAGTCCGTGGACCGGGTGACGGCCTTCGACGATCCGACGCCCATCGCCCTGATCGAGCGGCTGCGTCCCGACGTGCTGATCAAGGGGGCGGACTACACCCGCGAGGGAGTGGTGGGCGGCGATCTGGTGGAGAGCTGGGGCGGCGAGGTCAGGCTGGCGACGTTCGAGGACGGCTATTCGACGACGAAGACGATCGAGAAGATGAAGGACGAAACATGAGCCGGCGCATGATCGTGGTCACCGGCGGGGCGGGCTTCATCGGCTCCAACATCGTCGCCCGGCTGTGCGCCGAGGACCGGCGCGACATCGTCGTCTGCGACCGGCTGGAGGACGCCGCCCTCGGCAAGTGGAGGAATATCGCCAAACACCCGATCGCCGATTTCTGGCAGCCGGAAGAGCTGTTCGAACAACTGGAACGGCATGCGGAGTCGGTGGAGGCGGTGGTGCATATGGGGGCCATCTCTTCGACCACGGAGCCGGACGCGGACCTGATCCTGCGCACCAATTTCAGCCTGTCGCGCGACCTGTGGGACTGGTGCGCCCTGCGCGACGCCCGGCTGATCTATGCGTCGTCGGCGGCGACCTATGGGGACGGAGGGGCCGGGTTCGAGGATGACGACAGCCTTGAGGCCTTGGCTTCACTGAAGCCGTTAAATGCCTATGGCTATTCGAAAATGCTGTTTGATCAATATGCTGCGCGCCAGTCGGACCGCGGCCAGTCGCCGAGCCAGTGGGCGGGGCTGAAATTCTTCAACGTCTATGGGCCGAACGAGGGTCACAAGGGCGGGATGAAGTCGGTGGTGGCGCAGATCTGGCCGAAGGTCGCCGCCGACGAGCCGGTGACCCTGTTCCGCTCGCACAATCCGAACTATCCGGACGGCGGTCAGCTGCGCGACTTCGTCTTCGTGGACGATGTGGTCGACATCGTCGAGTGGCTGCTCGACACCCCGGGCGTCTCGGGTGTGTTCAACGCCGGCTCCGGCCGCGCGCGGTCTTTCCTGGATCTGGCCGAAGCCACCTTCGCCGCGGCGGGCAAGACGCCGAAGGTTGAGTACGTCGACACGCCCGAGAGCATCCGGGACAAATACCAGTATTTCACCGAGGCGCGGATGGAGCGGGTGCGGGCGGCGGGCTTCCAGGGGCAGGTGACGCCGCTGGAAGAAGGCGTCCGGCGCTATGTCCAGTCGTTCCTCGCCACGGCGGACCCGTATCGATGAGGGTCGGCCGGATGAGCCTGCGCCAGTGGGCCGGCTGGACCGGCCTGACGCTGGTGCTGTTGCTGGCCACGGCGGTGGCGGTATGGCGCGGCGATATCCTGAGGGCCGGGCTGGACCCGCAGGCGCCATTCCAGACCTATGAGCCCCCGCTGGCCCCCGACTACCGCGACCCGACGGCCTGGGCGCTGCGCGACGCCCGGGCGCCCGAGGCTGGTCCGGCGGCGGTCTTCTTCGTTCACTCGACCACCTATGATGGCGGGCGCGACTGGAACGGGCCGATTGGAGACCCGAAAGCCGACGCCTGGCTGAGGCGCGTCGTCCTGCCCAACTACGCCGGGCCGTTCTCGCGGGCGGGGGCGATCAGCGCCCCGCGCTACCGCCAGGGCAGTCTCTACACCCGGCTGACGCTGCGCGACGATGCGCGGGAGGCCCGGGCCTTCGCCTGGCGCGATATCGCCGCCGCCTTTGACGCCTGGATCGCGCGCCACCCGGAGGGACCGATCGTCCTTGCGGGGGTGGAGCAGGGAGGCGATCTGGTCGAGCGTCTGGTGCGCGAACGGGTGGCGGAAGACCCGGCCCTGCGCGCCCGGCTCGCAGCGGTCTATCTGATGGATGTGGTGGTCGCCGCGGACGGCCTGTCGCCGCAGGTTCCGGCCTGCGACCGCCGCGATCAGGCCGGCTGTATCGTCGCCTGGTCGCCGGTCAGCGAGGGCAATGACGGGGCGGGCCGCCGCCGGCTGCGGCGCGCGCTGGTGTGGGATGATCGTGGCCGGCTGGTCGACCTGGGGGATCGTGCGGCCCTGTGCGTCAATCCGGTGACCGGCTCGACGGACACGGACCCGGTCGCGGCGCGACTGCACCACGGCGCGACCAATGCCACGGGTCTGGAATGGGGCGCGCGCCCGGCCCTGATGGCCCGGGAAATCGCCACCCAGTGCCGGGCCGGCCTGCTGCGGCACACCGAACCCCGAACCGAGTCGTTCCGCGAGATGGGCGGCTGGGCGGATCGAAGAAAATCACGTCCCTACAATCTGTTCTATGGAGATATTGAAGCGGACGTTCAGGCCAGGCTGGCGGTCTGGCAGGCGCGCCGGCCCGGCTAGTCGATCCCGGGCCGGTCGTTGCGCCAGTCAAACAGGGCCTCCAGCACCTGGACCGCCTCGCCGCGCGGGGATGTGAGGTCCGGGTCGCGGCCCAGCACCAGTCGGGCGTCGTCGGCCGCCGCCAGCAGCAGGGACCGGTGCCGGATCGGGTCGGCGAAACGGTAGGCGGGGAAGCCGCTCTGCTTCAGGCCCAGGGGGTCGCCGCCGCCACGCAGGCGGAAATCCTCCTCTGCGATCTCGAAGCCGTCCTCGGTGCGGCGCAGGGTCTCCAGCCGCAGCCGCGCCGTCTCGCCGAGCCCGTCGTCGCCACCGCCGTACAGCAGGATGCATGCGCTGGGCTTGGCCCCACGCCCGACCCGGCCGCGCAGCTGGTGCAACTGGGCCAGGCCGAAGCGGTCGGCGTGTTCGATGACCATGATGGTCGCGTTGGGCACATCCACGCCGACCTCGACCACGGTCGTGGCGACCAGCAGCGGAATGCGGCCGTCGGCGAACTCGGCCATCACGGCCTCGCGCTCGGCGCCGGGCATCTGGCCGTGGGCGAGACCGACCTCGACCTTGAGGATGCGGCGCAGGTCCGCCGCGCGCGCCTCGGCGGCGGCCAGGTCGATGTCCTCGCTCTCGGCCACCAGCGGGCAGATCCAGTAGGCCTGGGCGCCGCTGTCGATCGCCGCCTTGAGCCGTTTGGCCACCTCGCCGATGCGCGCCAGCGGCAGGACGGCGGTGGTCACCGGCGTGCGGCCCGGCGGCTTTTCGGTCAGGCGCGAGACCTCGAGCTCGCCGTACTGGGTCAGCTCGAGCGTCCGCGGTATCGGCGTGGCCGACATGGTCAACAGATGGACGCCGCCGGTGCGGGGGTCGCCCTTGGCCTGCAGCCGCTGGCGCTCGTTGACGCCGAAGCGGTGCTGTTCGTCGATGACGGCGAGCGCCAGCCGGTCGAAGCGGACGGCGTCCTGGAACAGGGCGTGGGTGCCGATGGCGACCTTCGCCTCGCCCGAGGCCAGGGCGGCCAGGCGGACGCGGCGCTCGACGGGCGTGTCGCGGCCGGTCAGGAGGATGGTCGGGACCCCGGCGGCCTCGAGCATCGGGGCCAGCCGCTGCCAGTGCTGGCGGGCGAGGATTTCCGTGGGGGCCATCAGGGCGGCCTGGAAGCCGGAGGCGGCCGTGTCCGCCAGGGCGAGGGCGGCGACGGCGGTCTTGCCGGAGCCGACGTCGCCTTGCAGCAGCCGGCCCATCTGTTCGCCTGATGCGAGATCGCGGCGGATTTCGGCGACGGCCTGCGTCTGGGCGCCGGTCAGGTCGAAGGGCAGGGCGGCCAGCAGATGGGCGGAGGCCTCGCCGGGCGCGATGCGCGGCCCCGGCGTGATCTGGCGCGCGCGGCGACGGCGGGCGAGGGCCAGCTGGTGGGCCAGCAGCTCGTCATAGGCCAGCCGCTGCCGGGCGGGAGCGTCGGGCATGAGCTCCGGCTCGCAGGTCGGCGCGTGAAGGGTCTCGAGCGCGGCGCGCCAGCCGGGCCAGCGGTTCTTCGCCAGCCAGGCCGGGTCCTGCCATTCCGGCAGCTCGGGCGCCTGGGTCAGGGCCGCCTGGGCCAGTTTGCGGACCACGCGCGAAGAGAGGCCGGCGGTCGCCGGATAGACCGGCTCGATGGCGGCGATCTCGCCGGCCTGTTCCGGCGTGTAGATGTCCGGGTGGACGATCTGGACCTCGGCGTTGAAGCGTTCGACCTTGCCGGAGACCAGCCGCTTCTGGCCCTTGGGCAGCAGGCGTTCGATGTGCTGGGCCGAGCCGCCGAACCAGATCATGTGGACGAAGCCGGTGTCGTCCGAGGCGCGCACCTTGATCGGCACGCCGGGTTTGCCGGGGACGATCAGGCGGTCGATGACGACCTCGAAAATTCCGACCTGCCCCTCGATGGCGTTCACCGCCGTCATCGGCCGACGTACGATCAGGCCGGACGGGGACAGGAACAGGACATCACGGACCAGCGGTCCCGCCAGTTTCTGAACGAGCGGCAGGATTTTGGGCCCCACGCCCTTCAGGGTGGAGACCTCCGCGAACAGGGGAAAGAGACTTTGCGGCCGCATGGATCGACAGCATAGCTGGCGAAAACGAGTCTGGAACGCTATCTCCGCCTCGCTGTTGAACCTGACCGACCGGGCAAGGAACCTTGTGGCCGATACTGACGCACGCCTGAAGCAACGACTCGGCCGGATCACCTTCCGGGCATGGCGGCGTGGATTCCGCGAGGCCGATCTGGTGCTGGGCCCGTTCGTGGACCAGGTCGGGCCGACGCTGGACGAAACCGAACTGGATCAGCTGGAGGCGCTGCTGGCCGAGGATGACGATCATCGCCTGTACGCCTGGATCATCGGCACGGAGCCGACCCCGGAGGCGCACGACACGCCCCTCATGATCAAGCTGCGGACGTTCATGCGCGACCACGTCGCCACGGCCGTGGCCGAGGGGGCGGGCTGATGGACGGGGCTCTTCCCAAGCGCGGCGATCAGGAGCTGGGCGGCGCGCCCGAGGGGCTGGACGCCCTGACGGTGGCTGAGCGCCTGAATGCGGACGGCGGCGTCGGCGTCTTCGTGGCCCGCGACTATGCCCGGATGGGCGAATTCGTGCAGGCGTTCGGCTTCTTCGCCGACGGCGTCGCGGTGGTCGAGTTCCCCGCCTGGGACTGCCTGCCCTATGACCGGTTGAGCCCGACCTCATCGGTCTCGGCCGAGCGGATGGCGGCCCTGACGCGGCTGGCGCAGCGCGCGCCAGGCGACCGCAAGCCCATGCTGGTCGTGACCACCGTGAGCGCCGCCATGCAGCGGACGCCGCCGCGCGAGGTCACCTCGGGCGCCGGGTTCGAGACCACGGTCGGCCTCGACCTCGATACGGCGGCGCTGGAGCGATATTTCGCGGCCAACGGCTATATGCGCGCCTCGACCGTGTCGGAACGCGGCGAGTTCGCGGTGCGCGGCGGGGTCATCGACGTCTATCCGCCGGGCTTCGAGGAGCCGGTGCGGCTGGACATGTTCGGGTCCGAGCTGGAGTCGATCCGCACCTTCGACCCGGCGACCCAGCGTTCGACCGGTCAGCTTCGCGAAGTGCATCTGGCCCCCGTGTCCGAGGCACTGCTCGACCCCGACAGCATCTCGCGCTTCCGCACCGGCTATCTCGGCCTGTTCGGGGCTGCGGGCGACGATCCGCTCTACGCCGCCATCAGCGAGGGCGCGCGGCGGCAGGGCATGGAGCACTGGCTGCCGCTGCTCTACGACCGGCTGGAGACCCTGTTCGACTATCTGCCCGAGGACGCGCGCCTGTTCCTCGACAATCAGGTCGAGGCGGCGCGGGGCGAACGCTGGAACCTGACCAAGGACGCATACGAGGCCCGGCGCGACGCCTCGATGGGCAAGGGCGGGGCGGCCTATCGCGCCCTGCCGCCCGAGCGGCTGTATCTGGCCGAGGGCGACTGGAACAGCGCGCTGGCGGGCCGGTGGGTGCGGCGTCTGTCGCCCTTCCACGGACCCGGAGAGGACGCCGGCGGACGACTGGGCCGCAGCTTCGCCGCCGAACGGGCGCAGGACAGCGTCAATCTGTTCGAGGCCGTGGCGCGCCATGCCCAGGCGCTGAAGGCGGCGGGCAAGCGGGTGCTGTTCGCCTCATGGACCGAGGGATCGTCCGAGCGTCTGGCGGCGATGCTGGCCGACCACGGGCTGGAGCATGTGGTGGCGGTGCGGAACTGGGCCGAGGTCCAGGCGGCGCCGAAGGACATCTATCTGCGCGGCGTCCTGCCGGTGGAGCACGGGTTCGAGACCGACGCCATCGCCGTCATCTCCGAGACGGACATGCTCGGGGACCGGCTGGCGCGGCCCAAGAAGAAGCGGCGGGCGTCGAACTTCCTCGCCGAGGCCTCGGCGCTGAGCACCGGC
>CALRJO020000070.1:0-15871 GCA_943367565.1 Brevundimonas vancanneytii
AGGCCGGCCGTGACCTGAGGACGCTGGTCGAATCCGCCTCGCCGGACTATCGGCCCCTGACCCGGGCGCGCGCCCTGGCGCTCGCCGGCGCCGGGCTGATGGCGCTGGCGCGGCTGGCGAAGGACGAGGCCGCCACGACCCAGGGTCAGGCCCTGTTCGCCGCCGCCGCCGATCAGTTCACCCCCGATCACAGCCCGCTGGACTGGGTGGCCGTGCAACTGGCTCCCGGCCACGCCGACACACCCCTGGCCCGGTTGATCGAGGCCGAGACCCTGACCCGCGAGCCCGGCCTGATCCTCGGCGCGCTCGCCCGCGAGCGTCGTCTGGCGGCCGAGACGGCCCTGGCCGAGTCCATGGGCGACGTCGAGGGCCTGACCGGCCTTGAGTCCATCGTCCGGCGCGGCCTGGCCGAGTCAGCCGGCGCCCAGCCGCTGGAATGGGCCGCCGACCAGATCGGCATGGCCCATCTGGCCCTGGCCAAGGGACGTCTGACGGCCACGGAGCCCCGCGCCGTCGGCATGATGTTGGCCGAGGCCATGGAGACCGCCCGCGAATGGGGCGCGCCGGCCCTGGTCCAGCGCGCGGCCCTGCTGCAGGTTCAGGCGGCGGCGGCCTAACCCCCCAGCGCCACGAACCCGCCGTTGCCGAACCCCGGCTTGCCATAACGCAGAGGCTGGCCGTCCTCGGCCATGACGCGGCCGCCGGCGGCCTCCAGCACGGCCTGTCCCGCCGCCGTGTCCCATTCCGAGGTCGGGCCGGTGCGCGGATAGGCGTCGAAACGCCCCTCGGCGATCAGACAGAATTTCAGCGAAGAATCCACGCCCTGCCACTGGACGCAGCCGTGGCGCGACGCCAGCCGTTCGGCCTCGACGTCGGTCATGCTGTGGCTCATCACCGCCATGGGCGAGGCGGGCCGGTTGCGCACCTTGATGGCCTGCCAGACCTCGCCGAACCGGCGCCGGAAGGCCCCGGCGCCGGGCGCGCCGCTGCGCCAGGTGGTGGCGGTCGCGGGGGCCGTGACCACGCCGGCGACCGGCGATCCCTTGTGGATCAGGGCGATGTTGACGGTGAAGGCCTCTCGCCCCTCGACGAAGCCGCGGGTCCCGTCCAGCGGATCGATCAGCCAGAACCAGTCCTCGGCCGAGGCCGGGGCGCCGTCGGCGGCGACCGCCTCCTCCGCCACGGTCTGGACGCCGGGATACAGGGCCGCCAGCCGGGCCAGGATCAGCGCCTCGGCCTCCTGGTCGGCGCGGGTCACGGGGCTGTCGTCAGCCTTGGTTTCCGCTGCGACCCCGTTGCGCCAGTAGGGCAGGATGACGCGCGCGGCGTCTTCCGCGAGGTCTGCCAGGGCCTCGCTCAGGGCGCCGGACGCGAGGTCGGCGGTCAGTCGTTTGGTCATGCCCGCCCGATTAGAGCATCGGACCGGTTTCGCGAACCGGCAAATCAGGTCAGCGTCCCGCCTGTTCCCGACTGTTGCGCGCAAGGCCCGATGACCGACACCGCCCCCGCCTCCCCCCTCCCTGACGGCCAGGCCCTGGCGGCCCTGATCGCCGGCAAGCTGTGCCACGACTTCATCAGCCCGGCCGGCGCGATCAGCTCGGGCCTCGACCTGCTGAAGGACCCGACCGCCCAGGACATGCGCGACGACGCCATGGGGCTGATCGAGGCCAGCGCCCGCAAGATGGTGGCCCTGGTCGCCTTCGCCCGCGTGGCCTTCGGCGCGGCGACCTCGGCCGAGCGGTTCTCGGGCGCTGAACTGGGCGAACTGGTCTCCGGCCTGACCGAAGGCGGCCGCGCGACGCTGGAATGGAGGGTCGCCGATACGAGCTATTCCAAGGCCCGGTCGCGGGCGCTGGTGAACCTGGCGTATCTGACCATGGCCGCCCTGCCGTCGGGCGGGGTGGCGACCATCGCGACGCGAACCGACGGCGCCGTTCTGGTGATCGAGGGCCGGGCCGAGGGCGCCCGCGCCCGCCTGAAAGGCGAGGCCGTCGCCGGACTGGCGGGGCAACCCCTCGCCGAAGGCCTGCCCGGCCAATGGATCCAGCCCTACTGGCTCTGGCTGACCGCCCATGACGCCGGCGGATCCCTGGACGTCGAGGCCGACGAAGGGCGCGTCGTGCTCACCGCCCACATGCCTAACTGAGGCTTAAGCCGGTTTCCCAAGGAGTCATTAACCGGCGCGGGCTGATGATATGGCCCATGTACACGCGAGCGTTGTGCGTCTCTGTTTTGGAATGCTGACCTTGACCCCCAGAACTTGTCTGATCGTCGACGACAGCCGGATCATCCGGAAGGTCGCCCGCCGCATCGTCGAGGGACTCGGCTTTGAGGTCGACGAAGCCGCCGACGGCTCCGAGGCCCTGGCCTTCTGCGGCGGGGTCATCCCCGAGGTCATCCTGCTCGACTGGTCGATGCCGGTGATGGACGGCATGACCTTCCTGCGCCGCCTGCGCGCCCTGCCCGGCGGCCTGGCGCCCAAGGTCCTGTTCTGCACCATCGAGACCCGCGCCGAACGCATCGCCGAGGCGCTTCTGGCCGGGGCGGACGACTATGTGATGAAGCCGTTCGACGGGGAGATCCTGACCTCCAAATTCGCTGAAGTGGGGGCCGTCTGACCTCATGAGCCCCGACGATTTCGATCGCCTGCAATCGTTGATGGCCTCGCGCGCGGGCTTTCGGCTGACGCGCGACCGGATGAAACTGGCCGAGCACCGGCTGGGGCCGGTGGCCCGGCGCGAAGGGTTCGATTCCGTCGACGCCATGCTGGCCTCGCTGTGGGCCAGGCCGGTCGCCGCCCTGGGCTGGTCGGTGATCGAGGCCCTGCTCAACCCCGAGACCTGGTTCCGGCGCGACCGGGTCAGTTTCGACACCTTCGGCAAGGAGCTGCTGCCCGCGCTCGGCAAGGCCCGCGGCGGCCAGCCGGTCAAGGTCTGGTCCGCCGGCTGTTCGACCGGCCAGGAGGCCTGGTCGCTGGCCATCGCCGCCCAGGAGGCCGGGGTCGCCGTCGAGATCGTCGCCACCGACCTGTCGCAGCGCGCGCTCGAGAAGGCCCGCTCCGGCGCCTATACCGGTTTCGAGATCCAGCGCGGCCTCAAGGCCGAGACCATGCTGCGCTGTTTCGACCAGGCCGAGGACGCCTGGATCGCCAGGGCCGAGCTTCGCGCCGCCGTGCATTTCGCGCGCGCGAACCTGATCGACGCTCCGACCGACGCCCACCAGTTCGACATCATCTTCTGCCGCCACGTTCTGGACGACGCCGATCCGGCCCGTCGCGGCGAGATGTTCGACAATCTGGAGCGGCGGCTGGTCGACGACGGCTGCCTCTTCCTCGGTCCCGACGAACAGCCCGACAGCGACAGCATCGCCTTCCGCCCCGTCGCCGGCCGCAAGGGTCTGTTCGTCAAGTCCCCGGCGGCGCTGCGGCGCGCGGCCTGAAACACCCGCGAACGGTCAGCCGGCAGTCCTGCCCGTAAACGTCCGTGTACGGATCCGGACACAGGAACGATCCCCGTGCGGCGTCATTACTCAACCCGGTGGTGAGGGCCACTGGGAGGCTTGATTGATTGTGCATCGCTACAGGGGCCGTGGCCGCACGGCCAGGGCCGAAGCGCGCCGCGGTCGCGGCGGCTGGTTCTATCGCCTGTTCATGGCCTGGTTCGGGAAAGGGCGCCGGGTACGGCTCTAGCCATATCCGCCGGTGAAGGATCATGGCGCGCAAGGAAATCGTTCTCGACGCCGCGGGCGGGACGCGGCTGATAGAGGTCAGGCATGACATGCCGCGTGGTCTGTCTGTCTCGCGCTACAGACTCTCCATGCCCGGCATGGCGGCGACACGCGAGTTCATGACCCTGCGCAAGGCCCGGGCCGCCTTTCGGGCGCATGTCGCCCAGACGCCGACCTCCCTTCCCGCACGGACGGAAGACGCGTGAGGTCCGGCAAGTCGCAGACGCCGTTCGCCGACCGGGTCGCCCGCGTCTGGGCCGGCCTCAGCGAGATCGTGCGGACCGCAGACGACCCCGACGTCGCCCTGGCCGCCTTCTTTCAGGTCACGCCCGCGCAGTTGCGCGCCTGGCGCGCCGCCGAGGGCCGTCATCGCTGCCCCGTAATGACCACAAGGGGCCATGGCTGCCGGGGTCACGCCTCCGCTGTGGTCGACTACGACCCGCGTGCCTGGGTGTCCCGCGATCCGGCGTTCTGCCCCGCCCATGCCCCGGCGCGACACGACTCTGCGGCGGTGGGCCGGGACGTCCCCGCCGCCACGCCGCAGGTCCCCGATCGCATCGCCGCGGCCGAGGATGACGAACCGCACCTGGCCCGCTAGCCTGTCCCTTCATCGGGGAGGATGGATCATGCGGTTGCTCTGGCTGGTCGGCTCATTGGCGGCCGCGCTGCTGATCGCGGTGCTGACCCTGCAGGTCCCGGCGCCCGTGGGGACCGACGCTCCGGCCACGGATTTCTCCGCCGGGCGCGCCATGGTCGATGTCCGCGAGATCGCGCAGCGCCCCCATCCCATCGGCTCGGCCGACCATGCGCGGGTCCGGGCCGTGCTGTTGCAGAGGATGGCCGCGCTGGGCCTGCAGACCTCGACCCAGGCCGGCCCCCTGTCGCCCCGGGCGGTGCAGCGGCTCGAGCGCGAGGGCGGCTCGGCGAACGGACTCGAGGTGACCAATCTGATCGGCGTCCTGCCCGGGCGCGATCCGCGCCTGCCCGCCGTCGCCCTGATGGCCCACTATGACACCGTGCCCGACTCGGCCGGCGCGGCGGACGACAGCGCCGGCGTGGCGGCCATTCTCGAGACCGTCCGCGCCCTTCGCGCCCGCGGCCCCGCCGACCGGACGCTGGTGGTCCTGTTGACCGACGGCGAGGAACTGAACCTAGACGGCGCTCGCGCCTTCTGGGGCGACCACCCCCTGCGCGACCGCATCGGCGCGGTGGTCAATCTGGAAGCGCGCGGCGGCGGCGGCCGGGCCATGATGTTCGAGACCGGGCGCGGCAACGCCGAAACCATCGCCCTGTTCGCCCGCGCCGGCGCCCGCGCTGCCGGCGGCGTCTCGTCCAACTCGCTGGCGGTCTTCGTCTATGAGGCCATGCCCAACGGCACCGACTTCACCATTCCCAAGGCCCGCGGCGTCCAGGGGATCAACCTCGCCTTCATCGGCCGCCCCGAACAGTATCACGCCGCCGTCTCCACCCCCGAAGCCCTCGACGAGGGCAGCGTCCAGCACATCGGCTCCCAGGCGTTGGAGACCGCCGACGCCCTCCTGCGCGCGCCCGCCCTGCCCGCCGCGACACGGAACATCGTCTATGCCGACCTGTTCGGCCGGATCGTCGTCGGCCACCCGCCGGTCATGGGGTGGGGCCTGCTGGGCCTCGCCTTCCTCGGCCTCGGCCTCGCCGTCTGGCGCGCGAAGGTCAGGGCCGGCCTGACCTTCGCCGACATCGGGCGCGGCGCGGTCGACGGCCTGTGGTTCCTGTCGACCGGCCTGGTCATGACCCAGCTGGTGCGTCTGCTGGCCGGGCCGATGTCGGGCCGGGCCGAGAGCGCGGACGCCTACTACACCCTGCTGGCCCGCCTGCCGTGGATGGAGGCCGGCGCCGCCCTGACCGTTCTGGCCGTCGCCCTGACCCTGTTCGGCGGACGCACCCGTCTCGACCGCCGCATCGTCGCGGGAGCCATCGCCGCCGCGGCCCTCGTCGCCCTGATCCTCGGCGGGCTGAACACGATCGTCATCGGCGCGGCCGTGATCGCCGTCGGCCTGTCGCTGGCTCCCGGCCTCGCCGCCCGTTCAACCTGGGGCGGCTGGACCGGCCTGATCGGCCTGATCCTGGTCTTCGCCACGGTCGCCCAGGCGCTCGCGCCCGAGGCCGCCTTCCTGTTCGTCTGGACCGGTCTGCTCGCCGCCACGGCCGCCGCTCTCGCCGCCGTCCTCGACCCCGGCCTGACCCGCCCCGCCTCGCTGGCCCCGGCCGCCGTCGCGGCCGTCCTCGGCGCCGGATGGATCATGGCCCAGGCGCACGGCGTCTTCCTCGGCATCGGCATGGACATGCCCGGCGTGCTGGTCCTGCTCGGCCTGCTGGTGCTGATGCTGGTCCGCCCGCTCAGCCCGGAACAGGGCCTGTCCCGCCCCCTGCTGATCGCCGCCGCCGCCGCCCTGATCCTCGGCGCCGGCCTGTCCGTCGCGGCCCAGGTCATGGAGCCGATGATCGCGGCGCGCACGGCCTGACCATGACCCCGCCCCTCTACCTCGAGGACCTCCACCTCGGTCAGACCTTCGTCAGCGACCCGGTCACCGTCACCACCGACCAGATCAAGGCCTTCGCGGCCGAATTCGACCCCCAGCCCTTCCACCTCGACGAGGAGGCCGCGCGCGACACCCTGTTCGAGGGCCTCGCCGCCAGCGGCTGGCATACCGCCGCCCTGACCATGCGCATGCTGGTGCAGTGTTTCCCCCTCGCCGGCGGCCTCGTCGGCGCCGGCGGCGAGACCACCTGGCCGCGCCCGACCCGCCCCGGTGACGCCCTGTCCGTGCACGTCGAGATACTGGAGATCATCCCGTCCCGCTCGCGCCCCGGCCGCGGCATGATCCGCACCCGCAGCACGACGCGGAACCAGCACGGCGAGGCGGTCCAGATATCCACCGTCCGCATCGTCGCCTGGCGCCGGCCGGCGTAGGCGCGGCGCCGCCGGGAGGTTCATCACAAAGGACACCAAGGGGGCACGAAGGACACGAAGGGACCGACGCCGCGGCGAGCGGCGGTGGTCTTCCGCGGTGATGGGATCGCGGCTTCGCCGCCTTCAAGTATCAACGGCGGGCCCGGCTGTGTCCTCCCCTCAGGTCCCCTCGTGTCCTTTGTGAATTCCTTCGTGCCCTTCGTGATGAACCAGCTCTGCCCGACGCAAGGACCTCAGCCCCCGTCCGTCCACACCGTCTTGTACAGGTCGAACCGCCGGTCCCGCAGGTTCCGCACCGTCCCCTGCGACTTGGCCCAGGCCAGGTCCGACAGGTCGAGGTCGGCCACCGTCACCGTCTCGACATTCTCCGACGCCTCCGCCGCCACGCCGTCTCTCGCGAACGGGAAGTCGCACGGCGTCAGGATGCACGACTGCGCATACTGGATGTCCATGTTCTCGACGTTCGGCAGATTGCCGACATTGCCCGAAAGGATGACGTAGCACTGGTTCTCGATCGCCCGCGCCTGCGAGCAGTAGCGCACCCGCAGATAGCCCTGCCGGTTGTCGGTGCAGAACGGCACGAACAGCAGCCGCGCCCCCTCGTCGACCAGCCGCCGCGCCAGCTCCGGGAACTCCGAATCATAGCAGATCAGCACCCCGATCGGCCCGCAGTCGGTCGGAATGGCGTGCACCCGGTCGCCGCCCTTGATGTTCCACCAGTGGCGCTCGTTCGGCGTCGGGTGGATCTTCTCCTGCTCGTGCACCGAGCCGTCGCGCAGGAAGACATAGCCGACGTTCTGGATGTCGCCGTCGTCGGTCTGCGTTGGATGCGAGCCGCCGATGATGTTGATATTGTACTCGACCGCCATCTTGCGCATCGCCTCGACGAAACGCGGCGTATAGCGCGTCAGGGCCTCGATCGACTCCGCTGGCGTCAGCTTCTTCTTCTCCAGCGACAAAAGCTGCAACGTGAACAGCTCCGGAAACACCACGAAATCCGAGCGGTAGTCCGAGGTCACATCGACGAAATATTCGACGTTGTGGATGAACTCCTCGAAACTGGCGACCTTGCGGGCCTGCAGCTGCACCGTGGCCACCCGCACTGTCTCCTTGACCGCGAACGCCGCGCCGCGCCCGTGCGTCTCCGTATAATATGGGTTGCGCCACACCATGTGCGCCGCATGCCCCATCGAGGCCGTGTCCGAGCTCAGATAGTTCTCCAGCACCCCGATCGGCTCGAAGCCGCCGCGCATATGAAAGCCGATCACCGGGTCGTTCAGCTTGCGCGCCGTGACCGCGTCCAGATATTCGCGGGCGTCCGGATAGGCCGCCTTGCGCCGCGCCAGCCCCGGCATCCGCCCGCCGAAGACGATGCCCCGCAGATTCTCGGCCTCGCACAGGTCGCGCCGCGCGTCATACAGCCGCTGCCCGATCCTCAGCCGCCGCCGGTCGGGATCGACGCACACCTCCATGCCGTAGAACCAGTCCCCGACCGGATCGTGCCGCGCCGCATAGCCGCCGCCGGTGATCTGGGTCCAGGTGTGGGGCGACATCGCCGTCTTCTCGTCGATGCGGAAGCCGGCGGCGTAGCCGACGATCTCATCGGCGTATTCGACCACGAACTGGCCGTCCGGAAAGGCCGCGATCTGCCCCCGCAGCATACCCGGCGTATAGGCCGGCATGTCCTTGTAGACCTTGGCCACGAGGGCCGAGATGGCGGTCACATCCGCCAGTCTGGCGTTGCGGATGGAGAGGACGGCGGGCTTGGAGGGTTTTGTCATGCGCCCTGAACGCATGGAGGAGGTTGGGGATCAAGCCCGTTGCAAAGGCCGACTTCCGGTCGAGCCCGTCGCGACGGCTTCCGACCCGTCGAAGATCGTCGGTCGCGAGCTTCCTGCCGCCCGCTCTGCCGAGCCGGAGCCTCGAGCTCCGGTCATATCCCGGCCGAACTCTGGGTTTGACAGGCGTTCTCCTGATCGGGGACGGATCGTTCCATAGCCTCGTTCATCGCCGCGAACAGGGTCTCGGCGGTGATTGGCTTGGCGAGGTGAACATCAGCGCCCGCGGTCCTGCTGGCCTCGATATGTTCCCGCATCGCATTCGCCGTCATCATGACGATCGGAACGTCCCGACAGGGTGATGCCGCCGCTCGGATCCTCCGCACGGCTGTGAGCCCGTCCATGACCGGCATCTGCATGTCCATAAGGATGATGTCGAAAGGCGAGGCGAACGCCGCGTCCACGGCCTCCTGGCCATCGACCACGCTCACGACCTCGGCCACTCCCGACAACATCAACTCGGCCACCTTGCGGTTCGTGGGGTGATCGTCGGCGATGAGCACCCGCAGGGGGCGATCCGGAGATTCGACGGCCGCGGCAGTCGCGCGCTTGTCGTCCGGGGCGCTGACGGATTCCAGCGGAAGGTCAAACCAGAAGGTCGAACCCACGCCCGGTTGGCTCTCGCAGTCCAGCGTGCCTCCCATGAGTTCCACCAGATCGCGGCAGATGGACAGGCCCAGGCCGGTGCCGCCGAATTTGCGCGTGATCGTCTCGTCTGCCTGATGGAACCTGCCAAACAGCCGGTCCCGGGAGTCCGGCGAAAACCCGATCCCCGTATCCGACACGGAGAAGCGGATCAGCCCGCTTTCGGTCTTTCCGATCGACAGGACGATCTTTCCCGCCGACGTGAATTTGACGGCGTTGCTGAGGAAATTATTCAGAACTTGTCGGATTCGAAGATGGTCTCCCTTGTAAGACCCGACAAGGCTCTCCTCGACGAGAAGTTCAAAGGTCACATCAGAATTGCTATTCTGTAGTTTGAATTTCCGACATTTAAATTCAGCCAATTCCCGCAAATCGAATGCTTCGTTGTGTATCTTCAGTTCACCGGCTTCGACCTTGGCCGCGTCCAGCAGATCCGCCAGCAGAGCCGTCAGCGTTTCGCCGGATGAGCGAATGATTTCCAGCAGTTCAAGTTGGTCACGGCGGTCGCATTTTCGGGTCAGAATGTCCGAGGCCGCCACGATTCCATTCAGGGGCGTACGGAGTTCGTGGCTCATGTTCGCCAGAAAGGCCGATTTTGCACGCCCCGAGGCCTCGGCGGCGTCGAGGGCGGCCTGGAGCGCAACATTCATATGGTGCTGCTCGGTGACGTCCTCACTGACCGTGACGATATAGGTGGGGTGGCCGTCCTCAAAGGTCGCGGTTTTCCGGGTCGTCCAATACTGCTCGCCCCGGTCCCGGGTTGTGACCAGCGCGCCCTGCTCGACCTTCACCTGTTTGCTGAGAATGACCTCCTGATCCTCCTCCCAGGATCGTTTCGCCTCTTCTGCGGGAAAGAGCTCATGAACTGTCTTCCCCACGGCCTCGGCTGACGACAGGCCCGTGGCTTCTTCAGCCGCTCGGTTGATCAGGACAAACTTGCCGGTGCCGGCCTCCTTCACGATCAGCAGGGCCGGCAGCATTTCCATGATCGTCCGGTAGAACGCCTCTCGCCTGGCGACCGAACGCCGCTCGTGGTCAGCGTGCTCAGCGACCTCGTTCAGGCGCGAGGATGTCTCGGACAGTCGCCGTTCGACCTCGGCCGTCGCCGCTTCCGCGGCATGCCGTTCGATGACGCTGGACGCCATGACCGCGAGGTTCTGGATCGACCGGATCTGCCTCCCTGTCGGCGAGCGGGCTTCCCGGTGATAGATCGCTATGACCCCGAGGACCTGCCCGATCACGCCCCGGATGGGTTGCGACCAGCACGCTCGCAGACCCAACTCTTCCGCGAAGGCCTTGAACTTGGCCCACTGCGGATCAGACTGAATATCTTCGACAACGACCAAACAGTTGCCGAAGGCTGCGGTGCCGCACGGGTTGGCGTCCGGACCGACGGCGGACCCACTAACCGTCTCGTTGTAAATGTCCGGCAGGCTTGGGGCCGCGCCCAGAAGAAGATGCTCTCTTGTTTCGTCCACGAGCACGATACTGGCCACGGACCCAGGATGGGTCTGCTCGGCAAGCCTCACGATGGCTTCGAGCAATCCTGACAGGGGCAGGTCCATTCCCAGGACGTCCAGCGACAACGCCTCCGGGGAAAGTAGCGAATCCGCGGGGGATCTTCCCTCGCCGGCGCCGCGCTGGTTTGCCTCGCGATCCAAAAAACTTCTCCAACCATCGTTCTCGCGGGTGATGCAAGCACGCCGTCTCGTCATTATTGGTTAACGGTGCCGAACCGCCGCCCGGGAATGGGAGGGGGGCCGGGATGGGGAGCGGGTCCCCACGTCAAATTCGGACGTACCACCGCGACCCGCAAAAAGAACATATTGGCAACCAGAACAAACCGTGTACTAACTGCGTCTCACACAGGGGGTGGGTCCAGGCGGGTCTCTCCCGGAACCAGATGGGAATCATGGCAAGGGAGAGCGGCAAGGTGGCGGCACAGGCGAATCTGAAATTGGTGACCCGGGACGACGGCGACAAACAGCGGGCCCTGGAGGCGGCGATCGCCCAGATCGACCGCGCCTTCGGCAAGGGCTCGGTCATGAAGCTCGGCAAGGGCGGCGCGGAACTGGCGACGATTCCGTCGGTCTCGACCGGCTCGCTGGGCCTCGACATGGCGCTCGGCATCGGCGGCCTGCCGCGCGGGCGGGTGATCGAGGTGTTCGGGCCGGAAAGCTCGGGCAAGACCACCCTGGCCCTGCACACCGTGGCCGAGATCCAGAAGGCCGGCGGCACCGCCGCCTTCGTCGACGCCGAACATGCGCTCGATCCGGGCTACGCCCAGAAGCTGGGCGTCAATCTCGACGACCTGCTGGTGTCGCAGCCCGACACGGGCGAACAGGCGCTGGAGATCGTCGACACCCTGGTGCGTTCGGGGGCCGTGGACATCGTGGTGATCGACTCCGTCGCCGCCCTGACGCCCCGCGCCGAGATCGAGGGCGAGATGGGCGACAGCCTGCCCGGTCTGCAGGCCCGTCTGATGAGCCAGGCCCTGCGCAAGCTGACCGCCTCGATCAACAAGTCGCAGTGCATCGTCCTGTTCATCAACCAGATCCGCCACAAGATCGGCGTCATGTACGGTTCGCCGGAAACGACCACGGGCGGCAATGCGCTGAAATTCTACGCCTCGGTCCGCCTCGACATCCGCCGCACCGGCGCGATCAAGGACCGCGACGAGGTCGTCGGCAACACCACCCGGGTCAAGGTGGTCAAGAACAAGGTCGCCCCGCCGTTCCGGGAGGTCATCTTCGATATCATGTACGGCGAAGGCATCTCCAAGCTCGGCGAGATCATCGATCTCGGCGTCAAGGCGGGCATCGTCGAGAAGTCGGGCAGCTGGTTCTCCTACGACAGTCAGCGCATCGGCCAGGGCCGCGAGAACGTCCGCAACTTCCTCAAGGCCAACCCCGACATCGCCGACTCGATCGAAAAGGCCGTGCGCGCCTCGACCAACAAGATCGCCGAGGAGCTGCTGGGCGCCCCCGAACCCGACGAGGGCCAGGACCTCGAGGGCTAGGGAGGCCCCTCCCCACCCCCGTCGGGACGCCGGCGGCGGGGACGGACGGCGTCGGCCCTTTGGACTCCCTGGACTCTTTGGACCCGGTTTTTTCGCCGGCGGCTTTGGACTCTCTGGACTCTTTGGACCCTGTTTTTTCGACGGCCGCGGGTTTGGACTCTCTGGACTCTCTGGACTCGCTTTTTCCGCCTCAAGACCTTCTCCGGCCGGGTCCCGCGACCCGCCTCCGACCCCCGCGGGGCCGGGCCGGACGGAGCGGGCCGCCTGGTCTCCACCCGGACCGGGCGGCCCTTTTTTGTTGCCGTAACGGCCAGGCTGTCAGAGGCTCCGCCCCCGGAGGACCCCGACCATGACCCTGCCGACCACCGTGACCCTCGCCCGCGCCGCCCTCTACGCCGGCCTGCTGGCCGGGGCGCTCGACATCCTCGCCGCCATCGGGACCAACCTTCATGTTCCGGCCCGGGCCGTGCTGCAGTCCGTCGCCGGCGGACTGCTCGGTCCCGCGACCTTCCGCGGCGGCTGGCCGACGGCCTGGCTGGGACTGGCCGCCCATTTCGCCATCATGCTGGTCATCGCCGTGGTCTTCGTCGCCGCCGCGGCCGCCGTCCCGGCGCTGCGTCGCCATTGGATCCCCGTCAGCGTGGTGTTCGGCGTCGTTGTCTGGTTGGCCATGACCTACGTCGTGGTGCCCCTGTCAGCCTCGCCGATGACGCCCCCCGCCGACCTGAGGTCGGCGCTGACGCCGATCGCGGTGCATATCGTGGCGGTCGGCCTGCCCATCGCCTGGGTGACCCGCCGCATGCTGGGCGCTCCGGCCGGCTGATCGCGGCCGGATGATGCATTGGGGCTGAAACCCCTATATGAGGCGCGTTCCCCGTTTCTCCCCGACCGAACGCGCCCCATGTCCAGCCTGAAACAGATCCGCTCGACCTTCCTCGACTATTTCGCCGCCGACGGGCACGAGAAGGTCCACTCGGCCCCGCTGGTGCCGCAGAACGATCCGACCCTGCTGTTCGTCAACGCGGGCATGGTGCCGTTCAAGGACTATTTCACCGGCGCCTCGACCCCGCCCTGGCCCCGCGCCACCAGCTCCCAGAAATGCGTCCGCGCCGGCGGCAAGCACAACGACCTGGACAATGTCGGCTACACCGCCCGGCACCTGACCTTCTTCGAAATGCTGGGGAATTTCTCCTTCGGCGACTATTTCAAGGAACACGCGATCGACCGCGCCTGGAACCTGGTCACCAGGGATTTCGGCCTCGACCCGAACCGCCTGCTGGTCACCGTCTATATCGATGACGATGAGGCCGCCGCGATCTGGAAGAAGGTCACCGGCTTCAGCGACGACAGGATCATCCGCATCGCCGGCTCCGACAATTTCTGGGCCATGGGCGACAATGGCCCCTGCGGTCCCTGCACCGAGATCTTCTGGGACTACGGCGACCACGTCCCCGGCGGCCCGCCCGGCTCGCCGGACGAGGACGGCGACCGGTTCGTCGAGATCTGGAACAACGTCTTCATGCAGTTCGAGAAGGAGAACGACGAGATCGTCCGCTCCCTCCCGAAGCCCAGCGTCGACACCGGCATGGGCCTGGAGCGGATCGCCTCGGTCCTGCAGGGCAAGAATTCGGTCTTCGACACCGACCTGTTCCAGACCCTGATCGCCGCGTCTGCCGACGCCACCTCGACCGATCCGAACGGCGACATGGCCGCCAGCCACCGCGTCATCGCCGACCACCTGCGCAGCTCGTCCTTCCTGATCGCCGACGGCGTCACCCCCTCGAACGAGGGCCGGGGCTACGTCCTGCGCCGCATCATGCGCCGCGCCATGCGCCACGCCCACCTGCTCGGCGCCGCCGATCCGCTGATGCACCGGCTGGTCCCGACCCTCGTCAGTGAGATGGGCGAGGCCTTCCCCGAACTGAAACGCGCCCAGGCCTTCGTCGAGGACACGCTGAAGCAGGAAGAAATCCGCTTCCGCACCACCCTGGGCCGCGGCATGGGCCTGCTGGAGGACGCCTCGCGCGACCTCGGCGAGGGCGGCGTGCTGTCGGGCCAGACCGCCTTCACCCTTTACGACACCTATGGCTTCCCGCTCGACCTGACCCAGGACGAGGCCCGCCGTCGCGGCTTCACCGTCGACACCGACGCCTTCGACGCGGCCATGAACGAACAGAAGGCCCGCAGCCGCGAGCACTGGACCGGCTCGGGCCAGACGGCCTCGACCGGCGAATGGCTGGCCCTGCGCGAACGCCTCGGCCCCACCGTCTTCACCGGCTATGACGCCGTCGAGGGTGCGGGCGAGGTTCTTGCCATCGTGCGCGGCGGCGCCTCCGTCGACGAACTTTCGCCCGGCGAGACCGCCGAGGTCCTGTTCGACCAGACCCCCTTCTACGGCGAAGGCGGCGGCCAGGCCGGCGATAAGGGCGAGATCGAATGGACCGACGCCTCGGGCCAGCAGGGCTCGGCCACGGTCCTCGACGTCCAGAAACACGCCGGCGACCTGTTCGCCCACCGCATCGAGGTGACCTCGGGCGTGCTGGCCATCGGCGCCCGCGCCCAGCTGCGCTCCAGCGCCCAGGCCCGGCTGACCACCCGCGCCAACCACTCCGCCGCCCACCTGCTGCACAAGGCGCTCGCCAATGTGCTGGGCGGCCACGTGGCCCAGAAGGGCCAGATGGTCGACGCCGAACGCCTGCGCTTCGACTTCAGCCACAACGCCCCCGTCACCGAGGACGAGCTGGCCCGGATGGAGGATGAGGTGAACGCCGTCATCCGCCAGAACCTGCCCGCCGAGACGAAGATGATGCCCCCCCAGGAGGCCATCGCCGCCGGCGCCGTCGCCCTGTTCGGCGAGAAATACGGCGACGAGGTTCGGGTGCTGACGCTCGGCCGCGACCTGGCCGAAGCCGACAAGCCCTATTCGGTTGAACTGTGCGGCGGCACCCACGTCGCGCGCACCGGCGACATCGCCCTGTTCAAGATCGTGTCAGAGACGGGCATCGCCGCCGGCGTGCGCCGCATCGAGGCTCTGACCGGCGAGGCCGCCCGCCAGTTCCTCCTGGCCCAGGCCGGGGTGGCGAAATCGCTGGCCCAGAGCTTCAAGGTCCAGCCCGCCGACGTCCCCGCCCGCGTCGAGGCGCTGACCGCCGACCGCCGCGCGCTGGAGAAACAGGTCGCCGAGCTCAAGAAGCAGCTGGCTCTCGGCGGCGGCGGTTCGGCCAATGCCGCTCCGGAAGAGATCAATGGCGTCAAGCTGATCGCCCGCGTCCTCGACGGCGTCGACGGCAAGGGCCTCCGCGGCGTGGCCGAGGACTTCCGCAAACAGGTCGGCTCGGGCGTCGTCGCCCTGATCGGCGTGACGGAAGGCAAGGCCGCCATCACCGTGGCAGTGACCTCGGACATGGCGGGCAAGGTCAATGCGGCCGACCTCGCCCGCGTCGCCGTCATCGCCATGGGCGGACAGGGCGCCGGCGGCAAGCCGGACTTCGCCCAGGGCGGCGCGCCGGACGGATCGAAGGCGGAAGAGGGTCTGGCGGCCGTACGGGCGGCGCTGGCCGGCTAGGTGTCGTTTCCAAGAAGGTTGTTCACCCGTGTCCACGGAGTGAGGCCTTTGATGCCGGAGTGTGGTCGGCTCAGGTTGTAGTCGTCGGTCCATGGTTTGATGGCGGCGGCGCGTTCGTCTGACGAGCC
>CALRJO020000071.1:0-15429 GCA_943367565.1 Brevundimonas vancanneytii
CGGGGCGATCGTGGCTGACGAGGCGGGGCTGGGCGAGGCGGCGCTGGTGATCAACGCCCTCAGCGTTCCGCCCGATATCGACATGTCCCGGCTGCGGAACGATACCGTATTGATGGATATGACCTATCGCCCGCTGGCCACGCCCTTCCTGGCGCGGGGCCGGGCGCGGGGTCTCGCCATCGTCGACGGTCTGGCCATGCTGATCGGCCAGGCGCGGCCTTCGTTCCGCGCCCTGTTCGGTCAGGAGCCGCCCGACATCGACGCGCGGACGCTGGCCCTGGCGGCCCTGGGAGAGAGGTCATGATCGTGCTCGGCCTGACGGGCTCCATCGGCATGGGCAAGTCGACGACGACGGCCATGTTCGCCGATGCGGGCGCCATGGTCTGGAACGCCGACGACGCCGTGCACAGCCTCTACGCAAAGGGCGGAGCGGCGGTCGATCCGGTGGGCGCAGCCTTCCCGGGGGTGGTGGTCGACGGCGCCGTCGATCGTATCCGTCTGGCGAAGGCGCTGGGCGACGACGGCGCGGCCTTCCGGCGGCTGGAGGCCATCGTCCATCCACTGGTGATGCGGAACCGGCTTGAGGATCTGGCGGCGGCGGAAGCCCGGGGCGTGAAGCTGGCGGTGCTGGACATTCCCCTGCTGTTCGAAACCGGCGGCGACGCGGCAGTGGACGCCGTTGTGGTGGTGACCGCCCCGGCCGCGGTCCAGGCGGCGAGGGTGCTGGCCCGGCCGGGCATGACCCGCGAACGGTTCGAAGCCATTCTGGCGCGTCAGCTGCCCGACGCCGAGAAGCGCCGCCGCGCCGACTTCGTCATCGACACCAGCGTCGGGCTCGAGGCGGCGCGGGCGCGGGTCGACGAAATCGTGGGGATGGTTCTCGCCCCGGGGTGGACGCCGCCGCGACGCGGTCTTCCGAAAGCGGCCGAACCGGGCCAATAGGGGCCATGTCCCGCGAAATCGTCCTTGATACCGAGACCACCGGCTTCGACCCCCGCACCGGCGACCGGATGATCGAGGTCGGCTGTATCGAGATCGAGGACCTGCTGCCCACGGGCCGGACCTTCCATCGGCTGATCCACCCCGAGCGGCTGATCCCCGCCGACGCCATCCGGGTCCACGGCATCACTGATGAGAAGGTGAAGGACGCGCCGAAATTCGCCGAGATCGTCATCGACCTGTGCGATTTCATCGGCGACGCCCCGATCATCGCCCACAACGCCCAGTTCGACCGCAATTTCATCGACCACGAGTTCGGCCGCTGCGGCCGGGCCCTGTTTCCCGAAGACCGCTGGATCGACACGCTGAAACTGGCCCAGACACGGTTTCCGGGCATGGCCAATTCGCTCGACGCCCTGTGCAAGCGGTTCAAGGTCTCGCTGGTCGAACGCACACTGCACGGCGCGCTGATCGACGCCCGGCTGCTGGCCGAGGTCTATCTGGAGCTCAAGGGCGGCAAGGAACGTCGGCTGGACCTGTCAGCCTCCCGCACGGTGACGGCCGCCGCCGCGGCCGTGGCCGCTCAAGGCTATGGGCCGCGCCCCCGGCCGCTGCCGGTCCGGACCACTGACGCGGAACAGGCGGCGCATCTCGCCTTCCTGCAGACGAACCTGAAGGACCGGTCGCTGTGGGATGCCTACGGCCTGGCGGTCGAAGCGGCCTGAGGCCGGCGGATCAGGCCTGTCCCGTCTCGGCCGGGCCGCGGGCGATGGACTGCTGGCGGGCGACATAGATGCCGGCGAAATCGATCGGGTCCAGCATGAAGGGCGGATAGAAGCCGCCGTCCGAGGTCGCGCGGGCGATGATCTCGCGGGCGAACGGGAACAGGTAGCGCGGGCATTCGATCAGCAGCAGCGGCTCGATGTCCTGCTCGGGCACGCCGTGCAGGGCGAACAGGCCGCCGTACAGCAGTTCGACATTGAAGACCGTCATGGCGTCGGTGGCGGCCTTGATGGTCAGGCGAAGTTCGACCTCGAACAGGCCGTCGGGACGGCCCTGGGCGTTCATCTCGACGCCCATGTCGATGGCCGGCTTGCCGTCGACGCGCAGGCTGTCGGGGGCCTTGGGGTTCTCGAAGGACAGATCCTTGACGTATTGGGCCACGATGCGGAAGCCGGGACCCTGCGGTCCCTGGGGCGCGGCGTCGGCGGGCGCGGCGGTGTTGGCGTCGGAAGGAGGCGCGGCGTCGGTCATCGGTCGGGTCTGTCTGAAAGAGTGGTCAGCGCCGGAATAAGGCGCCGGGAAGGCGCGGCGACTAGCACGAGGCGCCGGGTGCGGCAACGATGCTCGCCTCCGGCCTCAAGTAGCCCGAGGGGCGATAGGCCACATGGGGGACAGGGCGGTTCCGGTTGCGCGTGCCTGTATCAGCCCCTAATCGTCTCTCGTCGCGTCCGGTCCCCCACCGGTCGCCAGTCAGGGTTTGCCAGTGCCGCCGGTTCCGATCCAGATCGTCATCTTCGCCGTCATCGCCGCCGTGGTCCTGTTCCAGCTCTATAATGTGCTGGGCAAGAAGGTGGGCCGCCAGCCGGAAGAGGACGCCCGCGCCAAGCCCCCCGCCGCTCCGGCCGCGCCCGGCGTCGAGCCGGCGTCGAACGGCCGGCCCAATGTGCTGGACGCCGTCACCCTGGCCTCCATCGCGGGTCTGAAGGCGCGCGATCCGAATTTCGACCCGATCCGCTTCCTCGACGGCGCCCGTCAGGCGCATGAGACCATCGTCCGCGCATACGCCGCCGGTGACCGCGAGACGCTGAAACCCCTGCTGACCCCGACGGTCATGGCCTCGTTCGAGGCCGGGATCGCCGCGCGCGAAACACGCGGCGAGACCGAAACGGCCGAGTTCCTCCACCCCGCCCGCGCCGATCTGGAACAAGCCATGGCAGAAGAGAACCGCGCCACGGCCAAGGTCCGGTTCCTGGCCGAGCTGCGCAATACGGTGACCTCCTCCGACCCCGCCGCCGAGCCCCAGGTCGAGGAGCGCCGCGTGGCCGAGCTGTGGACCTTCGAGCGCACCCTCGGCGCCACCGACCCCAACTGGGTTCTGGCCCGCACCGAGCCCGCCGCCGCATGATTGGCGGCGGCGGGCGCCGCTGGGGTCTTTCCGGGAAGGCGGCCCTTTTCGGCCTCGCCCTGACGCTCGCCGCCTGCGCCAGCACGCCGCCCGCGCCATCGCCGCGGTCGGACCCGCCGGTCATCGACGCGCCCGCGCCTGTTCCGCCGCCGGCGTCCGGCCCCGTGTCCGCGGGGCGCGGCCCCGAGACCCTGCCCGGCTGGAACGACGAGGATCATCTGGCCGCCTTCGAGGCCTGGGCCGACGGCTGCCGGGTCGCCCGCGACGCGGCGTCCCGGACCCAGTGCGACCGGGCGATGCATCTGAAACAGACCTCGAAGCCGGTGACCCCCTCAGCGGCCCGCGCCTTCCTCGAGAACGGCTTCACCGTCGTGCCGGCGGAGACGCCGGATGGCCGTCCGGGCCTGATGACCGCCTATTTCGCCCCGGAATACGAGGCGCGCCGGACGCCGGACGCAGAGTTCGACATGCCTGTCCTGCCCCGCCCGGCGGTCTGGGCCCGCGGCGACGTCGCGGCCGTGCGCGCCGATATCGAGGCCGCGCCGCGCGAGGAGCTGCTGACCAAGGCCCTCGCCTGGATGCGGGCCGAGGACCTGTTCTTTATGCAGATCCAGGGCTCGGGCTACTTGACCTTCGAGGATGGCTCCCGGGCCCGCGCCGCCTACGCCGCCGACAACGGACGGCCCTTCACCGGCATCGCCCGCCCGATGACGGAACAGGGGCTGCTGCCGGCCAATGGAACCTCGGGCGAGGCCATCCGCGCCTGGTTGGCCGCCCATCGCGGCCCCGAGGCGCGGGCGATCATGGCGTTGAACGCCCGCTACATCTTCTTCGCTCTGGACCCCGACGACGGCGGCCATCCGAACGGGGCGGCGGGGATTCCGCTGACCGCCCGCCGCTCGATCGCGGTCGATCCCGCGCACTGGCGTTATGGCGATCTGGTGTGGATTTCGGCCGACGGCGGCAATCTGCGCGGCGCTAGGGCCAGCTATCAGGGCCTGGTCGTCGCCCTCGACACCGGCTCGGCGATCCGCGGTCCGGTCCGCGCCGACTTCTACATGGGCCGGGGGACGACGGCGGGTGAGGAGGCGGGGACGGTGCGTCACCCGCTGAGGATGTGGCGCCTGGTTCCGCGGGGCTGACACCCGATTCCTTCCGCAAACAAAACGCGACTCTTCCGGGCGTATGGCGTTGGATGGAGTCGGAGCGGCCGGAGACATGACGATGCCCATGAAACGCTACGGCGCCCTTCTGTTGCTGCTGGGGCTTTGCGCCTGCGAGGCGCCGCCGCGATCGGATGTTTCGGACGGACAGTCGGGAGGAGCGTCGGCTCCGACGCCGGCGCCCGCGCCCTCCTCGGGCTGGAGGCTGTCCAGCGACGGGGAAGGCGTCGGTCTCGAGCTTGAACGGAACGGCGCATCCGTGGCCCGGTTCGCCTGCCTGCGGTCGGGCCGGGTTTTTCAGGCCCAGGGGTTCGGCTTGAACCCCATCGGCAGCGAGGAACGGCTGACGGTCGGGGCGGGTGATGAGGCCCATGCCCTCGTGGCGGATCCCGGCGCTTCCGTGGCCGGGGTGCTGGGCTCGGGCTCCATCTCGCCCGCCCTGCTGGAGGCTGTCGAGGCCGGCGGTTCGCTATCTCTCTCCTACGGCGCTCAAACTCTCGGCCCTCTGGAGAGCCTGAGCCCCGTTGATCGGGCCGCCTTCGCCTCCGGGTGCCGCGCGGTTCTGGCCGGCTGATCGCTCAGCGCCGCCGCAACCCGCCGAGCAGGCCCCGCAGCAGCTCCCGCGTGATCGTGCTGCCCGCCGTGCGCAGGACGGACTTGGTCGCGGCCTCGATCGGCGTCTCCCGAGTCGAGCGGCGGGCCGGGGCGCGGGGGCGGGCGGCTTCGCGCTGGTAACGGGCCTGTTCGCGGGCCTCCACCTTCTGGCGGGCCGCGGCGGCCTTCTCGGCCTCCTTCGCCGCGAGAGCGTCCGCCTTCGCCCGGGCCTCGGCCAGTTTCGCGTCTGCGGCGTCCTGATCGGCCTCGCCGCGGCGGGCGGAGAGGATCTCCTCGGCGGATTCGCGGTCGACTACGGCCTCATACAGCCCCCGCACCGGGCTGGCGGCCATGACGGCGGCGCGCTCGGCGTCGGTGGCGGGGCCGAGGCGGCTGTCCGGCGGGCGGATCATCGTCCGGGCCACGACATGGGGCGCGCCCTTTTCATCGAGGGTCGAGACCAGGGCCTCGCCGACGCCCAGACCCTGGATGGCCTCGGCGGTGTCGAAGGCCGGATTGGCGCGGAAACTGTCGGACGCCGCCTTCAGCCCCCGCTGCTCGGCCGGGGTGTAGGCGCGCAGGGCGTGCTGGATGCGGTTGCCGAGCTGGGCCAGGACGCTGTCGGGAATGTCGGCCGGATTCTGGGTGACGAGATAGACGCCGACGCCCTTTGACCGGATCAGACGCACGACCTGTTCGACCTTTTCGCGCAGGGCGGCGGGCGTGTCGTTGAACAGCAGATGGGCCTCGTCGAAGAAGAAGACGAGGCGCGGCTTTTCGGGGTCGCCGACCTCGGGCAGCTGTTCGAACAGCTCCGACAGCAGCCACAGCAGAAAGGCGGCATAGAGCCGCGGGCTGGCCATCAGCTTCGTCGCGTCCAGCACATTGACCTGGCCGCGGCCGTCCAGGCCGGTGCGCATCATGTCCTCCAGCCGCAGGGCCGGCTCGCCGAAGAAGGCCTTGCCGCCCTGCTGCTCCAGCTGAAGGATCGAACGCTGGATGGCGGCGATCGAGGCGGGGGCGACATTGCCGACCTCGCGGCCGATGCGCTCGGCGTTCTCGCCGACATGCGCCAGCATGGCGCGCAGGTCGTCGAGGTCGAGCAGCAGCAGGCCCTCCTTGTCGGCGACATGGAAGACCACCGACAGCACCCCCTCCTGCACATCACTGAGGTTCAGCATTCGGGCCAGCAGCAGGGGCCCGATCTCGCTGACGGTGGTGCGAATGGGATGGCCCTTCAGGCCATACAGGTCCCAGAACACCGTCGGCGCGGCCCGCGGCGTCAGGGTCAGCCCCATGCCGGCGGCGCGGGCCAGCAGCTTCTCATTGGGTGCGCCCGGCACGCAGATGCCCGACAGATCGCCCTTCACATCGGCGCAGAAGACGGGGACGCCGGCGTCGGAAAAGCCCTGGGCCATGATCTGCAGGGTGACGGTCTTGCCCGTGCCGGTGGCCCCGGCGACGACGCCGTGGCGGTTGGCGCGGTGGAAGAGCAGGCTTTCGGCCTTGTCGGATTGGCCGAGAAACAGACCGGGGGCGGCGTCGGACATGGGAACTCCGGGAGGGGGGCGGCGCTCATGCTCTACTGGCGGCGTCGATGGTTCAAGGCTGGATTGACGCCGACCGCCCGGACCTTGACCATATGCCGATGAAGCCCCCCCTGATTATACCGACGTCGACCGTCTCGCGAAACGCCCTGGTGCTGATCGCCACCATCGCCGCCGGGGCCGCCGTCTACTGGCTCAGGAACATCCTGACGCCGCTGGCCATGGCCATCTTCCTGATGATCATGATCGACGGGGTGAAACGCTCCATCGAGGCCCGCACGCCTGTCCCCGAACGCTGGGCCGGCGTCGCCGCCCTGTTCGTGGTGATCCTCGGCTTCCTCGGGGCCATCGCCATCATCGTCCAGGGCGCCCGGAGCTTCTTCACCCAGGCCTCGGACGATGCGGTGCTGCTGGGGCCGCGTCTCGACCAGATTCTCGCCGACGCCTATCGGCTGTTCGACATGCCCGCCGCGCCGACCGCCAGCGAGCTGATCGCCCGGGTCGACGTGTCGCAGTATTTCACCACCGTGGCCCTCCAGGCCCAGGGCGTGGTCACCGGCGCCATCTTCGTCATGATCTACCTCGGCTTTCTGCTGGCCTCGCAGAGCGGCTTCCGTCGAAAGCTGGTCGGGATGTTCCCGGAGCGCGGCGCGCGGACCGAGGCCATGGGCGTGTTCCAGCGGGTGCGGGGCGGGGTCGAGGGCTATCTGTGGGTCCAGGCCGTGACCGGCGTCCTGATCTGCGCCGTCGCCTGGGTGCTGATGCGGGCCGTCGGTCTGCAGAACGCCGAGTTCTGGACCTTCGTCATCTTCGTGGTCGGCTTCATCCCGGTTCTGGGCGGCGCCGTGGCCGGCCTGGCTCCGCCCCTGTTCGCCCTGGTGCAGTTCGAAAGCTACTGGCCCGCCGTGATCCTGCTGATCGGACTGCAGACCATCCTGTTCGTCAGCGGCAATTTCATCCAGCCGCGCATGCAGGGCGACAACCAGAATATCGACCCGGTGGTGGTGCTGCTGTCGCTGGCGCTGTGGGGCCATCTTTGGGGCGTGGTCGGCATGTTCCTGTCGACGCCGCTTGCGGTCATGGCCATGGCTGTGCTGGCTGAATTCAAGGGTTCGCGCTGGATGGCCATCCTGTTGTCCGGCGATGGCGAGCCCTATGCCGACGAGGACGAGGCGCCGCCTCCACGCCCGAAACGCGTCCGCGTCAACCCGCCGCAGTCAAAGGCCGTTTGAGGCGCTCCGGGCGCCCTTGATTGGTCACAAGCGGCGCCTATTTCACCCCTGTCCCCGCGGCCCTCCCCTCCCCCCAAGCCGCGGTGGAACAGATCGGCGCCAACCCTCCCCCCACCTGGGCGCCGGTCCAGGCAGGCCGCCGAACGCAAGTTCGGCGGCCTTGTCGTTTCTGGCATTGAGGTCGCGCGTTCGGCGCCACAGGCCGGACCGGCCGGGACCGGCCGGGACCGATCGCCGCTATCCCGGGAACGGGCGTCGCGCGGCCTGCGTTAGCAGCGGCGGAAGGGCGAACCGCGGGTGTTCCGCGCCTGGCTCGAAGGATACTTCCCTGATGATGAAGACAATTTCCGCAGCGTCCCTGACGCTGCTGCTGGCCGGCGTGGCCTCCCCCGCGCTCGCCCAATCCGTTCCCGACTGGAGCGGCCCCTACATCGGCATCTATGGCGGCGTGCTCGAGAACAATGAGGAGGGCGGCGAACGCCTCGTGTTCGACCGTGATTTCGACGGCCAGTTTGACGACACCGTGGTCCTGAACGGAACCACCAGCGACGCCTTCAGCCCGGGCTCCTGTTCGGGCGGCGCCCGGGGTCAGGCAGCGGCGAACGGCTGCACCGTCGATCCGACCGGCGTCGAGGCCTCCGTGCGCCTGGGCTACGACATGCAGTTCGGCGCCTTGGTGGTCGGCGTCGTCGGCGAATTGAGTGCTGCGGACGCCCGGGACAGCGTCACCTCGTTCAGCACCACCCCCGCCGCCTATGTCTTCACGCGCGAACTGGAGACGATGGCGGCCTTGCGTCTGCGCGCCGGCTTCGCCACCGGCCCCGCCCTGGTCTACCTCACCGGCGGCGGCGCGAAGGCGAAGATCCGGAACAGCTTCCGCACCACCAACGGCGCCAACAGTTTCACCGAAACCGTCAATGACGACGAGGCGGACGGCTACCAGCTCGGAGCGGGCGTCGAATGGCGCCTCGCCCCGAACCTGTCGCTGACCGGCGAATATCTGTTCACCAACCTGCAGCCCGGGGACTATGTCGTTCGCGCCGGACCGGGTACGGCGGGGCCGACCAACCCCTTCATCCTGCCGCCGAACACGGCGGGCACGGATATCGCGCGCGGCAATGACGGCATGGAACTGCATGCCATCAAGCTGGGCATGAACGTCCGCTTCTGACTCCACGATCCGGTTGATCCACGACCGGCGCGACGCCGGCCCCGGAAACGGGGCCGGCGTTGTCTTTTTTGGGGTTCCCGTCGTGCGCCGGACGGCCTAGTCAGCGCCCGTCGGACGGCCCTCTTGCCGAAGTGGCGAAGCGGCCTAGTCTGACCCCATCTTCGGCGACCCGTTTGAGAGGTCGCGTCCACAAGAGACCTGTCCATGTCCGGCGAAACGGCCCCCGCGAACCCTCAGGCGATCACCCTGGAGGCGCTGGAGGCCAGCTTCGAGGCGCTGTCGCCCGGCGGGCTGAGTGCGCCGGCCCGGGATTTCCTGCGCCAGGCCTGGGAGGACTACGCTGCCGACGAAACGCCGGAGCTGGGCGGTCGCGACATGGCCGGCCTTCTGGCCTCGGCGTGGCGGTCGGCCGAGGGGCGGGCGCATGGCGAGCCGGCCCGGATCACCCTGTCGCCGCTGCATGCCGTCGACGGGGCGCCGCTGGGCTTTGACGTCCTGATCGTCATCCAGGACGACCGTCCCTTCCTGGTCGACAGCGTGATGGGCGAACTGGCCGATGCCGGGGTGACGGTGCGGTCGATGTACCATCCGGTGACCGAGGAGGAGGGCGGACGCGAGTCCACCATCATCGTGATCCTGGACCCCCTGCCCCAGGAACGGCGCGACGCCCTGGGCGAGGGCCTGTCGCAGACCCTGAACGACGTGACCAGCGCGGTCGACGGCCATGCCGGCATGGGCGAACTGATGCGCCGGTCGATCGCCCACCTGCAGGCCCATCCTCATGGGGTGGACCCCGAGCTGCTCGCCGAGCACATCGCCTTCCTGCAGTGGCTTCAGGACGATCATTTCGTCTTCCTCGGCGCGCGCGACTACGACTATCCCCGCAGCAAGGACGGCGGCTACGAGGCCGAGGCGCCCCTGTCGCAGTCGGGCGTCGGCCTGGGCGTGCTGGCCGATCCGGAGCGCACCGTGTTGCGCCGCGCCAATGAGCCGGCGGTGCTGACCAAATCGATGAAGAAGCAGCTGGACCTGTCCGAGCCGGTGACCGTGGCCAAGGCCAATGTCCGCTCCCGCGTCCATCGCCGGGCCTATATGGACTATATCGGGGTCAAGCGGTTCGGACCCGACGGCCGCCCCTCGGGCGAGACCCGGTTCGTCGGCCTGTTCACCGCCGAGGCCTATGACAAGACCGCGACCCAGGTGCCGCTGGTCCGCCGCAAGGTCGCCAACGCCCTGATCCGCGCCGGCAAGGCGGCGGGCAGCCACAGTGAGAAGCGGCTCAAGAACATTCTCGAAAACTACCCCCGCGACGAACTCTTCCAGATCACGGAGGGCGAACTGCTGGGGATAGCCCTCGGCATCCTGCACCTGCACGATCGCCCGCGGGTCAAGACCTTCACGCGCCAGGATCCTTTCGACCGGTTCGTTTCGGTTCTGGCCTTCATTCCGCGCGAGCGGTTCGACGCCTCGGTCCGTGAACGGATCGGCCAGATTCTGACCAGGGCCTGGGGCGGTCGTCTGTCGGCCTGGTATCCGCAGCTGTCGGACCAGCCCCTGGTCCGCATTCACTACATCATCGGCGTAACGCCGGGCGACCATCCGTGCCCGGATCAAGCCGCGCTCGACGCGGAGATCACCGAGGCCGGGCGCAGCTGGATCGACCGCTTCGAGAGCGCCCTGCGTGACGCCGAGGTCGACGATGTGGCCGTCGGACCGCTCAGCGCCAAATGGGCCGAGGCTTTCGGCGCCGGCTATCGCGACCGGTATGACGCCGCCGAGGCCGTGCTTGATCTGCAGGCCGTGGATTCGTTGAACGACAGCGGACTGAACGACGGCGGCGAACCGGTATCGGTCCGCGCCTTCCGCGGCGCCGATGACGGCCCGCTGCATTTCCGCTTCAAACTCTATCGGCGGGGCGCGGCGGTGCCGCTGTCGGACGTGCTGCCGATCCTCGCCGACATGGGGCTGAAGACGCTCGAGGAGTGGGGCCACGCCCTGCATCCGGCGGGGGATGCCGACATCCATGTGCATGAATTCCTCATGGAGGATCCGCGCGGCGGCGACCTGCAGTTCGCCGATGTGAAGGGTCCGTTCGAGGCGGCCTTCTCCGCCGTCTGGACCGGCCAGACCGAGAGCGACGGCTTCAACCGGCTGGTGCTGGAACTGGGCGTCGACTGGCGCGAGGCGGCGCTGGTCCGGACCCTGGCCCGCTATCGTCAGCAGACCGGCCTCGATCCCAGCCAGGCGTTACAGGAAGAGGCTCTGCGCGACTATCCGGCCGTGGCGCGGGGCCTGCTGGCCCTGTTCGCGGCCAAATTCGACCCGGCCGCCGGGGGCGACGCCGCCGCTCGCGAGACCGCGGTCGGCAAGCTGGTCGAACAGATCAATGCCCAGCTGCAGGAGGTGAAGAGCCTCGACCACGACCGCGCCCTGCGCCGGATGGTGCTGCTGGTCCAGGCGATCAAGCGGACCAACTACTATCAGCCGGGTCCCGACGGGACGCCCAAAGCCCACATCTCGATCAAGGTCGCCTCGCGCGAACTGGCCGACCTGCCCCTGCCCAAACCGTTCCGCGAGATCTTCGTCTGGGCGCCGCATATCGAGGGCGTGCACCTGCGCTTCGGCCCCGTCGCCCGGGGCGGCCTGCGCTGGTCGGACCGCCGCGACGACTTCCGCACCGAGGTGCTGGGGCTGGTCAAGGCGCAGCAGGTCAAGAACGCCGTCATCGTGCCGGTCGGTTCCAAGGGCGGCTTCTTCCCCAAACATCTGGCGGCCATCGTTCGCGCCGGCGGCGACCGCGACGCCCAGCAGGCGGAAGCCATCCGCGCCTACAGGACCTTCCTGTCGGGCCTGCTCGACATCACCGACAATATCGACAAGTCCGGCGCCGTGGTTCCTCCGGCGGCGGTGGTCCGGTTCGAGGGCGACGACCCCTATCTGGTCGTGGCCGCCGACAAGGGGACGGCGACCTTTTCGGACATCGCCAACGGCATCTCGTCTGACTACGGCTTCTGGCTGGACGACGCGTTCGCCAGCGGGGGATCGGTCGGCTACGACCACAAGGTCATGGGCATCACCGCCCGCGGCGCCTGGGAGGCGGTCAAGCGCCACTTCCGGGAAATGGGCAAGGACATCCAGTCCGAACCCTTCACCGTCGTCGGCGTTGGCGACATGAGCGGCGACGTGTTCGGCAACGGCATGCTGCTGTCGAAGGCCATCAAACTGGTCGCCGCCTTCGACCACCGCGACATCTTCATCGATCCGACCCCCGATCCCGCCTCCAGCTGGGTCGAGCGCGACCGGATGTTCAAACTGCCGCGCTCGTCCTGGCAGGACTACGACAAGTCGAAGATTTCGAAGGGCGGCGGGGTCTTCCCGCGCTCGGCCAAGTCGATCGAATTGAGCCCCGAGATCAAGGCGGCGTTGGACATCCAGGACGACGTGGTCGATCCGGCGACGCTGATGAAGGCCATCCTGCTGGCCCCGGCCGAACTGCTCTATTTCGGCGGCATCGGCACCTATGTGAAGGCGCCGAACGAGACCGATGCCCAGGTCGGTGACAAGGCCAATGACGCCATCCGCGTGGACGGCGCCGAGGTCCGGGCCAAGGTCATCGGCGAGGGCGCCAATCTGGGCCTGACCCAGGCCGGGCGGATCGCCTTCGCGCTCAGCGGCGGCCGCGTCAACACCGACGCCATCGACAATTCGGCCGGGGTCGACAGCTCCGACCACGAGGTCAACATCAAGATCCTGACCGGGGCCGCCATCGCCTCGGGCGCGCTGAAGGCCGGCGACCGCAACGCCCTGCTGGCGTCGATGACCGACGAGGTCGGCCTGAAGGTGCTGGCGCACAACTACGACCAGACCCTGGCCGTTTCCCTGCAGGAGGCCGAAGGCGCCGGGGCGCTCGACGCCCAGCAGCGGTTCATGCAATGGCTGGGCGCCAGGGGCAAGCTGGACCGCAAGGTCGAGGGCCTGCCGGACGATGTGAAACTGGCCGAACGCAAACTGACCGGGCAGGCGCTGACCCGGCCCGAACTGGCGGTCCTGACCGCCTATTCCAAGCTGGAGCTGTTCGACGAAATCGTCGCCTCGACCGCGCCGGACGACGAGTTCTTCCAACAGACGCTGGTGCGCTATTTCCCGGCTCCGCTGGCGAAATACGAAGCCGATATGCAGCGCCATCGCCTGCGCCGCGAGATCATCTCGACCATATTGTCGAACGAGATCGTCAACATGTGCGGCCCGACCTTCCCCGAGCGGCTACGCATCTCGGCGCGTTGCGACACGGCGGCGATGGTCCTCGCCTTCGAGGCGGCGCGTCAGGTCTTCCGTCTCGACCAGGCCTGGGATCAGGTTTCGGCTCTCGATCTGAAGATTTCGGCCGAAGCACAGACCGTCCTCTATCAGGAAATCGCCACCGTCCTGCGGCGCCAGACCTTCTGGCTGGCGCGGCGGGCGATGCGCGCCGGCTGCACGGTGGACGCCCTTGTCGCCGCCTACCGGCCCGCGGCGGACGCCTTGCGGGCCGCGGGCGGATCGGTCCTGTCCCGTTTCGAGCAGGCGCAGCTGGAAAGTCGGGTCCAGAGCTTCATCGCCCTCGGGGTGCCCGAGGCGCTGGCGCGCGACTTCGCCATGCTGCGGCCGCTCGTCGCCACCGCCGACATCGGCGACCTGTCGCGGCAGGCGGGCTGGCCCGAGCCGGCCATGGCCATGCTGTACCACCAGGTCGGCGCGGCCTTCGACTTCGACCGGCTGCGCGCCGGGGCGGGCAATGTCCCCTCGGTCGACCATTTCGACCGCCTCGCGGTGCGCCGTCTGATCGAGGATCTGATGGCCGAACAGGCGACCCTGACCCGCGCCGTCGCCAAGGCGTCGAACGTCTCGGTCGGCGCCAGCGAGCGGGCGGCCGAGGCGGCGGTGGACGACTGGATCGGGCCGCGACAGGCGCTGGTCGAGGGCGTGCGCGCCTCGGTCGACGAGATCGAGGCCTCCGGCTCGGGCTGGACCTTCGCCAAACTGACCATCGCCAACAGCGTCATCCGTGAGATGGCTTCGTCAGTGGATTGAGCATTTCTGTTGGACCGCGGTCGTCGGTCCTTCGGGACCTCCCGATCCGACGCGGGCATTCCGGGAGGGCCGCGATCAGAAGGTTCCGCCTACTCGACCCGACGCGGCCGGGGGTTTCGCGCTTGCGGCCGCGTTCTGCTAGCGTCCGGGGCTGAGGGAGAGACCGATGCCGCGCAAATTTCTGGTGGTCGTCGACGACAGTCCGGAGTTCGAGACGGCGCTGCGCTATGCGTCCCGACGGGCGCGATCGACGGGCGGCCGGGTCGCCCTGCTGCGCGTCATTCCCGCCGCCGCCTCGGACGCCCACTGGGCCGGGGTGCGCGAGGAGATCGAGCGCCAGACTCGTCTCGAGGCGGAGGCCTCGCTGAACAAATGGGCCGGGGAGGCGGCGGAACGGTCCGGCGCCACGCCCGTGCTGCTGATCGAACGCGGCGAGCCGCAGGACGCGATCCGCAAGGTTGTCGGCGAGGACGTTGAAATCAAGATCCTCGTCCTGGCGGCGAGCGGCGGCGGGCGCGGTCCCGGTCCGTTGGTCTCGGCCGTGGTCAAACAGGGCGCGGCCTTCACCGGACGCAAGCTGCCGGTCACCATCGTGCCGGGCGAACTGACCGAGAAGGACATCGAGGATCTGGCGTGACGTCAGGGCCGTTCTCCCTCCCCTTCATGGGGAGGGATGTCGTCGCGAAGCGACGACAGGGTGGGGAAGTTCAGGGCCGCTCGAGATCGTGCGGCGGCTCTCCGCCCGTATGTCGCTCTTGAACCCACCGCTTCGGGAGCGCACTTACGCGCCATGTTCATCCAGACCGAACCGACCCCGAACCCCAATGCGCTGAAATTCCTGCCCGGCCGGGATGTCGCGCCCGACCCGCGGGATTTCGTGAACCGGGACGAGGCCGCCGCATCGCCCCTGGCCGAAGCCCTGTTCCAGCTCGAGGGCGTGGCCGGAATCTTCTTCGGCTACGACTATGTCTCCGTCACCCGCCGCCCCGACGGCCCCGACTGGGCGGTGATGAAGGCTCCCATCCTGGCCGCCATCATGGACCATTTCGTCTCCGGCGCGCCGTTGATGCGCGACGGAACGGCGATCAGCGATGCAGGGGCAGGCGAGGATTCCGAGATCGTGACCGAGATCAAACAGCTGCTGGACAGCCGCGTCCGCCCGGCCGTGGCCCAGGATGGCGGCGACATCCTGTTCGACGCCTTCGACGAGCAGACGGGCGTCCTGACCCTGCGCATGCGCGGCGCCTGCGCCGGCTGCCCCTCGTCTTCCGCCACCCTCAAGGCCGGGGTCGAGCAGATGATGAAACACTACATCCCCGAGGTGACCAGCGTCGAACAGGTGATCTGATGTTGGGCGCTAATGCTCGCGACGCGGTCGCTTGCTGATTGAGCGCCCTGAAACGAATCCGTCCTCGCTTCCGGACCCGGACGGCGCCATCATCGACCCCATGCCCCGTTTCCAGAGCGACAGCGACGCCCGGCGTCTCGGCGAGGCCCTCGCGGCCCTGCGTCGCGGCCGCGCCCTGAGCCAGGCCGAGGCCGGCCGCCGCGCGGGCATGACCAGCCAGGGCTGGGGTCTGTACGA
>CALRJO020000072.1:0-15120 GCA_943367565.1 Brevundimonas vancanneytii
GGCGGCGGCGCGGCCCCGCGCGGCCCGTCCGGCGGCGGGGGAGGCGGCGGCGCCTCAGCCCAACTGGCCGCCCGCCCGGTCGCCCCCCCGAGCTTGCCTGATCCGCAGTCGTTCGAGGCGGTCGTCGCCCTGATCGGGGAGAAGCGCGAGGTCGGCCTGCAGATGGACGTCCAGCGCTACGTCCGCCCGGTCGCCTTCAAGCCCGGCGCCATCACCTATGAAAGCCTCGACGGCGCGCCGATGGACCTGGCGCGGCGCCTTTCGTCGCGGCTCAAGGACTGGACTGGCCGCACCTGGCTGATCGCCGCCAACGGCCAGGGCGGCGGCGAGACCATGATCGAGATCGATCGCCGCAAGCGTTCGGAAGAGCGCGCGGAGGTCGAGGCCGATCCCTTCGTCGTGGCGGTCATGCAAGCCTTCCCCGGCGCCGTCATCGGCGAGATCAAGACCCTGGCGCCGGCGGTGGAACTGCCGGTGATCCCGGATGAGGCGGGGGACGAGGATTGAATTGGAGCCCTTCTCCCATTGGGAGAAGGTGGCCCGAAGGGCCGGATGAGGGTCGGCTGTTTCCGTCGGCGTAAGCCGCCGCTCCGGATGGCGATTCGGCTCACGCCGACCACTGACAGCCGCCCCTCTCCCTTTCGCCTTGCCGGTCGCTTCGCCGGCTATGGGTAGCAAACACACCTTGACAACCGAGACCGTGGAAGCCCCTGCCTTTATGATGATGGCATGGCAAGTTCGATCATCCCATGCGGCAGCGACCATTCTGTCGCCCTTCACACCCTGGTCAGGAAGCGTTCCGAGCTGGATGGGGAGTTAGAGCACCATCAAGGGCTCGTCCGCGACCTGCAGAAGACAATCCAAAACCTGGACGCTGTCCTTATCCTGCTCAAACCGGACATCGACATCAGCGAAATCGCCGCGAAGCGAGTCCGGCCAATCCACGCCGCTGCGCCCGGAGAGATCACCGGCATCGTCGTTGATTGTCTGAGGGAAGCCGAAGGACCGCTCACGTCGAGGGCGCTGGCTCAGGCAGTCGTCGAGAAGCGAGACCTCGACCCCGCAGACGCGAAGCTGGAAGTTACGATGGCCAAACGCGTTCGGGCCTCTCTTAGGCCCCTGCGACTCGCCGGGCGAGTGCGCGCAGTGCCGACGGCATCGGGACCGCAGGGCTGGGTTTTGTCGAACAAGCACGGCGAGCAGCCTCTCTCGCTGGGGCATACTTGATGAACAGCTTGTCGTTCTTCCACGGAGGCCAGCTCTGCCAGATCGCGCCTGAGCGCGAAGGCGAAGGCTTCATTGGACTGCGAAACGGTCGAGTTGTCGCCACCGCACCTGATCGCGCAAGTGTGGCTCGGGCGTTGATCAAGGCGGCGCGCCGGCGAGTAGTGTTAATGCCGGACCCGGCGGCATAGTGCTCTGACCACGAGCGGCGGAGCTGCGATAGCTGCTGCGCTTAGCCCTGCTTATTGTCAGGAGACTCCCCAGAAGGCCGCTCAGGCCCCCTCGAAGAGTTGAGTTTCTTCTGAACCTTGTGAGCAAGCGAAACTCTTTTCTGAACGGCTTTGATCGGCTCCGGAGCCAGTGGAAGGATTTCCGGAAGCCGCGCTCCACTGTTTTGCATCGCAAGGCGAACCTCACGGCCAACCGACAAGTTGCGTTCGATCGCGGCCTGCTCTCGCTTGATGCCTTCCCGGCTGATCACGTCTGCCGCCAAGTTCATCTGGAAGTCGTTTGCGGAAAGCTCCAGCGCGTCCGCATGGTCATAGAGGTTATCCGTTTCGCGGAGCCCTTTGCTCCTCTTTACGTCGGCGCGCGATAGACCGTAGAGCCCACGTGATCCTGCGTCATGAAAAACGCCCTGCATCTGGTTGCGGACGCCGGCCCCCTTAGCGACGGCGCTTACCCGCTTATGCGCACGCGTCACCTTCTCACGTAGCTCTAGGCGTTTCACATCGTCTGCCAACTGGTCAGCAACCTCCATCCGGTGGGTCTGAACGACGAAGTAGGCCTGCGCTGCGGCGATCTCCGGTTTCGTCGGATCGCCATTCATCGCAATCAGCCGACAGGCCGGGCGGCTAAGAAAATAGTCCACGCCTTCGCGCAGCGCACCCTTTCCAAGTCCCATCATTTTGCTCGTCTGAGCAATATGATGTGATGGGTCTAGCCCGTTCGCCCGGATCGAATCGGTGGCGCGAGAGATAACGGGCTCGAATTTGTCCCATACGCCGTAGCCCAGCGTGGCGTGTATGTCGCGCGCCATCCAGTATTCTAACCCTTCTTCTCCAGTTTTCTTAAGCTTCTCAAGCTCTTCGATGGCGCTGAGGTATTCCTTGGAATCTGCCAAATCCGTGGTCACAGCGGTTTGTCCTTGCGCTAGGCGGTGTCACATCACATACACTCGTCACATACAGGAGTCCACGCCGTGAGCGAACGCAAGAGAATTGAGGAGCGCCTGCGCAAAAAAGAGCAGGAAATCAGATCGTTCGAGGAGAAGATCAAAGACGCCAAGGTTTACTGCCAGGCCCTTCGAGACATTCTCCGCATGATGGAGAAGGCTGAAGAAGCTGAGATTTCGCCGGAAACCACGCTGCGGCCGGGAAGCATGGTTGCACAGGCAAGGGCGATCTTGCTGGAGCAGGGCGAGCCTGTTCACATCGATGATCTTCTGGAGGCGCTCGGAAAGGGTGTAACACGTGAGACGCGAGCCTCACTGACTGGGTCTTTGGCTGCTTACGTCCGGCGCCACGAGATATTCACTCGACCCGCGCCTAGCACCTTCGGATTGGTTGAGCTTGGCCATGTCACGACGGATGAAGAAGACGAACCGACCCCACCCGCGGGCTTCGGCAAGGTCGCCAGCCTACCCGACGATGATATGCCATTCTAAACAATGCTCGGGAGCCAAGCATAAAGCCGCCCTCGCGTTGCGACCTACCGTTCGTTGTCGTTGAAGCGAACCGTGCTAAAGGACGGCATGGTTCGACTGGCGACCAGTCACGGCATCATGGCGGCGCTCTTGGCGCTGGTCGTCGCCGTGTTCGTTCTGATCCCGACCGTCGATGCTGCGGCCTGTGTCGTCGAACTGGAACCTGCGCATGCGACGGCTTCTGTCGATGGTGACGGTGACGAGCAGCCGACCGACGCCGATGGCCATGCCGTCTGTTCGCACGGTCACTGCCACCATGGCGGCACAACGGTGCCGTCCTCGCCTCACCAGTCCGAGGTGAACACACCCGTTGCGGCCAGCCCGTTGCGGCCGTCTTCTGACGTTCTGAAGTCCCGCGTCCCCAGCGGTCCGAAGCGCCCTCCCAGGTCCTGACGACGCCCTGCGCCTTCGTGCGCACGTCAATCGTCTTGAACTGCTGGGACATAGAACATGCCACCCTTGAAATCTGGTCGGACGCCTTGGGCGATCGGCTGCGCCGTAGTCGCGATGGCGACGGCGGTCACCGGCCCTGCCTGGGCTGACCCCGCGCCTTCGTTCGAGGCGCTCCTTGAACGCATAGGGTTCACGCCGACGACCCTGGAGGCCAATGCGCTGCTCGACGCGGCCGAGGCCCGGGTGCGTCAGGCACGTGTCCGACCCAACCCTGAACTGGGGATAGAAGCGGAGAACGCTTTCGGCACCGGCCCCTTCTCGGGCTACGACAACGCCGAGACCACCCTGTCGCTGAGCCAGGACCTTGAACTGTGGGGCCGTCGCGGCGCACGGGTGGAGGTGGCGAGGGCCGAAGCCGGCGCCGCTGTCCTGCGACGCGATCTGGCCAGCGTGGAGGCGGCGAACCGTCTAGCCCTGGTCTATGCCGAGGCCGAGGCTGCCGAGCGGCGTTTCCTGCTGGCGGAGGAGGCGTTGGCGGTCACCATCGCCGACACCCGCTCTGCCCTGATCCTCGTGGAGGAAGGCCGCGAGCCGCTTCTGCGCGGCATCCAGGGGGAGACGGAAGCAGCCGCCGCCCGTGCGAACTTGGACGAGGCCCACGCTGAGCGGGACGCGGCCTTCGCCCGGCTGACCGCCGTGGCCATGCTGCCCACGCCGGTTACATCGATCGAGACCGGTTTGCTGGACCGAACCCCGGCAGGCATCGCCGCAATCGCCGGAACCACACCGGAGGTGCGGGTGGCGGAGGCTGAACGCGCCGCCGCTGAAAGCCGGATCGAAGTCGAGCGGGTCCGCGCCCGGCCGGATGTCCGAGCCTCGGTCGGCGTCCGTCGCTACGAAGCCGAAGACGCCACGGCCCTGACCTTCGGCGTCAGCATGCCCCTGCCGCTGTTCGATCGGAACCGGGGCAATGTAGACGCCGCCCGGGCGGAGTTCCGCGCCGCCGACGCGCGACTGATGGGCGCTCGTCAGGAGGCGGAGGCTGACCGAAACGCGGCCGAGGCGCGCCTGCGGGCTTCGGCCAGCCGTGTGTCCGCCACCGACGCCGGGGTCACGGCCGCAGAGGAAGCCTATCGCCTCTCGCGGATCGGCTTTGAGGCGGGACGCATCTCGCAACTGGAACTGCGGTCTTCCCGCGCCGCCCTGATCAACGCCCGCAACACCGCCGTGGACGCCCGCCTCGCGCGGGTCCGGGCGGAGATCGACCTCGCGCGCCTGCAAGGCCGCGCCCCGTTTGGAACATCCCAATGAAATCCACATCTCCGATCAACAAGACCTGGCTCATGGCCGGGGTCGCCGCCGTCGTCGTTCTGGGCGGCGCGGGCATCTACGCGATGACCCGCTCACCGTCCGAGGCCCCGGCGTCAGCCGAGGCTGATCCTGCGGAAGGCGAGGAGGGTCACGCCGAGGAAGCCGAGGCTGGAGACGGCGTCCTGGTTCTCTCGGGGGCGCAGATCGAAGCCGCCAACATCTCGATCGTCGGCGTCACAGGCGGCGGCGGAGGCGAAACCCGCCTGTCCGGCCGCGTCGAGCCGATGATCGACGCCAGAGCCGCCGTGGCCGCGTCGGTCGGAGGCCGCGTCGAGCGGGTTCTGGTGGCACCGGGCCAGTCGGTGCGCGCCGGACAGCCCCTCGCCATTCTGGTCAGCGGCGACGCCGCCACCCTTCGCGCCGATGCGGACGCGGCCCAGGCCAACGCCGTCGCTGCCGAGCAAGCACACAGTCGCGAGGAGAGCCTCGCCGACCAAGGCGTGGTCGCCCGTCGCGACGCCGAGGTCGCTCATGCGCAGGCGCTCAGCGCGCAGGCGTCGGCACGCGCCGCGCGCGCCCGCGCGTCCGCCGCCGGCTCCCCCAACGCATCGGGTCGACTCAGCGTGACGAGTCCGATCTCGGGCGTGGTCACCAGCGTTCAGATCGGTCCGGGCGGCTTCGCAGCCCAAGGGGGGGTCATCGCCGAGGTTACCAACCCCGCGCGGGTGGAGATCGTCTTCAATGCTCCGCCGGCGCTTGCGGCCCAGGTCCGCGCCGGATCATCCATGCGCGTCCAAGGCCCGGCGGGCGAGTTCGACGCCGTCGTCACCGGCGTCGCCGCCGGCGCCGGCGGTGGGAGCGGGGCGACCGTCATTCGCGCACGTCCGACAGGCTCCAGCTTGCCCCCCGCCGGATCGGCGGTCACCGGAAGCATCGTCACGGGTGGGACGGCCGGCGGCTTCACCGTGCCGTCCGAAGCCGTCCAGACCGTCGAGGGCGCAAGCGTCGTCTTCGTCCGAACCGCCACGGGCTTCCGCGTCGCGTCGGTTCTGGTCGGCCGTCAGGCCGGCGACCGGACAGAAATCCTCAGCGGCCTGACCGGGGCCGAACGCATCGCCGGGGCCAACGCCTTCCTCCTCAAAGCCGAACTCGCCAAGGGCGAGGCCGAGCACGGGCACTAGAGGCGCCAATCATGTTCAAAGCCATCATTGAAGCGTCGGTCCGGTTCCGCTGGTTCGTCGTCATCGCCGTCAGCCTCGTCGCGGCGCTCGGTCTGTTCGAACTGACTAAGCTGCCGATCGACGCGGTCCCCGACATCACCAACCGTCAGGTGCAGATCACCACTGTCGCCCCCGCCCTCGCGCCCGAGCAGATCGAGCGCCAGGTCACCTATCCGCTGGAGACGGCCCTAGCCGGCATCCCCGGCCTGACCAGCACGCGGTCGCTGTCGCGCAACGGCTTCAGCCAGATCACCGCAATCTTCACCGACCAGACCGACATCTATTTCGCTCGTCAGCAGGTCGCCGAACGGCTCGCCGCCGCGTCCGAGGGGCTTCCCGAGGGGGTCGAGCCGGGCCTGTCGCCCATCACCACCGGCCTCGGCGAAGTCTTGATGTGGACGGTCGACTACGTCCCCTTCAACAGTCAGAACCTCTCCGCGCTGGGCAAGCCCGGTTGGCAGGCCGGTCGGGTCTATCTGACGCCCGAAGGCCAACGGCTGACCACGCCGGAACAGCAGGCGACCTATCTGCGCACGGTTCAGGACTGGATCATCGCGCCCCTGATGCGCACCGCGCCCGGCCTTGCCGGGGTCGATACCGTCGGCGGCTACGTCAAGGAATACGCCGTCCGGCCCAACGCCTCGCAGCTTGCCGCCTACGGCCTCGGCCTCGGCGACCTGGTTGAGGCGGTCGAGCGGGCCAACACCCAGGCGGGTGCCGGCTACATCCAGCGGGCGGGCGAGGCTCTGGTCGTGCGCACCGACGCCTTGGCCCTGACCGTCGACGATCTGGCCCAAGCCCCGGTCGTCAATCGCGGCGGTCTGGTCGTCCGGGTCGCCGACGTCGCCACGGTCGAAATCGGTCAGGCTCCGCGCTTGGGCGGCGCCAGCCGCGACGGCCATGAGGCGGTGCTTGGCACGGCCCTAATGATCGCGGGCGGCAACAGCCGCACCGTCGCCCAGGCTGCCGCCGACAGACTGGCGGTGGTGGACGACAGCCTGCCCCCCGGCGTCGTCGCGACGCCGGTTCTGAACCGCAGCGAACTGGTCAACTCGACCATTTCGACCGTCGCCCGGAACCTCACCGAGGGCGCGCTGCTGGTCATCCTGGTTCTGTTCCTGCTGCTCGGGAACATTCGCGCCGCGACGATCACCGCCCTGATGATCCCGTTATCATTCCTGTTCGCCGTCATCGGCATGAACCGGTTTGGCATCAGCGGAAACCTGATGAGCCTGGGCGCTCTCGACTTCGGTCTGATGGTCGATGGCGCGGTGGTGGTGATCGAGAACACACTGCTGATGCTCACCCGGCGCCGGGCCGCTGAGGGACGGATGCTGACCCGCCACGAGCGACTGGACGTCGCCGTTCAATCCGCCCGCCAGATGGTCAAGCCCGCCGCTTTCGGCCAGCTTATAATCCTGCTCGTGTTCGCCCCGCTGCTGATGCTGGAAGGAGTCGAGGGCAAGACGTTCCAGCCCATGGGTGCGACCGTCATGCTGGCTCTGGTCGGGGCCTTCATCTTCTCCTTCACCTTCGTGCCCGCCATGACTGCCTTGTTGGTGCGTGATCCCAAATCCGTTCACGTCGGTCCTGACGGCCAGGCCGTCGAACACGAGACCCGAATCCTGCGGTTCGCGCGCCGGTTCATCCAGCCCGCCATCAAGGCGGCGGTCGCACGGCCCAAGATCGTGCTGATCTCGGCGGTGGCGACCCTCGTCATCGGGGCCGTCTCTTTCATGTCCTTGGGGCGCGAGTTCATCCCGACGCTCGATGAAGGCGACATCGCCATGCAGGCGTTGCGCGTGCCGTCGGCCTCGCTCGAACAGTCTCTCGCAATGCAGATGGCCCTGGAGCGCGCCATCACGGCCCAGCCCGAAGTGGAGACCATGTTCTCGCGCACCGGGACGGCCGAGGCGGCGGTGGACCCGATGCCGCCGAACATCTCCGACAGCGTGATCGTGCTGAAGGACCGAAAGGACTGGCCCGATCCGGGCCTGGAGAAGGAGGCGCTGATCGAACGGCTGGAGGAGGTCGCCGGTCAGCAGATCGGCAACAACTTCGAGTTCAGCCAGCCTATCGAACTACGGTTCAACGAACTGATCTCGGGCGTCCGCACGGACCTCGCCGTCATGGTCTATGGCGACGACTTCGACACGCTCCAGCGTGTGGCCAATCAGGTCGCGACTTCGCTCCGGGAGACCACCGGCTCGGCGGACGTGCGGGTCGAGCAGGCGTCCGGCCTGCCTACCCTGACCGTCAGCGTCGATCGCATCGCCGCTGCCAGTTACGGCCTTTCGGCGGCGGACGTCAGCGAGGCGGTTTCGGTCGGGATCGGCGGCGCCGAGGCGGGGCGCATCTTCGAGGGCGACCGGCGCTTCGACGTCGTCGTCCGTCTGCCCGACGACGCCCGCAACGATCCGGCAGCTTTGGCGGCGCTGCCCGTCGTCTCCGACACTGGGGTGATCGTGCCGCTGTCCTCGGTGGCGCGTATCCAGACCGGAGAAGGCCCGAACCAGATCAGCCGCGAGAACGGCAGCCGCCGCATGGTGGTCCAGGCCAATGTGCGCGGCCGCGATCTGGGCGGGTTCGTCGCCGACGCCCAGAACCAGGTGGCGGAAATCGAACTTCCCGCCGGGGTCTATCTGGATTGGGGCGGCCAGTTCGAGAACCTGAAGCGGGCCGAGCAACGCTTCGGCCTCGTCATTCCGGTTGTCTTCGTTCTGATCGGCGTGCTCCTCTTCTTGGCGCTGGGATCGTTTGCGGAGGCCGGTCTGGTCTTCGCCTGCGTCCCCCTGGCGCTGGTCGGCGGGGCGCTGGCGCTGCTGCTGCGCGGCATGCCGTTCTCGGTCTCTGCGGCGGTCGGCTTCATCGCCGTGTCCGGCGTGGCGACCCTGAACGGCCTGGTGCTGATGCAGGCGATCCGGGAACGGCTGACGGCGGGTCTGACGCCCTACGACGCCGCCATCGAAGGCGCTTCCAGCCGTCTTCGCGCCGTTTTGACCACCGCCCTGGTCGCCATCGTCGGCTTCATCCCGATGGCGCTGGCGCATGGCGCGGGAGCGGAGGTTCAGAAACCTCTGGCGACCGTGGTGATCGGCGGTCTGCTGACCGCGACCATCCTGACCCTGCTCGTCTTGCCGACGTTCGCGGCGAGGGCGGTCAAGCACCGCAAGGATGAAGGGATCGACGATTGACCCGTCACCGTCCTGAAGATCACCGGCAACAGCGAACGCTGCCGGTGGTTCTGTTTCTCAACGCCGTTCACAACAATCACAAGAAGGAGGCGGTTCGATGAGTTCGCCCAATACCGCTCCCCCGGCCGTAGACGGCCACGACCACACCGAAGAGAAGGCGGGTAGCGATCCGCACAGCCATGGCGGCGTGTTCGGATCGAACACCGAGGTGATCTTCGCGGTGTCGAGCGGCGTCGCGCTGGCGTTGGGCTTCGGTCTAGAGAAACTGGCTCCCGGTGTTCCGGGCTGGCTGCCTCTCGGCCTGTATCTGGTCGCCTATGGTTTTGGCGGCTTTTTCACGGTCCGCGAGGCGTTCGAAAACCTCCGCAGCAAGCGTTTCGAGATCGACACCCTGATGCTCGTAGCCGCCGCCGGTGCGGCGGCTTTGGGAGCCTGGGCCGAAGGCGCGCTGCTCCTGTTCCTGTTCAGCATCGGCCACGCCCTGGAGAACTACGCCATGGGCCGCGCCAAACGCGCGATCGAAGCCCTGGCCGACCTCGCGCCCCGCACGGCCCATGTGCGTCGCGGCGACGAGGTCATGGAATTGCCGGTCGAGGAGGTCGAGGTTGGCGACACCGTCGTGGTGCGGCCCAACGAACGGCTGCCGGCTGACGGGTTCGTCGTGGTGGGCGTGACAAGCATCAATCAAGCCCCGGTCACCGGCGAGAGCATGCCGGTCGACAAGCAGCCGGTCCTTGACGCCGCTGCGGCCCGCGCGCGACCAGTTCAGGTCAACTCCGCCTCCATCGTCTTCGCCGGCACCATCAACGGAGCGGGCTCGATCGAAATCGAAACGACCCGTAAGTCCTCTGACACCACCCTCGCCAAGGTCGTCCGCATGGTCAGCGAGGCAGAGACCCAGAAGTCCCCGACCCAGCGGTTCACCGACCGCTTCGAACGTATCTTCGTCCCCGTCGTCCTCGGCCTCGCCTTCGTCCTGCTCTTCGCCTGGGTAGTGGTCGACGAGCCGTTCCGCGACAGCTTCTACCGGGCCATGGCGGTTCTGGTCGCGGCCAGCCCGTGTGCCCTCGCCATCGCCACGCCCAGCGCCGTCCTGTCTGGCGTTGCCCGGGCAGCCCGGGCAGGCGTCCTGATCAAGGGTGGCGCGCCGCTTGAGAACCTCGGCTCGCTCAACGCCATCGCCTTTGACAAGACCGGCACTCTGACGGAGGGGCGGCCCCGCATCACGGACATCGTGCCCGTGGGCGGTGCGAGCGAAACTGATCTGCTGATGACAGCCGTCGCCGTGGAACGGCTGAGCGATCACCCTCTGGCGGAAGCCATCGCCCGCGACGGGTCGGAACGTCTCGGCGGCAAAGCGATCGTTGCGGCGTCGGACCTGAAGAGTCTGACCGGGAAGGGCGTCACCGCTCAGCTTGAGGGAGCGACGGTCCTGATCGGCAAGCCCGAGATGTTCGGTGCCGACGGCGTCGCTCCCCTAGGTCAGGAGGCGGAGGCGGCTGTGTCTCGCCTCCGAGAAGAAGGACGCACCCTGATGGTCGTGCGCCAGGGCGAACACGATCTCGGCGTGATAGGCCTGCTGGACACGCCGCGAGCGGCGGCGCGGACCACGCTTGAATCCCTGCGCGCCCTAGGCGTGTCGCGGATGATCATGATCTCGGGGGACCACCAGAAGGCGGCCCAGGCGATCGCGAGCCAGGTCGGCCTTTCTGAAGCTTGGGGCGATCTCATGCCCGAGGACAAAGTCGAGGCCATCAAACGGCTGCGCGCCGATGGCAAGATCGCCATGGTCGGGGACGGGGTCAACGACGCCCCGGCCATGGCCACGGCAACCGTGGGCATAGCCATGGGCGCGGCCGGTTCCGATGTCGCGCTGGAGACCGCAGACGTCGCCCTGATGTCTGATGACCTCTCGCAGTTGCCCTTCGCGGTCGGCCTGAGCCGCAGGACCCGCCGCATCATTCTGCAGAACCTGATTGTCAGCCTGGGCGTCGTTGGTATCCTCGTGCCCGCGACCATCCTTGGCCTGGGCATCGGGCCGGCCGTGGCGATGCACGAGGGCTCGACGCTCCTGGTCGTGTTCAATGCGCTGCGGCTGCTGGCTTATAAGGACCGGGCCACAAAGCCGTTGTCAGCATGACCGTGTCCTGTCCCCACGGTCAGGAACTTGAACCGCCGACGGCCACAACGGTGAGACTCGCGCTTGAAGCTGCTCACCATCATGTTGCCGCCGCCGATGAACGCCTGACAGCTCCCAGGCATCGCGTGCTGGAGCTGCTCCTCAAGTCGGGCAAGCCAGTAAAGGCATATGATCTCGTCGCCGCCTTCCACACGGACGAGCGCGTCGCAAAGCCGTCTACCATCTATCGGGCGCTGGAGTTCCTGGAGAAGATGGGCCTGATCCACCGGCTTTCATCGCAGAAATCCTTTATGGCCTGCACCCTCGGCCCGGCTGCTCACCCGGCGGCCTTCCTGATCTGCGATTGTTGCGGCTCGTGCTGCGAAATGTCCGCGCCCGAGACGGCTTCATTGAGCGGGGCTGCAAACCGGCTGGGTTATTCGGTTGATTTCATCACCATCGAAGCTGCGGGCAGATGTTCGGCCTGCCGCGTTCTTCGAACCGAACTGGAAGCCGTCGAACGCACCTTGTTGAGCCTGGTGTCCACTTGCACCGACGCGTGCAGCGATGGCCGCACTCCCGACTGTTCCATCCTGACCGACCTGGCGGCGGTGGAGGCGTGAAGGTCTGGCTCTATTACAGCCTGGCGGCGGCGGCCGAAATCGCCGGCTGCTTCACCTTTTGGATGTGGCTGCGGCAGGGTCGCTCGATCTGGTGGCTGGTGCCGGGGTTGCTCTGTCTAGCCGCCTTCGCCTTCTTCCTCACCCGCGTGGACGTCGACGCCGCCGGCCGCACCTACGCCATCTACGGCGGGGTCTACATAGCCGCGTCGCTGCTCTGGCTATGGCTGATCGAGCGCCAGCCGCCCGACCGCTGGGACCTGCTGGGGGCGTTCGTGTGCTTGGCTGGTTCTGGGATTATTCTGTTCTCTCACCGTCCGGCATGAAGAGCCGCGAGGCAACCACGAGTGCTGTGTTGAGCCTTCTCGATAGGTTCTAGCCCTGCGCGCGGTGCGTGAAGACGCTCGGGTCCATTGGTAAGTCTCTGGCGAGGGCTGCACGGACTGGATCCATCGGACAGAGCCGGAACATGGGTCAACCCTTCTTCGCAGCGCCCACGAGGGCTGCCATCAGCTCCGGCGTCATGCGGGTCTGCGGAAGGTTGCCGAGCAGCTCGGGCGGCAGTGTGAACTCCCCAGTCAACTGAGGCTTGAAGGGGATCAGGTCGATCCCAAGCACGTGCATGAATTGCAGCATGAAGGTCGCCGGGAATGTCCCTCGGCTGATCTTGTTGCGGATGCTGACCTCAGTCTCTTCGATCCCTATCGCCTGCATGCGCTCGGCGATGTCGGCGTAGGTGAGATTCTGGCGACGCTGCTCGACCCGCAAAAGCGTTCGCGCCTTCTCCCGCCAAGCCTCTTCGGGATCATCAACCTCGGTGGAAGTTCCGGTGCGCTTAGCCATGTCCGTTCATGCCATCACTTCCCCGGATGATCAACCGACGCGACGTAGCGCGCGGCGAGGCGATAAAACGCGCAAATATGCGACAAATTTCTTGACGCCCGACTACGGGATCAGTATCGCACATACGCGATCATCATTCCGAATGCGCGTTGACATCATTGGCTCTCCTTCAAGGCCCGGCTCACGCCGTGACGCCGACCGAGATCGCCGAACTCTCGGAAGAGGAGGCGCGCGCGCTCTTCCGACGCTACCGATTCGCCGAAAATGGAGGCGACCCGTCCTGCAATCGCTGTGGCTCGCCAGCCGCCTGGTCCTACAAGGATGGCAAGCTCTACAAGTGCAAGATGTGCCTGCGGCAGTTCACGCTGACCACGAACACGCCGTTCGCCTCTCACAAGTTGCCGTTCAAGACGATCCTCTTGATCCTCGCCCAGTTTAACGTGGCCTATCAGGGGCGCAGCGCGCTTGAGATCAAGCGCGACCTTCGCGCCAAAGTGAAGAATTACAAGACCGTCTTCGTCTGGCTTCACAAGATCAGGTGCGCCATGCAGGCATGGGAGCGGCGCACGACCCTGACTGGGGAAATCGAGATCGATGGTAAGGAACTGAAGGGATACATCCGCCCCAAAAACGTGCGGGGCGAGAAGGATCACTGGCGCTTTCCGTTCGGCGCGCCGGATAGGACGCTACGCGTGACGTTGGCGCGCCAGCGGTTCGGTCCAGCCCGCACCTGGATCGCTAAGCAAGAGCACCACCCCATCCCGCCCTTCATTGAAGCCGTCGATCCGAACGCCGTCGTGTTTGCGGACGGCGGACATTGGGGTCGTATACGCGAGCACTGCCCGCTCCGACGCGTCATCCATGACCAGCACTTCTATACCCCGGAGGCGTGCACCAACTTCGCTGAAAGCGGCTTTCGCGTTCTTGAGGGGATGCGGATGATCTATCGCCGCATCATCGGCAACTACCTTGACCTCTATGCGTCCCAGCTTTCCTGGCGCCTGTCCCACGTCAACAGCGACCAAGATGAAGGCTTCGCTGCCTTGATGACGACAATGACGGCGCCGGGCCGGTCGCCGATGACCGGATATTTCCTCAAGAAGAAGGCTGGCGGGTTCAAACGACGTTGTGAGATCATCGACCAGGACGGCTCGCCTGCTCATTGGAGCCCGCCGGATGCCGCAGAGCGCCGCCGCACAAGGGAGGCGGCCCGTCGAGAGAGAGGCGAGCGCGAGACCCCCCGCGTGGCCGATGCCCGCTCCGCCACCCGGTGGCGCGAGGGCTTCGAGTATGTGTCCGCCGGTGACGTGATGAACGACCCAAAGCTGGTTCCGCTCGGTCCCGGTGTCTACAGCATCTTCCTTCGGAGCGGCGAACGGCTCCTCAGCCTGGCCGGTTATTTTCCTGATCCGCAGCTTCCCAGTTGGGACTATGGAGCGTCGCGTAACCTCTACATCGGCGAATCCTACGGACTCCGTGGGCGAATCCTCGACCATCTCACGGGCAGTCTGGAGGACTCGACCTTGCGAGAGTCCATCATCGCTACCCACTGGTTTGCGGCGTCAGGCGACCTAGGCGACCTGAAGGACCGGCAGTTGACGGAAGAAGCCCTGACCGAGTGGCTCAAGCGCGACGTGGTGATCGGCTACAAGGAGTGCGGCTATCACACGACGGTCGAGCGCGAGATGCTCAAGCGCACGGCGGCGCCGTTCAACATCGCCGATCGTGCGCCCACCCCGTTCAGCCGGTTGTTGGCACAGCTCCGCTCGCGCTTCCGCGAATCGGTCGTGAGCGGATGGGAGCCGCCGCCGCCTAAGGGGCGTCCTCGCCGTCGCCGGTAGCATCAGAAACCCAACCACGGCTCTTCAGAGCCCAACCGGGTGGCTGGGCACCATCGGACACTAGATTTTCCTGATAGTTCTGCATCAAGCTGTTGCTGACGGCCGTGTAGGCCTGTGCGTAAGCCGGCCCTTCGCTCACGTCGAGCTCATAGCGCTCCGCGACTTCCTCGACGATCTCCCTCATAGTCACGAAGTGATCAGCACGCCGCAGCACCTCGTAGGCCGCCTCGATCCATCCCTGCGGCGGCCCCTTCTTCCAGCCCCGGCTAGGTCGTATGAGCGTCGCCGTTTCAGGGCTCCACTCGGGATCAACGAGTTGGATAACGTAGGTGATGTGGGGCAGAGCCTCTTTGATGCTTTCCGCCCGCGCCTTCCGCGCCGCTGCCTGTGCCGCGAAATCTTCGCCGCCGCGCCAAGCCCTCTGCCTTAGCTTAGGCGGGTTCTCGATCCATCGAAGCTCTCCGGCCCATCTGCCGTAGAGCAGCTTTAGCTGCTTGGCGAGTGACGTGACCCCCGTTTCTCATCCAGCCATAACGAGAGTCCTTGGTTGATCTGAACTGGTGTTGGCGGGGTTGGCAATAGGCCGGTCTGAGCAGCCATCAACCAGCGCAGCAGACCGGCCGCTCTGTCCGGTGAGCGCCTGTGCGTAG
>CALRJO020000073.1:0-14985 GCA_943367565.1 Brevundimonas vancanneytii
GATCGACTGGATGTCGTTCGAGCGATAGCCGCCCTCCAGCTCGACGCGCCAGTTCTGATCGAACCGGTAGCCGAGGCGGGCGAAGGCCGCCCAGTCGTCCTGAGCCTCGAAATGGAACGTCGTACCCCGCGACTGCGAGTACGTCTCAATGGTCCCGATCGTGTGGTAGCCCGCATCAATCGCGCCGTACCAGCCGTTCGGCTCGGCGTTGGCGACGCCGGCTGTAAACAGCCCCGCCATCGCGACGCCGGCGAGAAGTTTCACCTTCATCATATCCCTCATACTCAGTGGTTGCCCGAAAGTCCCCGTTTATACAGGGTGCTCGCAAGGCCGAACGACAATGTACGGTCCCGGTTCCCTATTTTGGCTACGAATGCGGCGACTGTGGCGCCGTTTCAACACATTGGGCCGTTTTTCCCGGATCGGAACGCCTGCTAGGGAACAATGAGAGAAGCAGGAGCAGGCGAGATGGCGACGAGATTCGACGACCGGGTGGCGATCGTGACGGGGGCCGGCGGCGGCCTGGGGCGTGAACACGCCCTCGCCTTGGCCAAACGCGGCGCAAAAGTGGTCGTCAACGACCTGGGCGGCGCGCGGGACGGCTCGGGCGGATCGGCGACCGCGGCCGAATCGGTCGTGGCCGAGATCATCGCCGCGGGCGGCGAGGCCATGGCCAATGCGGCCTCGGTCACCGACTTCGACGCCGTCAAGGCCATGGTCGACGCCGCCGTGGCGAAATGGGGCCGGGTCGACATCCTGGTCAACAACGCCGGCATCCTGCGCGACAAGACCTTCGCCAAGATGGAGCTGGACGATTTCCGCTTCGTGATGGACGTCCATCTGATGGGGGCGGTCCACTGCACCAAGGCGGTGTGGGACATCATGCGCGAGGCCAACTACGGCCGCATCGTCATGACCACCTCGTCTTCAGGCCTGTACGGCAATTTCGGCCAGTCCAACTATGGCGCGGCCAAGATGGCCCTGGTCGGACTGATGCAGACCCTGTCGATCGAGGGGGCGAAGAACGACATCCGCGTCAACTGCCTGGCCCCGACCGCCCACACCCGCATGACCGAGGACCTCGGCGCCCGCCTGCCGCTGGACCTGCTCGGGCCGGAGACGGTATCGCCCGGCCTGCTCCATCTGGTCAGCGAGGACGCCCCCAGCCGCTGCATCCTGACCGCCGGCGCCGGCGGCTTCGAGCGCGCCTATGTCACCCTGACCCAGGGCATCCGCGCCGTCGGCGAGGACGCGCCGGAACAGGTCGCCGCCCGCTTCGCCGAGATTTCGGACCGCACCGGCGAGATCGTCCCCGAAATGGGCGCCGCCCAGGGGATGATCGAACTGACCAAGGCCCAGACGGCCCACGGGGGTTGAAGGCCTTGCGTTGACGTGGCGGCAGGCGGCTAGACCTCACTTCGAAGAGATGGAGAATTCCCATGCGTGAAGCGGTGATCGTATCGACGGCCCGGACCCCGATCGGCCGGGCCTATCGCGGGGCGTTCAACGACACCCAGGCACAGCAGCTGGGCGGCCACGCCATCCGCCACGCCGTCGCGCGCTCGGGCGTCGATCCGGCCGAGATCGAGGACGTGGTCATGGGCGCGGCCCTGCAGCAGGGCTCGACCGGCACCAATGTGGCGCGGCAGGCGGCGCTGGCCGCCGGCCTGCCGGTGACCACGGCGGGGATGAGCCTGGACCGCCAGTGCGCCTCGGGCCTGATGGCCATCGCCACGGCGGCGAAACAGGTGACCCACGACGGTCAGATCATCGCCGTCGGCGGCGGGCTGGAGTCGGTCTCGCTGGTGCAGAACCAGAACATGAACCTGTTCCGCCTGCGCGACCCGGACCTGCTGAAGCTGCAGCCGCACATCTATATGTCGATGCTCGAGACCGCCGAGGTCGTCGCCGCCCGCTACGGGATCAGCCGCGAGGCCCAGGACGAATACGCCCTGCGGTCCCAGCAGCGCACCGCCGCCGCCCAGGCCGAGGGCCGGCTGGACGCCGAGATCGTGCCCCTGACCACCACGATGCAGGTGATGGACAAGGCCACCGGTCAGGCTTCCCCGAAGGAAGTCACGCTGTCGAAGGACGAGGGCAATCGGGCCGACACCACGCTGGAAGGCTTGCAAACACTGAAGCCGGTGTTCGGCGGCGGCGAATCCATCGCCGAGGGCCGGTTCATCACCGCCGGCAACGCCTCCCAACTCTCCGACGGCGCCTCGGCCTGCGTCATCATGGAGGCGAAGGAGGCCGAACGGCGCGGCCTGACCCCGCTGGGCGCGTATCGCGGCATGGCCGTCGCCGGCTGCGAGCCTGACGAAATGGGCATCGGCCCGGTCTTCGTCGTGCCGCGCCTGCTGGAACGTCACGGCCTGACGGTCGACGACATCGGCCTGTGGGAGCTGAACGAGGCTTTCGCCGTGCAGGTGCTCTATTGCCGCGACCGGCTGGGCATTCCCGATGAGCGGCTGAATGTTTCGGGCGGGGCCATTTCCATCGGCCATCCCTACGGCATGTCAGGCGCCCGGATGACCGGGCACGTCCTGATCGAAGGCAAGCGGCGCGGCGCCAGATACGGCGTCGTGACCATGTGCATCGGCGGCGGCATGGGCGCGGCGGGGCTGTTCGAAATCTACTAGGCCGCGCCGGCCCCTTTGGCCTCGTACTCGCACCGGCGCGCCTCCATCAGGGCGAACCAGCGCGCGCGCAGCACGGCGGGGCGGCCCGGGTAGCGGTCTTCCAGAAACTCGGCCTCGACCACCCGATCGGCGCGGAAGGTGCGGAAATCGTCCCGCGTCTCGCACCAGCCGACCAGTAGCCGGGTCGTCTCGCGATAGCCGACCAGACAGGGCCAGATGATCCGCAGGGTTTCCCGGCCCTGTTCGTCCGCATAGTGGAGCCGCAGCTTGCGGCCGGCGTGAATCCAGGCGCGGACACGGGACATGTCGAGAGTCTCGACCTCGTGTCTCCAGGCGGGCGGAGTGGCGTCGGCAGGCTCCAGCACCACCGGCCTGAGCCGGTCCGGCACGGTGGCGGCGATCTTGGCGATCAGGTCGCGAGCGGCCCGGGCCAGGGCAGGATCGCCGCGGCCCGCCACCCATTGCGCGCCCAGCACCGCCGCCTCGACCTCGTCCGACGTCAGCATGAGGGGCGGCATGTCGAAGCCGCCGTCCAGCACATAGCCGATCCCGGCCTCGCCCCGGATCGGCACCCGCTGGGCCATCAGGGTGGCGATGTCACGGTAGATGGAGCGTTTCGACGTCTCCAGTTCGGCCGCCATGGCGTCGGCCGTCACCGGTTTCGAGGAGCGGCGCAGCACCTGGATGATCTGGAAAAGCCGGTCGGCGCGTCTCATTCGTCCATCCTGGATGACGACTGCTGACAGCATGCTGGCAGCAGGGTGGCGGTAGTCAATCTCCGTCGACGGCGAGGGGCCGTCATCAAAGGAGAAACGCCGTGCTGACCCTGTTCCACGCTCCCCAATCGCGTTCGAGCCGCATCGTCTGGCTGCTGGAAGAAATCGGCGTCGACTATGACCTCCGCTACGTCGACATCTTCCGGTCCATGACGGGCGCCGGCGGCCGCGACCCCGCCAATCTGCACCCCGACGGCAAGGTCCCCGCCCTGCTGCACAAGGATGCCCTCGTGACCGAGTCGGCGGCGGTGGCCCTGTATCTGACCGACCTGTTCCCCGAGGCGGGACTCGGTGCTTCGATCGGATCGGCTGAACGCGCCGCCTATGTGACCTGGCTGGCCTGGACGGCGGGCGAGATGGAGCCGGCCTACTGGGGAAAGATCAGCGGCCAGACCGATGGCGATCCGGTGGCCCAGGCACGGTATGACGCCGTGGTCGCCCGGCTGTTCGGCGCGCTGGAGCGCGGCCCCTGGCTGATGGGCGAGCGGTTCACGGCTGTCGATGTCATGGTCGGAAGCGCCCTCGCCTGGGGGCGGGAGTTTTCCCCGGACAGTCCCCTGCTGGACGCCTATCTGGCGCGGATCATGGACCGCCCGGCGAATGCGATGGCCATGGCCAAGGACGGCTCGGCGCCCCTGGCCCAGGTCGCCTGACCCGGATCAGGCTGCATGGGCGGCGGCCTCGGTCGCCGCCCCGTCCCGCGGGCGCAGCACGGCGCGAAGGGTCGAGACGAAATCGTCGCGCCAGACCCCCACGTCAGTGTCGCGCACCACCTGCATCAGACACGCCCATTTCCGCTTCCGCTCTTCCAGCGGCATGGTCAGGGCCCGCTGGATGGCGTCGGACAGCTCCTCGCGGCTGAACGGATTCACCAGCAGGGCCTCGCCCATCTGTTCGGCGGCGCCGGCGAAGCGCGACAGCACCAGAACGCCGGGATCGTCAGGGTTCTGGGCCGCGACGTACTCCTTGGCCACCAGATTCATGCCGTCCCGCAGAGGCGTCACCAGCCCCACCCGAGCGGCGCGGTAGATGCCGGCCAGCTGGTCGCGGCGATAGGTGCGGTTGAGGTAGCGGATCGGCTGCCAGTCCATCTCGGCATAGGCGCCGTTGATCCGCCCGGCGAGCGCGTCGAGCCGACCCCGGATATCCTGGTAGCTGTCGACCTCGTCGCGCGAGATGGGAGTCACCTGGAGCAGCAGGACCTCGGAGCGCATGTCCGGATGGGTCTCGAGAAACTGCTCATAGCCGAGCAGTCGCTCCTCCAGACCCTTCGAATAGTCGAGCCGGTCCACGCCGACGATCAGCGACCGGAACGCCGCCGAGGCCGCCATCCGGTCATAGGTCCGGTTCCCGAGCGGAGAATTCCCCGCCGCGATAAAGCCGTCGACGTCGATGCCGATCGGGAATACGCCGGTCTGAACCGTCTTGCCGAAGGCCTCCAGCGCGTCATTCGGCAGAAGTTTGCCGTTCACGCTCGGCTCGGCCGCCACATAGTCGCGGAACAGGTCCAGCCATTCCCGGGTCTGGAAGCCGATCAGGTCATAGTCGAACATCGCCTCCACCAGACGGCGATGATGCGGCAGGGTCACCAGCAGCTGCCGCACCGGCCAGGGCGTGTGCAGGAAGAAGCCGATGCGGTTCCTGACCCCCAGCCGCCGCAGGTCACGGGCCATCGGGATCATGTGATAGTCGTGGATCCAGATGATGTCGTCCGGCTCGACCAGCGGGGCCAGCACCTCGGCGAAGCGGGCGTTGGTCCGCTCGTATCCTTCCCCGTAGGATCGCTCATAGGCGGTCAGATCGACCCGGTGGTGGAACAGGGGCCACAGGGTCTTGTTGGCGTAGCCGTTGTAATATTCGTCGACGTCCTGGGCCTCCAGGTCGACGAGGGCGACGGTGACGCCGGCGCGATCCTCTAACTTGGCCTCGGGTAGAAAATGCTCGACCGTCTCGCCCGACCAGCCGAACCATAGACCATCGTATTTCCGCAGGGCGGCCGACAGCGCCATGGCCAGCCCGCCGGTCGAGCCGGCGGCGGGATCCTTGGGCGCGGACACGCGGTTGGAGACGACAATCAGGCGGCTCATGGGCGTCTAACGGCCTCGCTCGCCTTGAGGTCGCAACGCAATCTCGTGAACTCAGTCATCGGGCGTCCGTCCAGGACCGGCTCAGCAGCACCGCGCAGTTGATGATGCCGACCAGGGAATAGGTCTGCGGATAGTTGCCCCACAACTCCTTGTCCTCCAGCGACAGATCCTCGGACAGCAGGCCGGCATGGGTCCGGCGGCTCAACATCTCCTCGAAGATTTCGCGCGCCTCCTCCGTGCGGCCGTTCAGGAACAGGGCCTCGATGAACCAGAAGGTGCAGAAGTTGAACGCCGTCTCCGGCTCTCCGAAATCGTCCGGTTCGACGTAGCGGAAGAGATAGGGTCCCTTCTTCAGGTCGCGCTCGATGGCGTCGAAGGTCGCGACCTGACGCGGATCGAGCGCATCGAGAAAGCCAAGATCGGTCAGTTGCAGCAGCGAGGCGTCCAGTTCGCGGTTGCCGAAGCTGGCCGCGAACCGGCCTTCGTCGGGCAGGAAGGCTTCTTTCTCGATCCGCTCACGGATGATCGTCGCCCGCTCGCTCCAGAACACGGCGCGGTCAGACAGACCCATGTGATCCGCCGCCTTGGCCAGCCGGTCGCAGGCGGCCCAGCACATGACCGAGGAATAGGTGTGCACCCGGGCGATGGTGCGGAACTCCCACAGGCCCGCGTCGGCCTGGTCGTGCAGGGCGAAGGCGCGATCGCCGACCTTCTCCAATGCGTGGAAATCCTCGATCGTGCCCGGACGAAGCAGGCGCTGGTCATAGAAGGCTTGAACCAGCGGCAGCACGATCTGGCCGTAGACATCGTGCTGCAGATGCTCGCGCGCCTGGTTGCCGATGCGCACCGGCTTCATGCCGCGATAGCCCTCGACCGTCTCGGTGATGCTTTCGTCGATGTCCTCTTCCAGCCCGACGCCATAGACGGGCTGGACGTGACCGCCGTCGGACGCGTCCACCAGATTGCGCAGATACTGGAGATAGTTCTCCAGCAGGTCGACCGCGCCCAGACGGTTCAGCGCCCGCACCACATAGTAGGCGTCGCGGATCCAGCAGTAGCGATAGTCCCAGTTGCGCCCGCTCTCGGGAAACTCGGGCACCGAGGTGGTCATGGCCGCTACGATGGCCCCCGTCTCCTCATAGGCGCAGAGCTTCAACGTGATGGCGGCGCGGATCACCGCCTCCTGCCAGTCCAGCGGCAGATAGAGGGTGCGGACCCAGTCCTGCCAATAGGCCACCGTGCGGTCCAGCGCCGCCGCGACGCCGGGCCCGACATCCTGATCGTAGCCCTCGTCCGGACCGAAGAAGAAGGCGTGGGGCCGCTCGAGGCGGAAGACGCGCTCGTTCAGGATATGCGTCACCGGGCAGTCGGTGGTCAGCCGGAAGGTCACGTCCGTGCACAGATAGCGGATGTGGTTGGAGCCGTTGGTCGTTTCCGCCCGGCGCGCGCCCCAGTCGGCGGAGGGCCGCAGGCGCACGCGGATTCGCGGCGACCCGCTCAGGGGCCGGACGATGCGGCCGAAGGCCAGCGGGCGGTAGGTGCGGCTGTGTTTCGGATGGCGCGGCGCGAAATCGATGATTTCCACCGAGGCGCCGTCCGCCGCCCTCATGACGGTGCGGAGCACGGGCGTATTGCGGATATAGGCCTGTTCGACCGTTTGCAGGCCCTCAAGGGTGATGTCCCAGAAGCCGTGTTCGGGATCCGACCCGTCCATCAGGGCCGAGAACACCGGGTCGCCGTCCACCCTGGGGGCGCAGGCCCAGACATAGCGGCCGTCGCGGTCGATCAGGGCGCTGATCGAACAGTTGCCGACGGGGGCGAGGTCGAGGCTCGGGGTCATGCCCGCGCCTCCACGGCGTCCAGCCAGGCCAGTACCGCATCGACGTCAGGCAGGCCGAAGGTCGCGGCCGTCCGGCGCGGCGGTCCGACCAGCACGCCGAACCCGCCCAGTTCGGCGGCGGCCCGGAACCCGTCCTCGTCGGTCAGATCGTCGCCCAGCATGACGGGAATGGCCCCGGCGAACGGCGGCTCCAGCATGAAGGCCCTGAGGGCGGTGCCCTTGTCGGTCCCCGGCGTCTTAAGTTCCACCACCTGGTTGCCGGCCTGCAGCGCCAGGCCGGTCTCCGCGGCGAGACTGTGGGCCAGGGCCTCGGCGGCGGCGGCCTCGGTCGGGGCCCCCCGATAGTGCAGGCCCGCCGACACCGCCTTGTCCTCGACGATCGTGCCGGGACGGTCGCGGGCGAATTGCTGGAAGGCGGCGACGGCCTCGCGGACCGCCGGGGCGGCGGCGGCATGGTCCAGAGAGCCGTCCGCCCGCCTGCGCTCCAGCCCATGCACGCCCGAAGCCGAGGCGGAGGCGCTCTCCGCGATCCGGTCGATCTCGGCGATGGTCCGGCCGCTGATGATCGCCACCCGCCCTTCGAGCCGTTCCGTCAGCTGACGCAGCACCTCCGTCCTTCGTGCATTCGGCACGACCGCGTCGGGCGTGGCCGCCAGCGGCGCGAGCACGCCGTCCATGTCCAGGAACAGGGCCGGGCGCTGGAGAAGAGCGGGCGGAGGCGGCAGATGCGAGAGCGTCGCGTCGGGCGCGGAGGCGCCGGCGGTGTTCAGGTCTGGATTCAGCATGCCCCCGTTCTAACGCGGTCCCGCTGCAAAGGTTGACCCCCGGCCCTCATTTTCTCGCATTGCAGCAATCGGCGCGGCGCGTTCGACGGATTGTGAAACAGCGCCGGATGGGCCAATTCCGCGGGATGACCGAAGCCGCCGCCACTCTCCTCTCCGCCGATCCCGCCGCCATGACCGCCCGGGCCCGCGAGGTGATCCAGCTGAACATCGCCGCCCTGCAGGCGCTGGAATCAGGCCTCGACGACGGCATCGCCCGCGCCTGCGAGGTCATCCTGTCCCGGCCCGGCTATCTGATCGTCACCGGCATGGGCAAGTCCGGCCATGTCGGCCGCAAGATCGCCGCCACCCTGGCCTCGACCGGCACCAGCGCCTTCTTCGTCCACCCCGCCGAGATGAGCCACGGCGATCTCGGCATGCTGCGCAAGGACGTCACCCTGCTGGCCATCTCCAGCTCGGGCGAGAGCCGCGAACTGCGCGATCCCCTGATCTATTGCCAGCGCGAGGGCATACCGGTGATTGGCCTGACCCAGCGGCCCGACAGCTTCCTCGGCCGCGCCTCCGCCGTCTGCCTGACCATGCCCCGGGTCGCCGAAGCCTGCCCCAACGGCCTGGCGCCGACCACCTCGACCCTGATGACCCTGGCCCTCGGCGACGCCCTCGCCATGGTGCTGATGGACCGGCGCGGCTTCACCGCCGAGGCCTTCGGCCTGCATCATCCCGGCGGCAAGCTGGGGATGAGCCTGCAGAGCGTGCGCGACTGGATGGGAGACCGGCCACCGGCGCCCGCGACCGTGCCCCTGACCGCGACCTTCGCCGAGGTGGTCTCGGCCATCACCGAGGGCCGCAAGGGCGCCGCGGCCGTGCTGAACGGCGACGGAACCCTGGCCGGGATCGTCACTGACGGCGACGTGCGCCGGGCCTTCTCGCGCGACCTGACCGGCCTGTCCGCCGCCGACGTGATGAGCGCCAGACCCAAGGTCATCTCACCGGACGCCCGCATGAGCGACGCGGTCGACCTGATGACCCAGAACAAGATCGCCACCCTGCTGGTGGTCGAGGCCGAACGGCCGGTGGCCATCGTCCACATCGCCGAGCTGATGCAGGCGGGATACGTGGGCTGATCAGAAGGCCCGGCGGCCGTCGATGTTGCCCGGCGGCGAATAGCGGCAGGCCAGCACCGAACGGTTGCCCCGCGAGGCGATGGCGCAGCCGACATGGGTCGTGCCGCTCCAGACCAGCTGGGTGTAGTGGCCGACGGCGGTCCAGTCGCCGGTGCGGCTGACGTTCGGAAACACGCCCCGCACATAGTCCCGCTTTTCGGCGGTCCATTCACCGACCATTTCCTCGGGCGTCCAGATGCGGCTGCCCCAGCCGGTCCACAGGTTCTCGCCGTGACCGTGCAGGGCCGGGTCGTGCTCCCAGCGGCCAGACTGGACCAGCTCTCGCGCCCAGACGCCCGCTTCGGCGGCCAGGGCGTCGTCCCAGAGCAGCGGCGGCGTGCCGACCCGCGTCCGTTCGACATTATGCGCCGCCAGGAGCCGGGCGGGCACATCCTGCAACGGAGCCGCGACCCGCACGGGCTCATCGTGCCGGTAAGCCGCCGGCGCCGCGCAGGCCGGCGCGACCAGGCCGGCGGTCAGGGCAAGGGCGAGAAGCGGGGAACAGCGCATTGGGCCTCCTTCGTCAGGCGCGACCATAGCGCGTCGGCGGCCGCGCCGTTCCCCTGATTTCCGGTCAGCGCGCGCCGGCGCCCTGAGGCGTGTCCATCAGCGCCTTTTCGTGGTCGTCGCCCTCAAGCGTCAGGGTCTGCGCAGGCTTCCCGGCCTGGAACTCCTCCATGGCGGTGGCCTTGCGGGCGCGCATGGCGTCGGCCAGGGCATCCATGTCGAGACCGGCGGCGCGGGCCTGGCTGAACATGCCCTCGGACCGCATTTCCTCCTCTTCGACGTGATGCTCGATCATTTCCGACAGCACCTTGACCTTGGCGTCGTAGAAATCGTCTTCCGGCCCGCCGGCCTCGATCTCATTGATCAGCTGTTTGGCCGAGTCATGCTCGACATAGGCCTCGTTCAGCAGATCTTCCTCGATCTTGCCGCGGCAGGCGGGATAGAAGACCTCCTCCTCGATCACCGTATGGACCTTCAACTCGAGGCAGGCCTGTTCCGCGAGGGTCTGTTTCCTCGCCTTCGAGTTCGCCTTTTCAAACGCCGCGAAGATCTCCTCCACCTTGCGGTGATCGGCCTTCAGCATGGCGATCGCGTCCATCTCTTCGTAAGTCTGGGCCATGGTCGTCTCCTCCAGACACCGGGGCGTGTCCGGCGGACGTAAAACGCGGACAAGGCTCGCGTTCCCAAGGCCAAGCTAGGTGAGAGTCGTTCTCGGAATTCGCGGCTTTCCGGCGTTCGGTCGCCGACACGCCCGAATAGACGCGCCGATGAAATACTTGACGTTGACGTAAACGTAGGGTTTGTGGCGATCACGCACAGAATCCGTCCTTATTGGAGACCGACTCCCATGGCCGAGGCCTATATCTACGACGCGGTCCGCACCCCGCGCGGCAAGGGCAAGAAGGACGGCTCCCTGCACGAGATCACGGGCCTGAGCCTCGCCACCCAGGTGCTGGAGGCCCTGCGCGACCGCAACGACCTCGACACCTCGAAGGTCGACGACGTCATCCTCGGCTGCGTGACCCCGGTGGGCGAACTCGGCGCCGACATCGCCCGCACCGCCGTCCTCTCGGCCGGCTGGGCCCAGACCGTGGCCGGCGTCCAGATCAACCGCTTCTGCGCCTCCGGCCTCGAGGCCGTGAACATGGCCGCGGCCAAGGTGAAGTCCGGCGAGGCCGACTTCGCCGTCGGCGGCGGCATCGAGGCCATGAGCCGGGTGCCGATGGGCTCCGACGGCGGCGCCTGGCCGGTCGATCCGTCCAGCGCCTTCCCGACCTATTTCGTGCCCCAGGGCGTCTCGGCCGACATGATCGCGACGAAATACGGCTTCAGCCGCGACGACGTCGACGCCTACTCCATGGAAAGCCACAAGCGCGCCGCCGCCGCCTGGGCCGACGGCCGCTTCTCCAAATCGGTCGTGCCGGTGAAGAACCAACTCGGCCTCGTCCAGCTGGATCGCGACGAGACCATCCGTCCCAACACCGACATGCAGACCCTCGGCGCCCTCAACGCCTCCTTCGCCATGATGGGCGAAATGGCCTTCGACAGCGTCATCAACCAGCGCTACCCCGAGGTCGAGCGCGTCAACCACGTCCACACCCCCGGCAACTCCTCGGGCATCGTCGACGGCTCCGCCGGCGTCCTGATCGGCACGCTCGAAGCCGGCCAGGCCCTGGGCCTCAAGCCGCGCGCCCGCATCGTCGGCGCCGCCTCGATCGGCTCCGAGCCCTCGATCATGCTGACCGGCCCCGAGTTCGTGACCAGGAAGCTGCTCGCCAAACTCGGTATGACCACCGCCGACATCGACGTCTGGGAGCTCAACGAGGCCTTCGCCGCCGTCGTTCTTCGCTACATGCAAGCGCTCGACATCCCGCACGACAAGATGAACGTGAACGGCGGCGGCATCTCCATGGGCCACCCGCTCGGCGCCACCGGCGCCATGATCACCGGCATCGCCCTCGACGAGCTGGAACGCTCCGACAAGTCGACCGCCCTGATCACCCTGTGCATCGGCGGCGGCATGGGCACCGCCACCGTCATCGAACGCGTCTGAGCCGAGGGATTTTGACCATGGAAAACTTCAAGATCGACGTCGACGCCGACGGCATCGCCCTGATCACCTTCGACGTCCCCGGGCGGTCGATGAACACCCTGACCTCGGGCGTGATGCAGGAGATCCCCGAGTGGGTCGAACGCATCAAGACCGACGACGCCATCAAGGGCGCGGTCCTGACCTCGGGCAAGGCGAGCGGCTTCTGCGCCGGCGCCGACCTCGGCGACATGGCCGGCGGCATGCTGGCCGGCGGTTCGCTGCAGGACGCCTATGACGCCGGGTGGAAGCTGAACGGCGCCCTGCGCGCGCTGGAGACCTGCGGCAAGCCGGTCGCCGCCGCGATCAACGGCCTCGCGCTGGGCGGCGGTCTCGAACTGACGCTGGCCTGCCACTACCGGGTCGTCGGCGACGACAACAGGATCCAGCTCGGCCTGCCCGAGATCAAGGTCGGCCTCTTCCCCGGCGGCGGCGGCACCCAGCGCCTGACCCGCCTGATCGGCGTGCAGGCGGCGATGACGGCCATGAGCGCCGGCTCGTCGTGGCGTCCGAACGACGCGAAGGGCGCCGGCGTTGTCCACGAAGTGGTCGCCAAGGGCGGCGAGGTCGAGGCCGCGAAAGCCTGGATCAAGGGCGGCGGCAAGGCCGTCCAGCCGTGGGACGACAAGTCCTTCAAACTGCCCGGCGGCGGCCCCTACCACCCGGCCGGCATCCAGAATTTCCTCGTCGGCAACGCCATGCTGCGCAAGCAGTCCTACGGCAACTATCCCGCCGTGCTGAACCTGATGAAGGCCGTCTATGAAGGCGCCCAGGTGCCGATGGACGCCGCCCTGCGCATCGAGACGCGCTATTTCATCAAGACCCTGATGACGCCGCAGGCCCAGGCGATGATCCGCAGCCTGTTCCTCAGCAAACAGGAACTCGACAAGGGCGCCGTCCGCCCGGCCGGACAGCCGAAGTCCGATCCGAAGAAGGTCACCGTCATCGGCGCCGGCATGATGGGCGCCGGCATCGCCTATGTGCAGGCGCTGGCCGGCATCGAGACCATCCTGATCGACCGCACCCAGGAGGACGCCGACAAGGGCAAGGCCCACGTCGCCGACCTGCTGAAGAAACGCCTCTCGCGCGGCCAGATCACCCAGGAGAAGTATGACGCCCTGCTGGGATCGGTCACCGCCACCACCGACTACGACCTGATCAAGGGCTCGGACCTGGTCATCGAGGCCGTGTTCGAGAACCGCGAGATCAAGGCTGACGTCACGAAGCGGGCCGAGGCCCAGCTGGAAGCCGGCGCCGTGTTCGGCTCCAACACCTCGACCCTGCCGATCACCGGCCTGGCCGAGGCCAGCGTCCGGCCCGAGGACTTCATCGGCATCCACTTCTTCTCGCCCGTCGACAAGATGATGCTGGTCGAGATCATCCTCGGCGAAAAGACCGGCGAGGCGGCGATCGCGAAGTCGCTGGACTACGTCATGAAGATCAAGAAGACCCCGATCGTCGTCAACGACGGCCGCGGCTTCTACACCTCGCGCTGCTTCGGCACCTATGTCGCGGAAGGGTTGGCCATGCTGGAGGAGGGCTACGCCCCCGCCCTGATCGACAACATCGGCCGCATGACCGGCATGCCGCGCGGCCCGCTGGAAATGCACGACGACGTCGCCCTGGACCTGTCGGTCAAGATCGCCAAACAGACCCAGGAAGACCTCGGCGACGCCTATGAGCCCCTGCCCGGCTGGAAGATCGTCAAGACCATGGTCGAGGACCTCGGCCGCTACGGCCGCAAGAACGGCAAGGGCTTCTACGACTACGAAACCAAGCCGAAAAAGCTCTGGACCGGCCTGTCCGACCTGGCGCCCGTGACGATCAACGACTCGACCCCCGAACTGGTCGAGGACCAGAAGCGCCGCCTGCTCTACCGCCAGGCGGTCGAGGTCGCGCGCTGCTGGGAAGAGGGCGTCATCGACGACCCGCGCGAGGCCGATGTCGGCGCCATCCTGGCCTGGGGCTTCGCCCCCTGGACCGGCGGCCCGATCACCATGATCGACCAGACCGGGCTGAAGGAATTCGTCGCCCAGGCCGACGACTACGCCGCCCGCTACGGCGACCGCTTCAAGGTCCCGCAGCTGCTGCGCGACATGGCCGCGAAGGGCGAGACCTTCTACGGAAACTTCGAAGGCCGGAAGGCGGCGGCCTGATCCATCGACTTGTCATCCCGGAAGCCGCGCAGCGGCTATCCGGGATGACAAGGGGGCTTGCCAGGGGCGACGCTACAGGTTCACCACCACGAACCCGTCCTCGGCCGCCAGCCGCTCCGCCAGCACCGCGCGGTGACAACCCGAGTGGTCGGCCTCGAAACACAGCAACGCCGTCGGCCGATCCTTCGCGATCTCGCGCAGCCGTTCGAACGCCAGCTGCGACATCGGTTCCGCCATATGGTCGGCGAAGATCTCGCGCATCTCGCCGATGTGACCCTTGCGCGCCGCATCCCGTCCCGCCTTCGGCGTGCCGAGGTCGCGCAGGTGGACATACTCGATCCCCACCTCGGCCAGACTCGAACCCAGCACCGTCTTGGAGAAACCCGCCCGCCGCGACGCCGCCACTGCGCGCACATCGGCCAGCACGGTCACGCCCGCGGCCTTGAGCCGGTCGATCACGGCGGCCTGCGGCTCGCCCTCATAGCCGATGGTGTAGAGTTTCATCGGTCCAACATGGGTTCACCGCCCGCTTGACGCCAGCGGCTTTCGGCTCCACCGCTCGCTCCTGAAACCGGGAGCCGCCGCATGATCCGTTCCATCGCCCTCGCCCTGCTGCTGGCCGGCGTCGCCTCGACAGCGCTGGCCCAGGACCTGCTGATCCGTGGCGGTCCGATCTATACCGGAGTGGACGCCGCGCCCACGGCCGAGGCCGTGCTGGTTCGCGATGGCCGCATAGCCTGGGTCGGCGCCCTCGCCGATCAGCCGGCCGTTCCGTCCACGATCCCGACCATCGACCTCGAGGGCGCCGCCCTCTTCCCCGGCTTCACCGACGGCCACGCCCACCTCGACGGCATCGGCTGGCGCGAGCTGACGCTCAACCTCGAGGGCGCGGCCTCGGTCGCCGAGGCCATGGCCCGTCTGTCCGCCTGGGCCGACGCCCACC
>CALRJO020000074.1:0-14630 GCA_943367565.1 Brevundimonas vancanneytii
GCTCCGGGCGCGGCGGCCGGCGCCGCGCCGCCGGGTTGAGCCGGGTTCAGGGCGTCGAAATTGACCCCCGGCGCCGTCTGGGCCGCCTCGGTCGCCGAGAACAGCTGCATCGGCTCGGACCCGCCGTGAATGGTGTTGGCCCAGATCACCGTCGGGAAGGTGCGCAGCGACGTGTTGTAGTCGCGCACGGCCTCATTGTAGTCGCGCCGGGCGATGGCGATGCGGTTCTCGGTGCCTTCCAGCTGGGACTGCAGGGCGATGAAATTCTGGTTCGACTTGATGTCGGGATAGCGTTCCACCACCAGCAACAGCCGCGACAGTGCCTGGGACAGCTGACCTTGCGCCGCCTGATAGCGCTGGAAGGCCGCCGGGTCGTTCAGCGTTTCCGGGGTGACGGTCACACCCGTGGCCTGCGCCCTGGCCTCGATCACCTGGGTCAGGGTGGTTCGCTCGGCGATGGCCGCGCCCTGCACGGTCGCCACAAGGTTCGGCACCAGATCGGCCCGGCGCTGATACTGCGACTGGACGTCGGCCCAGCGCGCCTTGGCCGCTTCTTCCTTGGTCGGAATGGCGTTGATCCCGCAGCCCGCGACAGCGGGAGTCAGAACAACGACGGCCGCGAGGGCCGCAATGCGGGGCGAGAAGCGGATCATCGACGTCTCCTGACAGGCGAGTGTTCGAGTATCGGGCTTCAACCGCAACGGTTCAAGCGTCGAGACGCTCGGGTTCGACGCCGATCGACCGGCAGGCGGCCGTATAGGTGTTGGCCAGCAGGCAGGCGATGGTCATAGGCCCGACGCCGCCGGGCACGGGCGTGATCCGCCCGGCGACCGCGGCCGCTTCGTCGAAGGCGACATCGCCGACCAGCCGGGTCTTGCCCTCGGCGGCCTTGACCGGATCGCGGGACGGCGCGCGATTGATGCCCACGTCGATCACCGCCGCGCCGGGCTTGATCCAGTCGCCGCGCACCATTTCCGGGCGGCCTACGGCTGCCACCAGAATGTCGGCGCCGCGGCACAGGGCGGGCAGGTCGCGGGTGCGGGAATGGGCCACGGTCACGGTGCAACTCTCGGCCAGCAGCAGCTGCGCCATCGGCTTGCCGACGATGTTGGAGCGTCCGAGGATCACGGCGTTCAATCCGGTCAGATCGCCGAGTTCCGCCTTCAGCAGCATCAGACACCCCAGCGGCGTGCAGGGGACCAGCCCCGGCAAGCCGACGGCGAGGCGTCCGGCATTGACCACATGGAAGCCGTCCACGTCCTTGTCCGGGTCGATCGCGCCGAGCACGGCCGCGCTGTCGATGTGAGCGGGGAGGGGGAGCTGGACCAGGATGCCGTGGATGCCTTCGTCGGCGTTCAGGGTCGCGATAAGCGCCAGCAGGTCTGCTTGCGAGGTCGTATCCGCCAGCCGGTGGGTGTCGGACCGCATGCCTGCGCGCAGCGTCGTCTCGCCCTTGTTGCGGACATAGACCTGACTGGCCGGATCCTCGCCGACTATGACGACGGCCAGCCCCGGCTTGACGCCATGGGCCGCTTCCAGCCGGGCCGCGGCCGCCGCGACGCGGTCCACCAGGCCGGCCGCGAAGGCCTTGCCGTCGATCAGGGTCGCGCGGGTAGGGTCGGCCGTCATGGATTTCGGCTCCGGTCGTCAGGAATCGTGCGGTCGCCGCGATTTACAGAGGGCGCGGTTCGGCGTCTATGATCGGTGTTGCATTCAGGGGGACATCATGCGCCGTCACACCATCCTCGCCGCCGTCAGCCTGCTGGCGTTGTCGATCGCGGCGCCGGCCCTGGCCCAGAGCGCCGGGACCCTTTCGCCCGGCCGAACCGTCGAGGGCCAGATCGCGGAGGGCGACGCCACCGCGGCGGACGACGCCTATCGCTATGACGACTACCTGATCCGCGCCCGCGCCGGGCAACGGCTGGAAGCCGTCATGCGCTCGGCCGATTTCGACGCCTACCTCGAGGTCTTCCAACAAGGCGATGCCGAAATCCTGGCCAGGGATGACGACGGTCTGGGCGAGGGGACCGATTCGCGGCTTCGCTTCACCACCGACCGGGCCGGGACCTATGTGCTTCGGGCCCGCACCCTGTCGGGCGTCGAGGGCGGGGCCTACACGCTCGGCCTGAGCCAGCGCCCGCCGGCGGGCCGTCCGCCGCGGCCGACCAGCATCCGCGTCGGTCAGTCGATCGAGGGCGCCCTCACGGCTCGCGATCCGGAGACCGACAACGGCGAGGCTTATGACGCCTACAGCTTCCGTGCCCGCGCCGGAGAGCGGTTCGTGATGGATCTGGTGTCCGAGGACTTCGATCCCGTCGTCCGGGTGGGGCGGATGCGCGCCGGCGAGTTCGACGAGCTGGCGATGAACGACGACACGCTGGAGACAGGCCTGAACTCGCGGCTGATCTTCACCGCCGGAGAGACTGGCGACTACATCATCCGGGCGACGCCCCTGGGCGCGGGGAACGAGGGCGCCTATACCCTGACCCTGGGCCGCGGACCGGAATTGGCGGCGGCCCAAACCATCGAAGTCGGCGGTTCGGTCGACGGCTCCCTGGCGGAGGGTGACGGCAAGGGCGCCGGGGGATCCACCGCCGACGTCTACCGGTTCTCCGGGCAGGAGGGGCAGCGCGTACGCATCGACATGAGCTCGGATGAGTTCGATACCTATATCGAACTGTTCGACGCCGGCCACGTCAGCCTCGCCGAGGACGACGACGGCGCCGATGGCACCAATTCCCGGCTGGTCTACACTCTGCCGCGCACCGGCGACTATTTCATCGAAGCGCGGGCCTTCACCGAGTCGACGGGCCGCTATTCGCTTTCGATCGCCGAGGTCGAGCCGGAAAAGGCGCCCGAGGCGCTGACCTTCGGATCGACGATCCAGGGTGAAATCAGCCAGGCCGACCCCACGGACGGGGAAGATCGCGGCTTTGACGCCTTCACCTTCCAGGGCGTGGCGGGCCAGCGAATCCAGGCGATCATGCGGTCGGGCGATTTCGACACCTATCTGCAGATCGGCCGGGCCGGGGGGGAATTCTCGGCGCTGGCGTCCGACGATGACGGCCTTGGGGAAGGCACGGATTCGCGGCTGAGCTACACCCTGCCGGAGGACGGTCATTATGTGCTGCGCGCCTTGCCGCTCGGATCGGAGGGCAAGGGCCTCTATGCGCTGGAGCTGATCGACCGGGGGCCGCAACCGCAGCCCGGCAGTCTGCTGGTCGGAGCCACGGCGCGCGGCATCCTGACCGAGGCGGACGCCACCGCCCAGGACAACAGCTTCTACGACGCCTATCGGGTGACGCTGAAGGCGGACGAGAAGCTCAGGATCACCATGGTCTCTAACGAGGTCGACAGCTTCCTGATCGTCGGGCGCGAGCGGCCGGACGGCGGGTTCGAGGTGTTGGGCTCGGATGACGACAGTCTGTCGGACACCCACGCCAAACTGGATTGGACCGCGCCGGCTGACGGCGTCTATGAGGTCCGGGCCGGGACGTTCCAGCAGGGCCAGACCGGCGCCTATGCGTTGAACCTCGAGAAGCAGCCGTAGGGGGATCGCCCCGGTTCCCCGGCCGCGTGGAGCTGGGCCATGTCCGGGATCGTGAACCGCAAGGACCAGCACCTCGACGTCATCCTGTCGGGGAAGGGCACGCATGGGCTGGACACCGGCTTCGGCGAGGTCCGCTTCGTGCATGAGGCCTTGCCCGATCTGGATCACCGCAAGATCGATCTGGGGGTCGATTTCCTCGGGCGGCGGCTGAAGGCGCCCCTGCTGATCAGTTCGATGACCGGCGGGCCGGCGCGGGCCGAGGCCATCAACGCCCGGTTGGCCGAGGCGGCCCAGCATCTCGGCATCGCCCTCGCGGTCGGGTCGCAGCGGGGAGCGCTGGACGCCGAGGGCGCGACGCCGGGCCTGGACATGGCGCTTCGGTTGAAGGCGCCCGACACGCCGATCCTGGCCAATATCGGCGCGGCCCAGCTGACCCGCGGCTTCGGCGTCGACGAGGCGCGGCGGGTGCTGGACATGATCGCCGCCGACGCCCTGATCGTACATCTGAACCCGCTGCAGGAGGCCTGCCAGCCCGAGGGCGACCGCGACTGGTGGGGCGTCGGCGCGGCGCTGGAGGCGCTGGTCAAGGCGCTGGACGCCCCGGTGGTGGTCAAGGAGACGGGGGCCGGGATCTCGGCGGCCACGGCCAGACGGCTGTTCGCCATGGGCGTGGCGGCGGTCGACGTGGCCGGCGCCGGGGGCTCCAACTGGGCCACGGTCGAGGGCGAGCGGTCCGAGGGCGAGGGGGACAAGGCCCATGCCGCGGCGTTCGCCGACTGGGGCATCCCCACGGCGCAGGCCATCGCCGAGGTCCGGGCGGCCTGTCCGAAGGCCGTGATCATCGGTTCGGGTGGGATAGGCGACGGGGTCGAGGCGGCCAAGGCCATCCGTCTGGGGGCCGACATGGTCGGTCAGGCGGCGGGCGTGCTGGCCGCCGCGACGGTCTCGACCGAGGCGGTGGTCGAGCATTTCCAGACGGTGATCCGGCAGATGCGAACGGTCTGTTTCTGCACCGGCTCGGCGAATCTGACGGCCCTGCGCAAGGCGCCGTTGCAGGCCTGAAGGGGCGAAAGGGCACGGTTTCGGCCCGAAAAATCGGGACCGCCGTTTGAGACCACAACGGTCGCCCGCTCAGGCGGGGCGCGACAGGCCCTGAAGCGGGCGGGTCGAGGGAATGTAGCGTGTCAAAGACCGCGCCCGTGGGCGTCCGAGCATTGATGCACGTGGCTGCGTCGTTTTCGGTCGTGGGGGAGGAAACGGCGCGATCTCATTCGCATCCGAGGGATCAAAAGGAACGACCCAGGGTCCAAAGGGGCGGAAAGATCGGGGGCGAGAAGACACCCCTCACAAACCGCTATCGTCATCCTCCGGCGAGCGCAGCGAGACCGGGGGACCCAGCGGCGCGCGTGAGCGCGAACCTGCCGGGATCGCGGCTGGAAAGGTCGCCTTCGGCGCCGCTGGGTCCCCCGGTCTGCGCCGCAAAGCCGCGGCTCGCCGGAGGATGACGAAAGCGGGAGGGGGGGCGCTAAGCCGACGGCAGCAAATCTCCGGCGAACGTCCGGTACCGCCCCGCCCGCACCCCGTCCGTCGCCCGCGCGATGTCCGGCGCGAAATAGTGGTCGGAGCCGTAGGCGGCGGCGGCCTCGCGGACGATGGTGTAAACCTTCTCCAGCTCGGGCGACGAGGTCAGCGGGCGGTGGAATTCGATGCCCTGGGCGGCGGCGAGAAGCTCGATGCCGACCACGGCGGCGGTGTTCTCGGCCATGTCGAGCAGGCGGCGGGCGCCGTGGGTGGCCATGGAGACGTGATCCTCCTGGTTGGCGGAGGTCGGCACGGTGTCGATGCTGCACGGGTGCGCCACCATCCGGTTCTCGGCGACGAGGGCGGCGGCGGTGACCTGGGCGATCATGAAGCCGGAGTTCAGGCCGCTCTCGCGGACGAGAAAGGCGGGCAGATCGCTCATCTTGGGATCGACGAGGATGGAGGTGCGGCGCTCCGAGATATTGCCGATCTCGCACAGGGCCATGGCGATCATATCCGCTGCGAAAGCAACGGGTTCGGCGTGGAAATTGCCGCCGGAGATGACGTCGCCTTCCTCGATGAAGACCAGCGGATTGTCGGTGACGGCGTTGGCTTCGCGCTCCAGCGTCGCGGCGGCGTTGGTCAGCACGTCCAGCACGGCGCCCATGACCTGGGGCTGGCAGCGCAGGGAATAGGGGTCCTGGACCTTGTGGCAGCCCTCGCGGTGGCTGTCGCGGATGGCCGAGCCGGCCATCAGGGCGCGCAGGCGGGCGGCGACGGCGATCTGGCCGGGCTGGCCGCGCAGGGCGTGGATGCGGGCGTCGAACGGGGCGTCGGAGCCCTTGAGCGCATCGACGGACAGGGCGCCGGCGGCGATCCCGGCGGCGAAGGCGGCCTCGGCGGCGAACAGACCGGCGAGGGCGAGGGCCGTCGAGCACTGGGTGCCGTTGAGGAGGGCGAGGCCTTCCTTGGGACCGAGCACCAGCGGCTTGAGGCCGACGCGGGCGAGGGCGGCCTCGGCGGAGAGGGTCTCGCCCTTGTGGCGGGCCTCGCCGACGCCGATCAGGACGCAGGACATGTGAGCCAGGGGGGCGAGGTCGCCCGAGGCGCCGACCGAACCCTTGGACGGAATGCAGGGCAGGATGTCGGCGTTGACGAGGGCGATCAGGGCCTCGAGGGTCTGGCGGCGGATCCCGGATGCCCCTTTTGAAAGGGAGGCGATCTTCAGCACCATCAGCAGGCGCGTGACATTGTCGGGCAGAAGCGCGCCGACGCCGCAGGCGTGGCTGAGGACGAGGTTCTTCTGCAGGGTCTCGAGGTCTTCGGTCGCGATGCTGGTGTTGGCCAGCAGGCCGAAGCCGGTGTTGACGCCATAGACGGTGCGCCCCTCGGCCACGATGGCGGCGACCACGGCCGCGCCGCGCTCGACGGCGGTCCAGGCGTCGGGGGCGAGGGCGACGGTGGTGGGGGCGTCGAGGACAGAGCGCAGCTGGGCGAGGGTGAGGGGGGATTGGCCGAGGGTGAGGGTCATGCGTGGTGTTCCAAAATCACGGAACCCTCTCCCGCTGGGAGAGGGCTTGAGCGCACGGATGCGCCAGCATCCGTTCTTGCGCGAAAGGGTGAGGGGTTACGGTGTGAAGCGGGCCGACGCCGGACGCCCTCACCCGACCGCGCCAGAACAACGGCTTCGCCGCCGTGCGCGGTCTCCCTCTCCCCTCGGGAGAGGGTCACAGAATGCTCGGCAAGTTAAGCCCGTGTTCGCGGGCCGCTTCTTTCGCGATCTCATAGCCCGCGTCCGCATGGCGCATCACCCCCGTCGCCGGGTCGTTCCACAGGACGCGCTCCAGCCGCTTCGCCGCCTCCGGCGTGCCGTCCGCGACGATGACCACGCCCGAGTGCTGGCTGTAGCCCATGCCGACGCCGCCGCCGTGGTGCAGGGAGACCCAGCTGGCGCCCGAGGCCGTGTTCAGCAGGGCGTTCAGCAGGGGCCAGTCGGACACGGCGTCCGAGCCATCAATCATTGATTCCGTCTCGCGATTGGGGCTGGCGACCGAGCCGGAGTCGAGATGGTCGCGGCCTATGACGATCGGGCCGCTGAGCTCGCCCGAGGCGACCATGTCGTTGAACATCAGGCCGGCGCGGTGGCGGTCGCCGAGGCCAATCCAGCAGATGCGGGCGGGCAGGCCCTGGAAGGCGATGCGCTCGCCCGCCATGTCGAGCCAGCGGTGCAGGCCGGCGTTGTCGGGGAACAGGGTCTTCATCGCCGCGTCGGTCTTCCTGATGTCCTCCGGATCGCCGGTCAGGGCGGCCCAGCGGAAGGGGCCGATGCCGCGGCAGAAGAGCGGGCGGATATAGGCGGGGACGAAGCCGGGGAAGTCGAAGGCGTTCTTCACGCCCGCGTCGAAGGCCACCTGACGGATGTTGTTGCCGTAGTCGGTGGTCGGGATGCCCGCGGACTGGAAGTCGAGCATGGCCTGGACGTGGACGGTGCAGGAGGCGCGGGCGGCGGCCTCGACGGCGGCGGGGTCGGAGACGCGTTTGTCCTCCCATTCCGCCACGGTCCAGCCCTGGGGGAGGTACCCGTTGACGAGGTCGTGGGCGCTGGTCTGGTCGGTGACAAGGTCGGGCCGGACGCCGCGACGGACAAGTTCAGGTAATACATCAGCCGCGTTTTCCAACAGGCCGACAGATATGACTTTTCTGTCAGCCTTTGCCTGCTCGAGCAGGGCGAGGGCCTCGTCCAGCGTCTCCGCCATGACGTCGAGGTAGCGGGTCTTGAGCCGCATCTCGATCCGGCTGCGCTGGCATTCCACGGCGAGGCAGGAGGCGCCGGCCATGGTCGCGGCCAGCGGCTGGGCCCCGCCCATGCCGCCGAGGCCGGCGGTCAGGATCCAGCGGCCCGACCAGTCGCCGCCATAGTGCTGGCGTCCGGCCTCCATGAAGGTCTCGTAGGTGCCCTGAACGATGCCCTGGGTGCCGATGTAGATCCACGAGCCGGCCGTCATCTGGCCGTACATCATCAACCCCTTGCGATCGAGCTCGTTGAAATGCTCCCAGGTCGCCCATTTGGGCACCAGGTTGGAGTTGGCGATCAGCACGCGCGGGGCGTCGGCATGGGTGCGGAAGACGCCGACGGGCTTGCCAGACTGGACCAGCAGGGTCTGGTCGGGTTCGAGGTTTTGCAGCTCGTGAACGATCCGGTCGAACGACGGCCAGTCGCGCGCGGCCTTGCCGATGCCGCCGTAGACGACGAGGTCCTCGGGCCGCTCGGCCACCTCGGGATCGAGGTTGTTCATCAGCATGCGCAGGGCGGCCTCGGCGGCCCAGGTCTTCGCCGTCATGTCTAGGCCGCGCGGGCTGCGGATGACGCGGGTGTTGGGGGCGGTTTGAGTCGTCATGGCGGCCTCTCTAGCCCGTCTCCCGGCGAGCGAGAAGTCGCGACGATCCCACCGGTGAACAGGCGTTGCCGCAAGCCGGTCGCGCTCTGTAGGCTCCGGGTCCGGAGGGCGCGCGGATGGATCGGGCGACATATCTGATGCTGCTGCGCCAGGCCCGAAGGCGCGCCCGGCGCCTGCCGGAGGCCGAGGACCTGTTGCAGGACGCGCTGCTCATCGCTCTGGAGGCGCAACGCGGAGACGTAACGCGAACCGAAAACCGCCGCTGGCTCGCGGGCGTGATGCGGAACCGGGGACTGCTGGAGGCGCGGAGCGCGGCGCGGCGACGGCGACGCGAAGCCGAGTTTCAAGCCTTGGCGCCCGAGGCGGGCGCTTCGGACGCGCCGTCGCCGCCGCCCGTCATGGCCCTGCCGCCCGCGTTGAGGACCACGGCGCTGCTGGCCCTGACGGGGCATACGCGCGCCGAGATCGCCTGGCTGCAGGGGCTGTCCGACGTGGCCCTGCGCAAGCGCATCAGCGAAATCCGGCGGCGCTGGAGCGGCGGCGACGCCGGGACGGACAGCGAGGCCCTGCGCGGCGATCTTCCCTTCGGCCTGATGCGGCGCGCCCTGCTGGGGCGGGTGCGCGACCAGCGGCCGGCCCTGGGTTCGCATGACCCGGACGGGAATCTCTTCGTGGTGTCGTCACGAATTCCCTTGCGGCGGCAACAAGGGTCATCTGACAGCTGAAAAGGAGATTGCGATGTTCGGGAAAACGCGGATCGGCACCATCTGCTACTATGTGAAGGACCCTGTCCGCACCGAGGCCTTCTATCGGGATGTGCTGGGGCTGGAGGTCGTCAACATGGGCGACGACGGCTCGGGCAATGACTGGCTGATGGCCAATACGGCGGGCGGCGTCGAGCTGATCTTCTTCAAACAGGACTCGCGGCCCGGCAACACGCCGATCGTGGTGTTCGACATCGCGGACGGCGGCATCGACGACATCGTCACCGCCCTGGCCGAGAAGGGGGCGACGATCGTGACGCCGGTCAGCGAGGCGCCGGGCGGCTGGTCCGCCGAGTTCGCCGATCCCGACGGCCATGTCCTGTCCATGTACCAGACCGGGGACAGGCCGCGCGGCAGGGCGTGACGCGAGGTCCTTCTCCCGCGGGGGAGAAGGGGGTTATGTGGGCGGATGACAGACTCAGACGCGCTGGGCTGGCGCAGCGTCGCCGACCTCCTCGGAAACCACGCTGACGCGGACGTCGCCCTGATCGGCGCCGGACTGAACGAACGGTCGTTGACGCCGGGGCGGTGCGACCTCGGGCCGAAGGCGTTCCGGGGGGTGCTGCCGCGGTTCTCGACCTATGATGTCGAGACCGGCGCCGAACTGTCGACGCGGGTCCATGACGCCGGCGATGTTCTGCTGAAGGGCGCGTCGCCGGCGGACGGGTTCGCGCCGGTGCGGGACGCCGTGGCGGCACAGGGTGGGCGTGGGCTGACGGTCCTGATCGGCGGCAATAACGCCATCACCCGGCCCGGCGTGCACGGGACCGGGCTGGCGCGGGCCGGCCTGCTGACGCTGGACGCCCATTTCGACCTTCGCGACACCGACCAGGGCCTGACCAACGGCAATCCGGTGCAGGCCTTGCTGGAGGACGGGCTGGCGGGAGAGCGGATCAGCCAGATCGGTCTCGCGCCCTTCGCCAATACCAAACGCGCGCATGAGAAGGCGAAGGCGGCGGGGATCTCGGTGCGGACGGCGCGGGCCTGCCGCGAACGGGGCCTGGCGGCGGTCGCAGCCGAGGAACTGGAGCGGTTGTCTGGGCTCTGCGAGGTCATCTACGTCGATTTCGACATCGATGTGATCGACCGCGGCCAGTGGCCGGCGTCGCCGGGCGCGCGACCGGGCGGGGTGTCGGCGCAGGACTTCTTTGACGCGACACGGGTCATCGGGGCGCATCCGAAGGTGAGGGCGGTGGACCTGACGGAGTATGATCCGTCGCTGGAGGTGGGAGACCTCGGCTCGCTGACGGCGGGGCGGTGGTTCTGCGAGCTGCTGGCCGGGTTCGCCTCCCGATGAAATTCTTTCTCCGCTCATCCCCGCGAAAGCGGGGACCCAGTGCCTTGGGTGATGGGACCGAGCATGGGTTTCGCGCCCGCAGTCCGGAAGCATCAGCGTCAGGCTGGACAGAACTGGGTCCCCGCTTTCGCGGGGATGAGCGGAAATGAAGAGGCAAGCCGATCTGCTCATCACCGACTGCCGTCTCGCCACCATGGTCGAGGGCGGCGAGCCCTATGGGGCCATCGACGACGGCGCGATCCTCATCGCGGACGGCCGCATCGTCTGGACAGGCGCGCGCGCCGATCTTCCAGACCACAACGCGACCCACACCGACCGGCTCGACGGACGCTGGGTCACGCCGGGGCTGGTCGATTGCCATACCCATCTGGTGTTCGGGGGCGACCGGTCGGGGGAGTTCGAACAGCGGCTGGGCGGGGCGACCTATGAGGAGATCGCGCGCGCCGGGGGCGGAATCGTCTCCTCCGTGGCGGCGACGCGGGCGGCGTCGGAAGATGAGCTGTATGCCAGCGCTCTGACGCGGCTGGCGGGGTTGAAGGCGACGGGGGTCACGACGGTCGAGATCAAGTCGGGCTATGGCCTCGACCGAGACAGCGAGCTGAAGATGCTGCGCGTGGCGCGGCGGATCGGGCGCGAGGCCGGCGTTCGGGTGCGGACCAGCTATCTGGGTCTGCACGCCGTGCCGCCGGAGCATCGTGAGAACCGGGCCGCCTATGTGGACAAGGCTGTGGATGACATCCTGCCCGCGGCCCATGCCGAGGGGCTGGTCAATGCGGTCGACGCCTATTGCGAGCCGATCGCCTTTTCGACCGAAGAGGTCGGGCGCCTGTTCGACAAGGCGCGGGCGCTGGGCCTGCCGGTGAAGCTGCACGCCGACCAGCTGTCGGACGGCGGCGGGGCGGCGCTGGCGGCGCGGTATGGCGCCCTGTCGGCGGACCATGTCGAGCACACGGGCGAGGCGGGGGTGCGGGCCATGGCAGAGGCCGGCGTCGTCGCGGTGCTGCTGCCCGGGGCCTATCTGATGCTGCGCGAGACCACCCCGCCTCCGATCGCGCTGCTGCGTCAGCACGGTGTAGCGATGGCGGTGGCGACGGACTGCAATCCGGGGACCTCGCCGCTGGCCTCGATGACGGCGGCGATCAATCTGGCCTGCGTCCAGTTCCGCCTGACGCCGGAGGAGGCGCTGGCGGGGGCGACGCGGATCGCGGCGAAGGCCCTGGGGCTGGAGGGCGAGATCGGCACGATCGAGGCGGGCAAGGCCGCCGATCTGGCGGTGTGGGACATCGCGCGGCCGGCGGAGCTGGCCTATTGGCTGGGCAAGCCGCTGCTGGCGCGGCGAATGGTCGGCGGCGTCCGGGACGCGTAGCCGGGGCCGAATCGCGAGAGACTGGGGGTGGAGATCGCCGCCATGCGCAGCCGCCCAGACCGCACCGAGAACCTGCTCACCGCCCTGCTGGTGGTGGTCACCGCCTTGATGGCGGCGGCGACGCTGGCCGGACTGGGCCTGTTCGGCCCCTGAGGCTTCAGTCGCGCCAGGTCGTCAGGGCGGCGACGTCCGGACGGGGGCGTTCCAGCGAGGGCTCGGCCGGGGCGCCGATGTGGATGAAGCCCGCGACCCGCTCGCCCGCGCCGACGCCAAGGAGAGCAAGCGCCTCCGGGTCATAGCTGTACCAGTCGGTGATCCAGCTGGCGGCGAAGCCCAGGGCGTTGGCGGCGTGCTCCAGGTTCATGCAGACGGCGCCGGCGGACAGCTGCTGTTCCCATGCCGGCACCTTGTGGCCGGGGATCGGGACCGAGAGCACAAGGATGGTCAGGGGCGGCGCGGTGAGCTTGGACAGGACCTTCGCCGCCTTGCCGGGGTCGGGCTGGCGCGCGGCCAGCGGCGCCAGGGCGCGAGCGAGGTCCGCGCGGTTCCGGGGGCCCATGACCACGAACCGCCAGGGAAAGAGCTTGCCGTGGTCCGGGGTGCGGGCGCCGAGCAGGAGGATGCGCTCGACCTCGGCCTGCGTGGGACCGGGCGTCGTCAGGGTCTGTGCCGGGGCCGAGCGGCGGCGGGCGAGGCGGTCCTGCATCTCGGCGGACGGGACGGGCAGGGGGAGGGCGGCTCCCAGATCGGCGTCGGTCATGGGTCTGAACTAGGCGCGGGACGCCCCGTGCGCCATACCCACGCCCATGAGCGACTCCCACAAGACCTTCGACGCCGACCGTCCGCTGCCCGTCTGGGACGACGGAAGCGACCGGCCGCCGCCGTGGCGGGACGCCGCTTCGGCCCTGATGTTCGAGAATCCGTGGCTGCGTCTGACGCGACACGACGCGACCGCGCCGACGGGGGTGAAGGCCGACTATCTGGTCATGCGGCCGCGCAATCTGTCGGTCGGGGTGCTGCCGGTGCACGGAGACGGGACGGTGACCCTGGTCGGCCAGCAGCGCTTCGCCCTGATGAACTGGTCGTGGGAGATGCCCGAGGGCGGGGCGCCGTTCGACGAGGATCCGATCGAGGGGGCGCGGCGCGAGCTGGCCGAGGAGGCGGGGCTGACGGCGGCGCACTGGCGGCGGGCGTACAAGGCCGAGATGAGCAACTCCGTCACCGACGAGCGGGCCATGGCCTGGATCGCCTGGGGTCTGACGCCCGTGCCGGTCGCGCCCGATCCGACCGAGATCATGCGTGTCGCCCGCGTGCCGTTCGGCGATTTGCTGGGTGCGATCAGGACCGGGGCGATCCGGGACATGTTCACGCTGGCGACGGCGCTGCGGGCCTACCATATGGCGCGGGAAGGCGAACTGCCGCCCGAACTGGCGAAGGCCATGCTGGCGGGGGTATGATGGCGGCCATGGAGACCAAGATGCCCAAGCTCGAAGTCGTCGCCGACCGCACCGGGACATGGCCGCAACTGCGCGCGGCGGCCGAGGAGACGGTGCGGGTCGAACCGCATCTGGCCTCGCAGCTGAACGCGGTGATCCTGTCGCACAGCGACCTCGCCTCGGCGCTGAGCTTCCAGATCGCGCGCAAGCTGGGCGACGCCGAACTGGGCCCGATGACGGTGCGCGAGGTCTGCCTCGAGGCGTTCGAGGCCGATCCGGCCATTGTCGCGGCGGCCGAGGCTGATCTGCAGGCCGTGGCCGAGCGCGATCCGGCGATCAAGACGCTGTTGCAGCCCTTCCTCTATTTCAAGGGCTTCCAGGCCCTGCAGGCGCACCGGGTGTCGCACTGGCTGTGGTCGCAGGGCCGGGACGCCCTGGCCTTCCATTTCCAGAGCCGGATGTCGGAGCTGTTCCAGGTCGACATCCATCCGGCGGCGAAGATGGGCGCGGGCCTGTTCCTCGACCACGGCACGGGCATCGTCATTGGCGAGACGGCGGTGGTCGGCGACGAGGTGTCGATGCTGCACAACGTCACCCTCGGCGGCACGGGCGCCGAGCGCGGCGACCGCCACCCCAAGATCGGCAAGGGCGTCCTGCTCGGCGCCGGCGCCAAGGTGCTGGGCAACATCACCGTCGGCGACTACGCCAAGGTGGCTTCGGGCTCGGTGGTGCTGAAGCCGGTGCCGGCAGGCTGCACCGTGGCCGGCGTGCCCGCGCGGCTGGTCAACTGCCCGACCGAGGCGGCGCCGGCCCGGACGATGGATCATACGCTGGCCGACATCGTCTACGACTTCGTGATCTGACTTCCCCTCGCGCGGGGCTTTCTCTAGGGTCCGCGCCTTCACGACAGACCTGAGGCCGAGCATGAACACCGCCGACATGAAGCGCGTCGAGACGCACCTGAAGCGCACCTTCAACACCGGCGGCATCATCCTGAAGCCGCGCGGCAAGCCCAATGACTCCTGCGAAGTCTATGTCGGCGACGAATTCATCGGCGTCGTCTTCGAGGACGAGGACGAGGCCGGCAGCTTCATGTTCGAGATGGCCATCCTGGCGGAAGACCTGCCGCAGGACTGATCGGTCCGCCGCGGACCGCCCACGAAAAAGCGCCGGAGGAGCGATCCTCCGGCGCTTCGTCTTGTCAGGCGCTGCCGGTCAGTTCTTGCCGAAGATGATCCGGCCGAGCGTCGCGAAGAAGCCCTTGTCCTCGGTGCGCTTGGCCGCGGCGGGAGCGGGAG
>CALRJO020000075.1:0-14376 GCA_943367565.1 Brevundimonas vancanneytii
GATCGACTGGATGTCGTTCGAGCGATAGCCGCCCTCCAGCTCGACGCGCCAGTTCTGATCGAACCGGTAGCCGAGGCGGGCGAAGGCCGCCCAGTCGTCCTGAGCCTCGAAATGGAACGTCGTACCCCGCGACTGCGAGTACGTCTCAACGGTCCCGATCGTGTGGTAGCCCGCATCAATCGCGCCGTACCAGCCGTTCGGCTCGGCGTTGGCGACGCCGGCTGACAGGGCGAGAGCCCCGACTGCGCTGGTGGCCAGAATGAAAGTTTTAACGCGCATGGGTGGATGCCCTCCGCAGCCCAAGTGAATTTGTGACGGCGCACTAGCCACCGCTAAGGTCTCATAACAGCCCCGCTGGCCCAGGTCGAGACGGCTGGACACGAACGCTGGCGAGCGTGGCTGATGGGCTACACGACAGTGTTACGGCTGCCGGTTGCGGGAAATTCAGCCTTCATTGGTCCCTCGCAGGGGAGGGCGGCGTCGCCAAGGGCGAAATCAGCCAGCGTTTAGACTCCCCCGCCGGGCGCGAACGCGTCGGATCGGCCGCGTCAGGCCTCAACCGCCGCCGCTTCGCCCCGTCGCCTTGCCGGTTCCCTCGCAGACTGGACAGGTCTCGCCAGTCGCGGTCGCGCCGGCGCCCTGACATTCGGGGCACAGCGTCGGATCCGCCTGCAGCGACGCGGGATCGACCGGGCTGGACGGCGTCAGGTCGCGATCGTCGATCTCATGCTCTTTCATACGGTCAGCAACGGCCCCGGGGCGCGCCGGTTTCATGATGACACGGACCGGGCCTCGCTTTAGGAGCCTGCTCATCATGGACGAGACCGAACGCCAAACCGACGATCGCGCCAGAGACGCGCAAGGCTGGGACACGGCGAAGACGCTCGCCGAGGCCCTGCCTTATATCCAGATCTACGACCGCAAGACGGTGGTGATCAAATACGGCGGCCACGCCATGGGCGAGAGCGCCGTCGCGCGGCAGTTCGCCGCGGATGTGGTGCTGCTGAAGCTTATGGGCGTCAATCCGGTCGTGGTCCACGGCGGCGGCCCGCAAATTAGCGCCATGCTGGACAAGGCCGGGGTCCGGTCAGCCTTCGTCGACGGCCTGCGGGTCACCGACGCTGACACCATGCAGGTGGCCGAAATGGTCCTGTCCGGCGCGGTCAACAAGGAGATCGCCCACTGGATCACCATGGCGGGGCGCGAGGCCGATGTCCGGGGCGTCGGCCTGTCGGGCAAGGACGCCGGCCTGCTGACCGTCGAAAAGACCAAGCGCACCAAGCGCGACCCCGACAGCATGATCGAGCACGAGGTGGATCTGGGTTTTGTCGGCGAGCCGACCCGGGTCGATCCCAAGCTGATCAAACGCCTGCTGGAATCGGACGCCGACTGGGTGCCGGTCATCGCCCCCATCGGGGTGACCGAGGACGGCCAGACCTTCAACGTCAACGCCGACACCGTCGCCGGCGCCGTCGCCGGGTCGCTGAACGCCAAGCGGATGCTGCTGCTGACGGACGTGCCGGGGGTCAAGGGCGCGGACGGCGAGATCATCCGGCAGATGACCGTCGGCGAAGCCTCGAAACTGATCGAGGACGGGGTCGCCACCGGCGGCATGATCCCCAAGCTGCAGACGGCCATGGCCGCCGTGCGTGACGGGGTCGAGGCCGTGGTCATCCTCGACGGCCGCCGTCCGCACGCCATGCTGGTCGAACTGTTCACCGAGCACGGCGCCGGCACCCTGGTGAAGGCGGGATGACGTCAGAGCCGCTCCGGGCGACGGAATACGGCGCGGACCTGCGCCATATCCGCAGCTGGGTCTTCGATCTCGACGACACCCTGTATCCGCCCGAGAGCCGGTTCATGGGGCTGATCCAGCAGCGCATCAACGACTACGTCGTCCGCACCGCGGGCCTGCCGGCGGATGAGGCGATGGTGGTCCAGAAGGGCTATCTCCGCGACTATGGCACCTCCCTGGCCGGGCTGATGGCGCACCATCGGATCGATCCGCACGACTTTCTGGCCGAGGTGCATGACGTGCCGCTGGACGTGCTGACGGCCGACCCCGGCCTGCGCGCGGCGCTGGAACGGCTGGACGGTCCGCGCGTCGTCTTCACCAACGGATCCATGGCCCACGCGCGGCGGGTGGTCGAAAAGCTGGAACTGGCCGATCTGTTCGACGGCCTGTTCTCGCTGGAGGACGCCGATCTGATTCCCAAGCCAGACCCGCGCACCTTCGCCCGCATGACCGAACGGTTCGGCATCGACCCCGCCACGGCGGCCTTTTTCGAGGACACGGTGCGCAACCTCGCGCCCGCGCACGCTCTCGGGATGACGACGGTCCTGGTCGGCCCGCACGCTCATGACGCCGACGCGCCCTTCGCTGACCACCGGGCCGCCGCCCTCGGCCCCTTCCTCGCCACCGCCCGCCTGCCCGGAGACGCCTGATGACCGACCTGACCCATCTGGAAGCCGTCGTCGAGGCCGCTTGGGAAGACCGGAGCAACGTCTCGGCCGCGACCCACGGCGAGGTCCGCAAGGCCGTCGATCAGGCGCTGGAACTGCTGGACTCGGGACAGGCGCGGGTAGCCTCGCGCGGCCCCGATGGAATCTGGACCACCCATCAATGGTTGAAGAAGGCGGTGCTGCTGTCCTTCCGGCTCAATGACAACGAGATCCAGCGCGCCGGCGACCGCGGTCCGGCCAGCCACGCGCCGGGCGTCGGCCCGTGGTGGGACAAGGTCCCCAACAAATTCGGCGACTGGACCGCCGCCCACTATCAGGAGGCGGGCTTCCGCTCCGTGCCCGGCTCGATCGTGCGGCGCGGCGCCTTCATCGGCCGCAACGTCGTCCTGATGCCCAGTTTCGTGAACATCGGGGCCTATGTGGACGAGGGATCCATGGTCGACGCCTGGGCCACGGTCGGCAGCTGCGCCCAGATCGGCAGGAACGTTCACCTGTCCGGCGGGGCGGGCATCGGCGGGGTTCTGGAGCCGCTGCAGGCCAATCCGACCATCATCGAGGATGGCTGTTTCATCGGCGCCCGCGCCGAGGTGGCCGAAGGCGTCATCGTCCGCGAGGGCGCCGTCCTGGCCATGGGCGTCTATCTCTCGGGCTCGACCAAGATCGTCGACCGGGCGACGGGCGAGGTCTTCCGCGGCGAGGTGCCGGCGTATTCTGTGGTGGTGCCGGGGAACCTGCCCGACCCGAACGGCGGACCGGGCCTGTATTGCGCCGTCATCGTCAAGCGGGTGGATGCACAGACGCGCGCCAAGACCGGCGTGAACGAGCTGCTGCGCGACTGATCAGTCCGCCGCCGCCAGCCGCACCAGCTTGCCGTCCGTCTCGTCAGTGATCGCCCAGACGGCTCCGTCGGCCGCCACGGCGAGGTCACGCACCCGTTCGCCGAGGTCGGTCATCAGCCGCTCCTCGCCGACGACGCGGCCGTCCTCGAGCACCAGACGGGCGATGTGCTTGTCCTTCAGAACGGCGACCAGCAGATTGCCCCGCCAGCCGGGGAACATGGCCCCGTCGTACAGGATCATGCCGCCCGGCGCGATCGACGGGTCCCAGTAGTAGGCGGGCTGTTCGGTCCCCTCGCGGGCGGTGAGACCTTCATTGATCGCTCCGCCGCGATATTCGACGCCATAGGCGGCGTCGGGCCAGCCGTAGTTCAGGCCCGCCCGGTCCAGATTGACCTCGTCCCCGCCCCGCGTGCCGTGCTCGACGGTCCAGACGTCGCCGTTCGGGGCGATGGCGACGCCCTGCACATTGCGGTGGCCCAACGACCAGATTTCCGGCAAGGCGCCGGCCCGGCCGACGAAGGGATTGTCACCGGGAACCGTGCCGTCGGCGTTGATGCGGATGGTCTTGCCCATGTGCGAGGCCAGGTCCTGGGCCTGGGGCCGCATCGGCGCGTCGGACCGCTCGCCCAGGGTGACGAACAGCTTGCCGTCCGGCGCGAAGGCCAGCGACGAACCATAGTGCAGCGCCCCGTCATAGGTCGGCATGGCGCGGAAGATCACCTGCACGCTCTCGACCCGCGACCCGTCCTCCGACAGCCGGCCGCGCGCCACGGCGGTGCCGTTGCCGCCGTCGCGGGGTTCGGCATAGCTCCAGTAGATCATTCGGTCCTGGCCGAAGGTCGGCCCGATGACCACATCCAGCAGCCCCCCCTGCCCGCGCGCATCGACGGCGGGCAGACCGGCGATCGGCTCGCCGACCGCGCCCTCGGCGGTGATGATGCGCAGGCGGCCGGGCCGTTCGGTGACCAGCCAGCGGCCGTCGGGCAGAAGGGCCAGGCCCCACGGCTCCACCAGTCCCGAGGCCACCACCGTATGCGCCATCGGCGTCTCGGTGCGGACGCCCGGGGCGCGGGTCTGGCCGGCGAAGGCCGGTTGCTGGTTCGCGCCGTTGGCGGGACGGGTCTCGACGGGAGCGCCGGGGCGGCCTTCGTCCTGCCCGTTGGCCCCACAGGCGGCGGCCAGGGCCACGGTGGAAACAGATACGGCGAGGGCGAGCAGGCGCATGGAAAACCCCTTGAATCAGACCAGGAACGAACGGCCACTCCAGCCTAGCCGTTCCCGCCCCGCCGCGTCACCCGCGTGCGACGCATCGCCCCGGCCCGACGGCGGCGTGAAGGCGGCTTGAATCCGCCATCCCCCGCCTATATAGGCACCGCTCTTCCGGCGGACAGACCAGTTCCCGCCGGGACTCGAGCGGCGTGATCGTCGATTGGGGCTGGGTAGCTCAGCTGGTTAGAGCGGTGGATTCATAACCCACAGGTCGGCGGTTCGAGCCCGCCTCCAGCCACCATTCCTGTTCCCGCGGATCGCCACGCGCGGATTTCCCTCTTGAAGGACCTACGCGCGGGGGCTCAGGCTCCATCGCGGGCGGCGGCTGTGCTCGAAGGTGTGTCGCCCCCCGCGACGACCTCATAGATCGGCCGCCGGAGATCGTCGCTCACGACGATGACGATGGGCGCCTTGGGCGGTTCGCGAAGATCAGCGAGAACCTCGGCCAGGCAGGTCCATGCCATCCGCCTCGCCGATCGTTCGTCGGCGAGGTCCAGGCCTCCGGGATCGCGATCGCGATTGCCGCTCTCAAGCGTGTCGAAGAAATATTTGGGCAAGACCACGGACCGGATGGCGAGATGAAGGCCTACGCTAACCCGCGTTATGTTAAATCCGGGCTAATACCCGATTATGGGTAGACGTCTGTCGGGAAGGCTTCCGCTTTCGTGCAACATGCAACGGTCAGCGGGGCCTCGGCAGAGCAAGACCAATGACGACCTTCAAGCCCAGAATATGGGCCGCCCTCGGCGTGGTCGCGGTTCCCGGCGTCGGCGCGGCGGGCTGCGCCCATGACGGCTATGGCGAGCATGGCGCCGGCTGGTCCGGCGAACAGGGCGAACGCGGAGAATGGGGCGGGCGCGGCCGCTGACCACGGGTCTGACGCAACCGCAGTCACCCGGCCGGCGTTAACCGCCAAGGTTCAACGCTGATCGGGGACTCCCATGCGCATCCAGACCATCACACTCGCCGTCGTCGCGGCCCTGGCGCTCGGCGCCGCCGCATGCACGCCGGCGGAACAGCAGGAGGCCGAGACCAATGCCGAGGTCGCGGGCGAGCGGGCCGGGGAGGTCGCCGCCGAGGCCGGGGAGGTGCTTGAGTCCGGGGCCATGAAGGCCGCCCGGGCGGTCGAGGAAGGGGCGGGCAATGTCGCCGCGCGGCTGGAAGACAACCAGGCCGAGGCCGCCGCCGAGGGTCGGCCCGGCGCGGTCGATCCGGCGACGGACCAGCGGGTCCCGGCCAACTAGGCCGTCAGGCCGGCTCCGCCAGAAGCGCGTCGATCAAGGCCCGCGCCTCGGGGCTCGCCCAGTCTGCTTCACCGGCGAAGGACGCGCGAATGCGTCCGCGGCGGTCCAGCAGCACCGTCTGCGGCATCTTTTCCTGCTGGGGCAGCAGGAAGGGCAGCTGGAATTTCATGTCGCTGTAGAGAGGCAGGGGTTCGTGCACGTCGATAAAGCTGCGTGCGTCGGCCAGACCGTCCGGTGTGGCGTCGACATTGATCGGCAGAACCATCAGTTCGCTGTCCGGATAGGCCTCGTCCAGGCGGGCGAGGGTCGGCATCTCGGTGCGGCAGGGCGCGCACCACATGGCCCAGAGGTTGATCACCACCACCTTGCCGCGGAAGTCGGCGAAGCGGGCGTCGGCGCCGTCGCGGGTCTTGAACACATAGTCCGGGGCCATCGGGGTGTCGGCCAGGGTTTCCAGCCGGGTCAGCGACCCCGTGGCGAAACGGGCCAGTTCGCTCTTCGGCGCCGCTTCAGGCGTTGCGGCTTTGAAGAAGGCGCCGCGATTGGCGTATAGCAGCCCGGCGCCCACGATCATGCCGACTGCCAGCGCGCCCGCGATCGCCATCCCCGCCGCCTTCGAGCCCTTCATGACCAAGCCTTCCGCCCCTGTTGCACCACTTAAGCCTTCTCCGAACGCGGAAGGTCAAGACATGTGGGGCGGGCGTTTCTCGGCGCGGCCGGCCGACATCATGCAGGCGATCAACGTCTCGATCGGCGTGGACCGGCGGCTGTGGGCCCAGGATCTGGCCGGATCGCGGGCCCATTGCCGCATGCTGGCGGCGCGGAAGATCATCACGGAAGCCGACGCCGACGCCATCCTCGGCGGACTGGACGCCATCGAGGCGGAGATCCGCGACGGCTCGTTCCCGTTCCGCGACCAGTTCGAAGACATCCACATGAACGTCGAGGCGCGGCTGGCCGAGCTGGTCGGCGAACCCTCGGGCCGGCTGCACACGGCGCGCAGCCGCAACGACCAGGTGGCGACCGATTTCCGCCTCTGGGTCCGCGCCGCCTGCGACGCCGCCGTCGAACAGCTGAAGGGCCTGCAGTCGGCCCTGCTGGTCCGCGCCGAACAGCACGCCGCCGACCTCATGCCGGGCTTCACCCATCTGCAGCCGGCCCAGCCGGTGACCTTCGGCCACCATCTGATGGCCTATGTCGAGATGTTCGGGCGCGACGCCGCGCGCTTCGCCGACGCCCGGGCGCGGATGAACGAGAATCCGCTGGGCGCCGCGGCCCTGGCCGGATCGCCCTTCCCCATCGACCGCCAGATGACGGCGGCCGAGCTGGGCTTCGACCGGCCGATGGGCAATTCGCTGGACGCCGTCTCGGACCGCGATTTCGCCCTGGAGAGTCTGGCCGCCGCCTCTATCTGCGCCGGCCACCTGTCGCGGCTGGCCGAGGAGATCGTGATCTGGATGACGCCGCAGTTCGGCTTCGTGACCCTGCCGGACGACCTGACCACCGGTTCGTCGATCATGCCGCAGAAGCGCAATCCCGACGCCGCCGAACTGGTGCGGGCCAAGACCGGCCGGATCATGGGTTCGCTGGTCGCCCTGTCGACGGTGATGAAGGGCCTGCCGCTGGCCTATTCCAAGGACATGCAGGAGGACAAGCCGCCGGTGTTCGAGGCCTTTGACGCCCTGACCCTGGCGCTGGGCGCGATGACGGCCATGGTTTCCGCCCTGCAGCCGAACACGGAGCGGATGCGCGAGGCCGCGGGCTCGGGCTTTTCAACCGCCACCGATCTGGCCGACTGGCTGGTACGCGAGCTGAATCTGCCGTTCCGCAAGGCGCACCATGTTACCGGGGCGGCGGTGAAGCGGGCCGAGGCCCAGGGCGTGGATTTGTCGCAACTGCCTCTGGCCGAACTGCAATCGCTTGAGGCGGGCGTCACGGAAGCGGTTTACAAGGTGCTCACTCCCGAGGCTTCCTGCGCCAGCCGCCAGAGCTTCGGGGGCACGGCGCCGGAACAGGTCCGCGCGCGCATCGCCGAGTGGAAGACGCGCCTGTGATGAAGAAGATCGTTCTCGTGGGCGTCGCCGCCCTGATCGCCGGTTCCGCCGCCGGATGCGGCCGCATGGCCGACCTCGACGCTCCGCCGGCCCGGGAAACCGAGCGCGGCATGCGCGACGAGCGGGCCCCCGGCCTGCCCGAGCCAAGCACCCAGAACCGGCCGAACCGCCAGGCGCCGATCGACGGCGGCCCCTCCTCGAACCCCTACGACGGCCCCGGCAACCGCCCGGGCTGAACTTCCAGAGCCCGCCTTGCACCATTTCAACCGGATCGACGGCGCGCTTCAGGCCGAGGGCGTGCCGCTGGAGGCGCTCGCCGACGCCGTGGGCACGCCGGCCTATGTCTATTCGACGGCGACCCTGACGCGGCACTATGGTCTGCTGGCCGAAGCGGTCGCCGCCCATCCGGCGGCCCTGGGCGAGGCCCTGATCGCCTTCGCGGTGAAGGCCAATTCCAATCTGTCGGTGCTGGCGACCCTGGCCCGGCTGGGCTGCGGGGCCGACACGGTGTCGGAGGGCGAGATCCGGCGCGCGCTGAAGGCCGGGGTTCCAGCGAACAGGATCGTCTTCTCGGGCGTGGGCAAGACCGACGCCGAACTGGCCTTCGCCATTGACGCCGGGGTGCGCCAGATCAATGTCGAGAGCGCCGTCGAACTGGACCGGCTGATCGAAATCTCGGCCGCCCTCAAGCAGCAAGGCCCTGCGGGCCGAGCGGTAGGGCCCAAGCCCCCTGAGATAGCCATCCGGGTCAATCCGTCGGTCGGGGCGGGCGGGCACGCGCGGATCACCACCGGCGGGGCGACCGACAAATTCGGCGTGCCGGCGGACGAGGCCCACGCCCTCTACGCCCGCGCCAGCCTGTCGCCGCATGTGACGCCGGTCGGGCTGGCCTGTCACATCGGCAGCCAGATCACCACGCTGGAGCCGCTGGAGGCGGCCTTCCGGGCGTTGCGAGCCATGACGCTGGAGCTGCGCGGCGCGGGGCTGACCGTGTCGCGGCTGGACCTCGGCGGCGGGCTGGGCGTGCCCTATCATGGCCAGTCGGACCTGCCGTCGATCGAGGCCTATGTGGCCATGGCCGCCCGGGTGCTGGAGGGACTGGAGGTCGAGACCGCGTTCGAGCCCGGCCGGCTGCTGGCCGCCAACGCAGGGGTGCTGTTGAGCCGGGTGATCCAGGTCAATGAGCGCGCCGACGGGCGGCGGTTCCTGGTGCTGGACGCCGGGATGAACGACCTGATGCGTCCCGCCCTGTACGACGCCTTCCACGATCTGGTCCTGGTGCGGTCGCGGGAAGGCGAGCCGCAGCTGTACGACCTCGTCGGCCCGATCTGCGAATCCACGGATGTCTTCGCCCGCGACCGCCTGCTGCCGCCGATGCAGGCGGGCGATCTGGTCGCCTTCATGGGGGCGGGGGCCTATGGGGCGGTGCTGGCCAGCGAATACAATTCGCGGCCGCTGGTCCCGGAGGTGCTGGTCGACGGGGTCCGCTGGGCGGTGGTGCGCGGGCGGCCGAGTTACGACGAGATGTGGGAGCGCGAGCCTCGCGCCGACTGGCTCTAGTCCAGCGCGCAGACGTCCGGCAGGCCCCGCAGGGCCCCCGCGTGATCCAGTCCGTAGCCTACCAGGAACCGGTTCGGCGCTTCCCAGCCGACAAAGTCCGGCTCGGGCGCACGGGGCAACGGCCAGGGCTTTTTGGCGAAGACCACGGTGAGGACCTCCGACGCGCCATTCTCCCGGGCGATCCGCACCGCCTCGGCCAGCGACAGGCCCGTGTCGAAGACATCGTCGACGATCAGCACCCGGCGGCCTTCGATCGATCGCTGGAAGTTCGCATAAATATCGATGCGGCCACGGCTCTCCTTCTCATCCCCGTACGAGGCCAGCCACAGGGCGTCGAAGCGGACGTTGCGGCCGAGACGCGACAAGGCCCGGGTCAGGTCGGCGGCGAACCACAGGCCGCCGGTCAGCAGCACCGCCGCAACGGTCTCGTCGTCGATGACCGGGGCGATCTGCGCGGCGAGGTCGGCGACGATGCGCTGGACCTCGGCTTCAGGGAGCAGGACGGTGGGCTTGGCGGCGTCTTGGGGGGGAGTGTCAGCCATGCGAGGCGGATACCGCCTCTTCCGCATGTGTGTCCACCGGCACGGCGTCGATCGGCTGCATGTCCAGCGGAGCCGTCGAGCCCGGCGCCAAGGCGGGCCGCAGGCCGCTGACTTCAGCCTCCATCGAGGCCCGAAGCGGTGCGGCGGGCGCATGATCGGCCGCGGGCGGGCGGCGCGTATCGGCATGGATCGTCGCGGGCGGCGCGGCGGCGCGGGGCCGTACGTCCTCGAGCACGAAGGCGACGCCGATGCCCTGACCGCGGGCGCCGGGATCGGGAATCACGGCGGCGAAGCCCTGGACCTTGCCCGGCAGCACGGGGGCGGCGTCGATGCGGACGACGGCGTGGCCGATCTCGGCCCCGTGGATATCCAGCAGGGCCACCCGCACCGGCGGGGCGATCCGCTCATTGTCTCGCACATTCCTGAGCGCGCCAGAGACCAGCACCTTGCCCGGGTCGTTGGGCAGGGGTTTGGCGCTGACCGCCTCGAAATCCAGCCCGGTCGGGTTCACGGTCAGGCCGACGGCGGCGTAGGCGGCGGCCGCGCGCGGGGCCATCTCGACCACCTCGACCCGGAACAGCCAGGCGGAGCCCAGCAGGGCGGCGAAGCCCGAGGCGATGCCCGCCCAGACCACGCCGTGGGTCGCGGCGCGGCGCAGGCGGCGCTGCTGTTCCGCCCGGGCGCGGAAGGCCTTGGGAAGCTCGGGCGCCGGGGTCTCGGCCAGTGATTCGGGCTCGGGTTCGGGCTCGTCGCGATGGCCGAAACTGACGGCCTCGGTGGGCGTCGAGGACTGCGACAGCTCCAGCGGCTCGTCCAGGGTCGCCCGCCAGGTGTGGCGGCACGACTTGCAGCGCACGGTCCGGCCCCCCGATCCGATCGCCTCATCGGGGGTGAAATAGCTGGTGGCGCAGGACGGGCAGGTCAGTATCATGTGCGCTGACTGCGAGGCTCTTCGCCCCCTCCCGTCGCGGCCCGGCCGCGTCCTGACCCGAAATTCATGCCCGTCCAGCCCCGCCGCGCTTATCAATCCGACGCCGCGACCGAGACCGTCCGCCTGTCGGGCGTGGGCTTCGGCTATGCGGCGACGCACCGCGCGCTGCGGGACGTTAATCTCACCTTGCCAGCCGGCTCTTTCCACTTCCTTACCGGGGCGTCCGGGGCGGGGAAGTCGACCCTGCTGAAACTGCTGACCCTCGCGGAACAGCCGCTGACCGGAACCCTGCACCTGTTCGGCGAGGACGCCACCACGGCGCCGCGCCGCGCCCTGCCCGCCTTCCGCCGTCGGATGGGGGTGGTGTTCCAGGATTTCCGGCTGCTGGACCATCTGTCGGCCTTCGACAACGTCGCCCTGCCCCTGCGGCTGACGGGCCGGAAACAGTCCGACTATGCGGGCGACGTCGAGGAGATGCTGGACTGGGTGGGGATCGGCGACCGGATGGACGACCGGCCCCCTTCATTCTCGGGCGGCGAGAAGCAGCGGCTGGCCATCGCCCGCGCCGTCGTGAGCAAGCCCGAACTGATCCTGGCCGACGAACCGACCGGCAGCGTCGACGCCGCCATGGGCGAGCGGCTGCTGAAACTGTTCCAGTCGCTGAACCGGCTGGGGACGACGGTGCTGATCGCCAGCCATGATGAGGCGCTGGCCGAGCGATCCGGCGCGACGGTGCTGAGGCTGGAAGGCGGACGGCTGACCGGGGGGGCGGCGTGATCGGTCGCCTGTTCCGGACCCGTGCTTCCCTGCTGCCGCGTGATGCCGGCGGCGAGGCCTGGCTGGCCGGCCTGATCGCCGTACTCTGTTTCCTCGCCTGTCTGTCAGCCGTCGGAGCGGTTTCAGCCGATCGGGCCGCCCACGGCTGGGCCCGCGAGCTTAGGTCCGAGGCCACGGTGCAGGTGCGACCGCGCGTGGGCGAGACCGGGGCCGAGGCCGCCGCCCGCGCCGCCCAGACCCTGGCCGGGGTCGAGGGGGTGTCCGAGGCCGAGGCCATGAACCGCGAGACCGCCGAGGCGCTGCTGCGGCCGTGGATCGGCGACGCCGTACTGCCCGACCTGCCCATCCCTTATCTGGTCACTGTCCGGCTCGACCCGACCGCCCCCGCCAGCGCCGTCACCCTCGGCCGGGCCCTCGCCGAGGCCGGACTCGACGCCACCGTCGACGACCACGGCCTGTGGCGGGGGGAGGTCGAGCGATCGGCGGGGCTGATCACCCTTCTGGCCGTCGCCGCCTTCCTGCTGACCGCCGGGGCGGCCGGGGCCGCGGTCGCCTACGCCACCGGGGCGGGGATGGCGGCGCAGGCGGGGGTGATCAGCACGCTCAGCCTGAACGGCGCCTCGGACGGCGCCATCGCCGGCCTCTATCAGGCCCGCTACGGCCTGCTGGCCGCGGGGGCCGGAGCCATCGGGGCGGTGGTCGCCATGGCCATGGTCGCGGCCCTGCGCTTCCTCGGCGGGGCCGAAGGGGTGACTCCGGCGCTGCCGCTGGCCTGGAGCGACCTGTTGATTCTCTCGCCATGTCCGCTGCTGGCGGGTACGGTGGCGCTTGTTGCGGCAAGAGTCGCCGCGCTGGCGCGGCTGAAGCGGGGTCACTAGGTTAAGCGCATGAAGTTTCTGACCTTCATCGCCACTCTGGTGCTGATCTGGCTGATCGGCCTGTTCGCCTTCGCCGATCGGGTGCGGAGCTACGCGCCGGCGCCCGAGCCCGAGCGCGCCGACGCCATCGTGGCCCTGACGGGTCCCTCGGCCGAGCGCGTCAACGCCGCCATCCGCCTGCTGGAGCAGGACAAGGGCCAGCGGCTGCTGATCTCGGGCGTCAACCGCGAGGTCCGCCGGCAGGAGTTGCGCGCCCTGACCCCCGGCTCCAGCCGGCTGTTCAACTGCTGCGTCGACCTGGGCTTCGAGGCCAGGGATACGGTCGGCAATGCCCAGGAGATCGCCGCCTGGGCCGAGGCCAAGGACTATGACAGCCTGATCGTGGTCACGTCCGACTATCACATGCCCCGGGCCCTGACCGAGATTCGAGCGGCCGCGCCGGGCGTCGAGCTGACAGCCTACGCCGTCGAGACGCCGTCGCTGGACGATTCGCGCTGGTGGAAGGCCGCGGTCACCGCGCGGCGCATGACGCTGGAATACATGAAATACCTCGCCGCCCTGGCCCGGGCCACGGTGGGCGGGGGCCGCGCCCAGACTGCAGACGCCGACCCTGAAAAGGCCGCTTGAGGTGACATCGATCCGGTCGCTGACCTTTGTCGCCTGGCTCTATCTGTCGATGGCCCTGTTCGCCGTCGGCCTCTCGCCGGCGCTGCTGATGCCTTACCGCCAGGCCATGTGGGTGATCCGCGGCTGGTCGCGCTTCTGCCTGTTCGGCCTGCGCTGGATCGCCGGGGTGAAGGTCGAGTTCCGGGGCCTCGAACACATGCCCGTCGGCGCGGCCCTGATCGCCGGCAAGCACCAGAGCATGCTGGACGTCATCGCCCCTTTCGCCATCCTTCCGGACAACTGTTTCATCATGAAGCAGGAGCTGATGCCCCTGCCCTTCTTCGGCTGGTTCGCCGGGAAGACGAAGATGATCGCCGTCGACCGCTCGGCCCATTCGAAGGCGCTGAAGGACATGGTCAGACAGGCCCGCGCCCGGTTCGCCGAGGGCCGCCAGATCCTGATCTTCCCCGAAGGCACCCGCGCCCCCGTTGGCGCCCCCGCCGACTACAAGCCCGGCATCGCCGCCCTGTACCGCGACCTGGACTGCGCCTGCACGCCGATGGCCACCAATTCGGGCGTGCATTGGCCCGCGCACGGGTTCCGGCGCTATCCGGGGGTGGTTGTCTATGAGTTCCTGCCGGCGATCCCGGCGGGGCTGAAGCGGGCGGAGTTCATGAGCCAGCTGGAGGAGCGGATTGAGGGGGCGTCGAACGCGCTGCTGGATCGCGAGCCTACCGCAGCGTCTCCCATGCCAGCGCATGCACCCGATCCCGCCCCAATGCCGCAGCCATAGGCAGCTCCGCGAACAGTCCCGCAATCGCCGGGTCGCGCACGTCGAGCCCGCCCGTGAATGCCCCGAACGCCGGCAAAACGGCCCGCCGTCCGTCCGTCACGAAACAGGGCCGTCGTACGCTCAGTCCATGGGCCGCGACCCGCGCCGCCGGGTGCAGGTGGCCGGCGATCTCGCCGGGTTGCGCTCCGGGCTGAGGCTCGTGGATCAGGCGTAGCGAGCCCAGCGCCATCGTCTCGACCACCTCGCCGACCAGATCGTCCATCGCCCCCGTCAGCGCCGCGATGTCGTGGTTGCCCTCCAGCCAGATCCAGTCCCGGCCGGCCGCCAGCCGGTCCAGCCGCGCCTTGTCGTCCGCCGCCATCCGGCCCAACGAGGCCGCGTCGTGGAAGCTGTCGCCCAGCAACACCACCGCCGCCGGCT
>CALRJO020000076.1:0-14363 GCA_943367565.1 Brevundimonas vancanneytii
CGCGCGACGCCCGACTATCTGCCCGATCCCGGCGGACGCGGTCAGGCCGTGCCCGCCGAGATGATCTACGCCCCGGCCCCCTCCGCGGCGCCGGCCTCCACCGAGCCGTTCGACCCCATGGCCCCGCGCCGCGACGCGCTGATCTTCCGCATGCAGCCGGATGCGCCCGCCGTCGCCCCGACGCCCGCGCCTCCGGTCATCCAGCCCGCCGCCGCGCCTCCCCGGGCCGCGCCCCAGCCACGTCGTGTCGCCGAAGTGAGCAACAGCGGCGAACGCCCGCCGACCCAGGGCGGCCGCTACTATTCGGTCCACCGCCAGAATGGCCGCCAACCGGACGCGCTGGCCATGCCCGATCCGACCTATGTCGACGCCTTGGTCGTGACCATGCCCGAGACCATCGCCTCCCAGGATCTCGCCGCGCCGGAACAGGGACCGACCCTGATCCGCGACGCCCAGGGCCGGGTGCGTTCCGCGCCCGCCGCCTCCGACGGGGACCATCAGTGACAGTCGCGTCGACGCCGTCCCGTCTGCCCGAACTGATCGCCATGGCCGAAGAGGGGTCGAGCGAGAAGCGGCGGGCGTTGCTTCGCGAGCTGACCGAGCATTTCTTCGGCGCCTCGGCGCGTTCCGCCACCGAGGACACCCTCTATGGGTCGGTTCTGGTCAGTCTGGCGGCCGACATGGAGTCGGCCGTCCGCGCCGAGCTGTCGGCCCGGTTCGCCAACGCCCCAGACGCTCCCCACGCCCTGATCCGCCGCCTCGCCAATGACGAGGCCGCCGTCGCCGAAGCGGTCCTGACCACCTCGCCGGTCCTGACCGACGACGACCTGCTGGGCGTGGTGCGCGAACACGGCCAGGATCATCTGCGCGCCGTCTCGGCCCGCACCTCGGTGTCCGAGGCCGTGTCCGAAGTCATTGTCGAGCGCGGGGACGACGAAACCCTGGGAACCCTGCTCCGCAACGACGGCGCCCAGCTGTCGCGCAAATCCTCCGAGGCCGCCGTCGAGCGCGCCCGCCTCAATCCGGCCCTGCACGAGGCCGCCGTGTCGCGCGCCAGCCTGCCGGCCGACCTGCTCAACGAGATGTATTTCGTCGTCGAGGCCCGGTTGCGCACCCGCATCCTCGAACAGAACGCCCGCATGGATCCGGCCCTGCTGGAAAGCGCCCTGGCCGCCGGGCGGGCCCGCATCGCCACCGACGACGGCGCCCTGCCCGCCGACTATGCGGAATGCTCGGCCTATGTCGAGGAACTGAAGGCCGCCGGCCAGTTGACGCCGCAGATGCTGGCGCGGTTCCTGCGCTCGGGCGGGACAACGTCCTTCCTGATCGCCCTGGCCCAGTTGTCGGACATCGACTTCCACACCGCCCGCCAGATCATAGATCGCCGCGAACTGGATGCCCTGGCAGTGGTCTGCAAAGCCGCGGACCTCGAACGGGCCCTGTTCCTGACCTATGCCGTGGTCCTGCTCAACGACGACGGCGACGCCATGGCCAAGGCCCATTCCTACGCCCGGATGTACGCCGAACTGTCCCCGGACGCGGCGCTCAGGACCCTGCGCTTCTGGCGCATACGCCGCGGGGCCGCCGCCGCCTGATTGGTGGTTAGTGATTGGTGATTGGTGGTTGCCTGCGCGGGACCCACCGGCGACATCCGTCCCGTTGAACCCAGCCACCAATCACCAATCACCAACCACCCGGCCCAACCCCGAACAGCAAAACGCCCGCCCCCATTGCTGGGGGCGGGCGCTTCCCGGACAAGTCCGGATTACTTCTTGGCGCGGCCCGCGGCGGCGCGGGCGGGCTTCCGGCCGCCCTGGCCGAGGCCCATCTGCTTGGCCAGGTCCGAACGCGCCTTGGCGTAGTTGGGGGCGACCATCGGATAGTCTTTCGCCAGACCCCATTTCGCCCGGTATTCCTCGGGGCTCATATTGTATTTGGTGCGCAGGTGGCGCTTCAGCGATTTGAATTTGCGGCCGTCTTCCAGGCAGATCAGGAAGTCGGGCGTGATCGACTTGCGCACCGGCACGGCGGGTTCCTTGACCTCGGGCTCCGGCTCGACGGCGCCGGTCGCGACCTGGGTCAGGGCGGCGTGGATGCTGGAGATCAGGCCCGGCACTTCGACCGCCTGCACATTGTTGTTGCCGACATAGGCCGACACAATGTCCGCAGTCATTTCGAGGATTTGGGCGTTGTCTTCCATGGGTCGGCCTCACCTTGTTCGTTTGTTCTTCGACTGAATCAGTCGTTGGCGAGATCAATAGATTTGTTCTTTTGTGAAAGCAACATCGGGCGCCATGCTCGCAATGGTGACCATGAAGTGCTGCACAGTTCACTATAAATGGGGAGGCCGCACCCTCTGGCGTCCTAGCGCCCGAAGTTTTCCGCCAGCGCCAGCATGGCCGCGCGTTCCGGCGCCGAGAAGTCGTCCATCCCTTCTTCTTCGCCGTCGCGAATGGCCCTGAGAAGCGCTGGGGTCAAGGCAGAGGACAGAGACCAGTTCCAGTAACGCAGAACCGTTTGCGCCCGGTCGACCGCCAGCATGTCATAGGTGATCTGCACCCGGTCCCAGACGGGATGCACGGAGCCGTCGTCCTCCGTCTCGGGCCGGCGCATCGAGCGCCACAAATTGGTCAGGTCGCTCTTGCCGAGCCCCGTCGCCTTGCACAGGATCGCCAGGGGTTCGCCGCCGGGATCTCCCATGATCTTGGCCCCGGTGACCGGTTTGACCCCGGACAGATAGGCAATCTCGGTCGCCACCTCGCGGTTCAGTCCGCGCTCGGCCGCGGCCGCCACGGCCTCCTCCAGTCCGCCATAGGGGCTCTTGTCGATCGCCGCCCGGTTCCTCTGGCGACGCTCGATGAATTGCAATGCCTTGCGCGACACCGGGTCCTGCCAGTTCTCGGCCGCGGCAATGGCGAAGACGTCCTCCGACACCTCCTGCATGACTTCGCGCGACACGGCGAACCGCTGCAGAATGGTCCGGCGATCCTCGGGGCCACACCACCAGAACATCACATAGGCCCCCGAAGGCCGCAGTTCGGGGCGCTTCAACACAGGGCCGCACAGCTGCGGCTCCTGACGGCTCAGACTGACGACGCCCTCGATCGCCGTCTGACCCAGCCGGGCGGTTCCGTTGCGCAGCACCGCCTCGATGACGTGGCTCTCGCCAAAGCTCAGCAGGGTCTCGGTGACCACCTCCGACAGGCTTCGCCGGCTGGCCATCAGGAAGCGGTGCGCCGGCGTGGTGTCTCGCGCGCAGGCCACCAGGTCGGCGTCCGACAGGGAGGCGCACTGTTCGATCAGCAGCCCCGCGATTTCGGGATCATCGCGCAGCAGCATCCGCGCCAGGGCGTTGGGCAGTTCGGCCAGGGGCGCCAGGCGGGAAGCGACCCGCCGCCGGTCCTCGGGCGAGGCTAGGCGCAGCATCTCGACCAGCAGGTCGCCCGTCACGGCGCGTTCGAAGGCGTTGATACGGCTGGCGGGCAGCGACACGACATCGGCCAGGCGTTTCAGCAACGCGTGGCGCGCGCGGAAGCCGCCTTCCGGGACGGCCTCCTCAGGGCTGGTCGCAAGCTCGGACATGTCGGCGCAAGGCTAGCGCCGCGCCGGTTAACCGGCTGTGACAGTCAGTCGAAGGCCGTCCAGGCCGCGCGACTATCCCCTGTCAGCGCGAAGTCCGCCTCGACCGTGCCCGATTCGCGGAAGGTCAGGGTCAGTGCGACCCGTCCCGCCGTCGACCGGGCCGGGTCGAAACTGATCAGCATGAAATGCAGGTCGCTCCCCGGCCGCACGTCCAGCGCGCCCCGCCCGGGCACGGCCCAGACGGGTTCGGTGTCCATGCTGACCCGGTCGGGACCGCGATTGACGCGGTGAAACTCGACCCGCTCGGCGCAGGCGCAGGTAACGCTCAACAGCTCGTCCGCCACGGGCGAGCCGTTGCGGATGCGCACATAGCCGGCCGCGTCCTCGCCGGTCGCGCCCGAGGTCGCCACGATCCGCCGCGTCAGATCGAGCGGCCCGGCCGAAGCCGGAGCTTCCAGCGCGACCGGGGCCAGCCCCGGCATGACGGGGACCGCCGACGCGTCCTCGCGATAGTCAAAACCGCCCTTCTCGACCCAGACCCCGTTCTCCCGCTGGAAGCTGCGCGCGCGATGAACGCCGTCGGCGCCCATCACGAGGGTGGAGCGGATGGGCGGAAAGCCTTCCAGGCCGTGCACCGTCTCCTCGGCTTCGAAGGCTCCGGGGCCCGTCGGACGCATCACGCCGGTGGTGTGGAAGCCGCCCGAGGTGAAATAGTGGAAGATATAGCCCTCGCTGGCCTTGTCCCGGAAGATCAACGTCTCACCCGCATAGGCCCCGCCGCCGACGGAATGAACCACCCGCACGGCGTGACCTCCGACGGCCCATTCCCAGCGCTGGATGTCCTCGACGGCTTCAGGTCCCGTGCCCGCACCCCGCCAGGCTCTTCCAACCAGATGCTCGAACGGCGCATAGGCCGCCCGGCCGGCGCCCGGCGCCGGCAGTTCAGCGACCTGGGCGACAGCGGACAATCCCGGCGCCGCGAACAGCAACGACAGGGCGACGGCGGCGATCAGTCGGATTTTCATGGCGCGGAACTTCCCCTCAGACAGTCTCGGGCCGCCGCGCCGCGCGGGCCAGCAGCATGTCGAAATGATCGCGCAAGGCCGAAACCCCGCGGTCGAAATAGCCGACGTCGCGGTGGGTCCGGGCCTGCATCACCCCGCCCTCCATGGTCGTCAGCACGAACTCGGCCAGCGCCTGCCTGTCCAGACCGACGGGCAGCCGGTCCCCGGCGTCGTCGAGACACCGCATGATCGCACCCGTCCAGCCGGTGAAATTGACCGCCAGCAGCTCGCGCACCACCGGATCGGCCTCGTGCAGCTCCAGCGCCAGACTGCCGATCGGGCAGCCATAGGTGCAGTCGGTCTCGAGGATCAGCCAGCGGTACCGGGCCAGCAGGGCGAAAATCCGTTCGACCGGGTCGTCCACCCCCTCCCAAGCCGGATCGACGAGGTTCTCGTAGAGGCCGTCGCGATAGGCTTCGAGCACGGCGATCAGCACGTCCTGCTTGCCCGGAAACACATGGTACAGGCTGCCGGCGTTCAGCTGGGTCCGGCTCAGGATGTCCGCGATCGAGGTCGAATTGTACCCCTTGGCCCAGAACAGCTCCATCGCGGCCATCACGATCCGGGTGCGGACATCGGCCGGGGCGTTCACGCCGCCGCCCACGCCTGTCTGATCCAGCCCTCGACCTCGGCGTCGATCTCATCGGCCGAGGCGATGCGGACGCGGTGGGTGACCATGGCGTTCCATGACCCGGACGCCTCCAGCCGCCCCGACGGCTCGATGCCCTTCAATGTCAGGCCGAGGTCCAGCCGATCCTTCGTCGACGGCTGGGCGAGGCCGAACTGCTTGCTGCGGCGGAAGCTGACATAGCCCTTCTTCGGTGCGAACTGCGCGCCCTCCAGACCCGAGACGATGGCCGCGACCCTGTCATAGGCCGGCCGCGTCGCCGCCTTCGGCCCAGCGAACATCGCCGCCATCAGGGCCGCGTCGTCGCTCGACCCGGCGTCCGAGGCGAAGGTCTTGTGCGCCACCAGATTGGCGTAGCCGTGGGTCAGCCCATGGTCGGCTTTCAACCAGGACACCAGCCCGCCGTGCTTCGCGTGACCACTGGCCTTGGCAAGCACTATCCACTCATTAAGCGACTTGCCGGTCTTCGCCTTCAGATTGGCGACCATGGTGGCGGCCATCTCGTCTTGTGGATCAGCCATCCGGACTCTCCCGCTTCCGAGCTCTATTGAACGCTCGCTCAAGACCTGGAGTCAATGAAAATTTGAACGACCGTTCAACCCGACGCTACAACCCCTCGAACAGGGCCGTCGACAGGTAGCGCTCGGCGAAGCTGGGGATGATCACCACGATGGTCTTGCCGGCGTTCTCGTCCAGCGCGGCCTGACGGAAGGCCGCGACCAGGGCGGCGCCTGAGGAGATGCCGACCGGAATCCCCTCGGTCCGCGCGGCCTTGCGCGCCATGTCGAAGGCGTCCTCGTTGCACACCTGTTCGACCCCGTCGATGACCGAGCGGTCGACGATCGAGGGGATGAAGCCCGCCCCGATGCCCTGGATCTTGTGCGGTCCCGGCTCCCCGCCCGACAACACCGGCGAGGCCGTCGGCTCGACCGCGATCATGCGCAGGGACGGCTTGCGCGCCTTCAGCACCTGGCCCACGCCGGTGATGGTGCCCCCGGTGCCGACACCCGAGATGATGATGTCCACGGCGCCCGCCGTATCGTTCCAGATTTCCTCCGCCGTCGAGACCCGGTGGATGGCCGGGTTGGCGGGATTGTCGAACTGGGCCGGAATGACCGATCCGGGCGTCCGGTCCCTCAACTCCATGGCCATGGCGATGGCCCCCTTCATCCCCTTCTCGGCCGGGGTCAGCACCAGCTCGGCGCCCAGCAGGGCCAGCATCTTGCGCCGCTCCATCGACATGCTCTCGGGCATGACCAGGATCAGCCGGTATCCCTTGGCCGCCGCCACGAAGGCCAGGGCGATGCCGGTGTTGCCGCTGGTCGGCTCGATCAGGACGGTGTCGGGCTTGATATGCCCCGCCTGCTCCAGCGCCTCGATCATCGCCACCCCGATCCGGTCCTTGACCGAAGCCATCGGATTGAAGAACTCCAGCTTGGCGAGCACCGTCGCCTTCGGCTTCAACTCGGCCGACAGCCTCGGCAGACCCACGAGCGGCGTGTCGCCGATGGTGTCGAGGATCGAGGCGAAGACCTTGCCCCGTCCGGCTTTCTGATGGCGGGAGGCGTCGTAAGGGGCGGATTTGGACATGGGGGACTCCGGGCAGGGATCGGGAATACATAGTCGCTTGGCCGGAGAGACAAGGGGGCGCAACCTTGGCGGATCGGGTTTTACCCCAATCGAAACCCGGCGGACCCAGCGGCGGACCCGTTCCCGACCTTGTCGTTCAGCCAACCGGCGGCGCGCAATCTGGGCACGCTGGCGCGTGAAACCGGCGCCTCAAGTCCGCCCTTCAATCGAATCCTCAGCTTGCGTCCGTCCTCGATCACGCCCTCGACCGCCCGGCGTGCGACCCACCACGACCGATGGACCTGAAGGCCTTCCAGTTCGCCGACCTCCTCTATCGCCTGGCTCAGCGACATCAGCACGAGCGCCGAACCCTGGACCGTGTGTAGACGGACATAGTGATCCTCCATCGACAGGCACAGCAGGTCCTGCCCGAGGCGCGGGGGCAGCCGGCGAAGGATGCGTGGAGCCTTCGACTCGAGACTGCCGGGTGGTGACCCGGCGGGCGCGGTGCGAAGACGCAGAAGGCCGTACAGGGCGACATAGACCAGGCACACCAGCACCGTCTGGCCGTACCATTCGATCGGTCCCACGGACTGGCGGATCGCCGGCCACAGGGCGGCCGCCATCAGGCGTGTGACACCCGCCAGGGGAATCCCGACGACCAACGCCATCGCCGGGATCCAGGCCCAGGCGGGAACGCCGGCTTCGTGCGCCCGGGGCGCCAGAAGCCGGAAGGCCAGACCAAGCACAAGGCCACAGACCACGAACGCGCCGGCCCAATAGGCCACGCGCACGATCAGCACGTCATTGAAGAAGCTGCCGAATGGACCAATCACCCCCAGCACGACGCCCACGCCGACGCAGGCGGCCAGCTCCGTGGCCCAGGCCCGGGCCGTGTTCGGCGTCTCGATCATCATCCCCTCACTGGCTGCGACTATAGCCAACCCGGCGGGCGACGGAACCATTCGCCGGAACGCGAACCCGCTGGCCCGTTGGCGAAGTCGTGCTGGCGCCGTCCGGAAGGAGGCCCGATCAGTAGACATTCCCGCCGACACCGAGACCCGAACCCATGTCCATTCTCTTCAGACCCATCGCCCTGATCGCCGCCCTGACGGCCTGTGTGACCCTGGCCGCGGTCGTTCCCGCAGGGGCGCAGGAAGCGGACCTGGTCTTCCGTTTCGCCAACCCCGAGGGCGGTGAGATCGAGGCTGGCCTCTGGCTGCCGGAGGGCGAAGTGGACGGCGATCCGCGCCCGCTGGTTGTCATCTCTCACGGCAACGGCGGCTGGTATCGCGGTCACCACGACACCGCGGAAGCCCTGGCGGCCGCCGGATTCGTGGTCGCCTCCCTGACCCATCCCGGCGACAACTGGCAGGACGACAGCCGGTCGACCCAGCTTTCGGATCGTCCACGTCATATCAGCCTGCTGGTTGACCGCATGACGCAAGAGGGTTCCCGGCTTGCCGCGATCGATCCCGGCCGCATCGGGGCCTTCGGCTTCTCGGCCGGGGGCTTCACGGTCACCGCCCTCGCGGGCGGCGTCAGCGATCCGGCGCGCATTGCGCGGCATTGCGAGGAGCAGCCCGCGTTCTTCGCCTGCCAGCTCTTCGCCCGCCAGCCGATCGACGCGTCGGCCTGGCGACCGCACGGGCACGACCCCCGCATCCGGGCCGCCGTCATCGCCGGACCTGCCCTGGGCCTGGCCTTTACCGACGAGAGCTTGGCGGCGATCCGGATCCCGATCCAGTTATGGCAGGCGGCGGATGACGAGATTCTTCCGGCGCCCTTCAATGCCGAGCCCATCCGGGAAAGGTTGGGTCGCCCACCCGAGTATCATCGGGTGTCCGAGGCCCGCCACTACGACTTCCTCCCGCCGTGCGCGCCGGAAATGGCCGCCGCCCTCCCGGCGCTGTGTCTTTCGAAGCCCGGCTTTGATCGCGCCGCCTTCCACCGGTTGTTCAACAGGGAAGTGGTCCGCTTCTTCCGGGAGGCGCTATGAGACCCCCCGTCCTTCATCCCTGGTTAACCACGATGCCGCATCCCTGAAACCCTGTTCCGGGGTCCCTAGCTTGCACGCTCTCGCCGCCGCCGTTGAAGCGATCGATCCGCTGGTCGTGACCGGAAAGGTCGCGGGCGTGAACGGCCTGCTGATCGAGTCACGGGGCGGGCTGTCGCGCCTGTCGGTCGGCGCCCGCGCCGAGATCGAGCGCCGCCACCTGTCCCCCCTCCCCGCCGAGGTCGTCGGCTTCCGCGACGCCAAGGCCCTGCTGATGCCCTTCGGGCCGGTCGAGGGCGTGGCCCCCGGGGCCGACATCCGCATCGTCTCCGCCGCCGCCAGCGTCCGTCCGACCACCGCCTGGCTGGGCCGGATCATCGACGCCTTCGGCCAGCCGATCGACGGCAAGGGCCCCCTGCCGGTCGGCCCGGCGGCCTACGCCCTGCGCGCGCCCCCGCCCCCGGCCCATTCGCGCGGGCGCGTCGGCGAGCGGCTGGACCTCGGCGTGCGCGCCATGGACGTCTTCACCACCACCTGCCGCGGCCAGCGCCTCGGCATCTTCGCCGGCTCCGGCGTCGGCAAGTCGGTGCTGCTGTCGATGCTGGCGCGACAGGCCAGCTGCGACGTCGTCGTCGTCGGCCTGATCGGCGAACGGGGCCGGGAAGTGCGCGAGTTCATCGAGGAGACGCTCGGCGAAGAGGGCCTTCGCCGCGCCATCGTCGTGGTCGCCACGTCGGACGAGCCGGCCCTGAAACGCCGGCAGGCCGCATACATGACCATGGCGATCAGCGAATATCTACGCGACCAGGACCTGGAGGTGCTGTGCCTGATGGACTCGGTCACCCGTTTCGCCATGGCGCAGCGCGAGATCGGCCTCGCCGCCGGCGAGCCTCCGACCACCAAGGGCTACACCCCCACCGTCTTCACCGAACTGCCCAAGCTGCTGGAGCGCGCCGGTCCCGGTCCCGTCCGCCCCGACGGCACCACGGCCGGCCCGATCACCGCCATGTTCACCGTCCTGGTGGACGGCGGCGACCATGACGAGCCCATCGCCGACGCCGTCCGCGGCATCCTCGACGGTCACATCGTCATGGACCGCAAGATCGCCGAACGCGGCCGCTTCCCGGCCATCGACGTCCTGAAATCCGTTAGCCGCACCCTGCCCGCCTGCCAGACCCCGCCCGAGCGCGAACTGAACAAGCGCGCCCGTCAGTGCCTGTCGGCCTACGCCAATATGGAAGAGCTGATCCGCATCGGGGCCTATCGCACCGGGGCCGATCCGATCGTCGATCGCGCCATCGCCCTGAACCCGGCGCTGGAGGCCTTTCTGGGACAGGACAAGGACGACCACACCGGTCTTTCCGATTCCTTTACCCGCCTCGAAGCAATTCTGAACCAAGGCATGATCCAGTGACCGGAGAGTATCGATGACCGCCTGGGCCCAATCACTGATCCGCATCTCCAACTACGAGGTCGAGACGCTGCAGAAGCGTCTGGCCGAGATCACCGCGCGCCGGGCCTCCGCCGAGATGCGTCTTGCCGTGCTCGAGGCCGAGGCCGAGATCGAACAGGACCGCGCCCGCGACGACGCCGACGCCGCCATGATGCTGCAGGCCTATCTGAACGGCTGGAAGCTGCGCAAGGGCGCGGCCGAGGCCGACGTCGTCGTCATCGACGCCGAGGAGGAAGGGGCCCGCGACGCCCTGACCGGCGCCTTCGAGGAACTGAAGAAGTTCGAACACGTCGCCGAAACGACCCGCCTCAACGCCGTCATCGCCGCCGGCAAGCGCGAGACCGCCGCCTTCGACGAACTGGGCCTGAGGCGCCGTGCGGGCTGACCCGCCCGGACTGAACCGCCGCGCCCTGCTCGCCGCGCCGATCGGCCTCGCCGCCTGCGACCGGTTCGCCGTCGCCAGACCGGCCGGCGGGTCGCCGGCTCCGCCCCTGAAAGACCTCGCCCCCTTCCCCTTCGGCGCCACGGGCATGACCTGGCAACTCGACCAGCCCGACTGGGTCGAACAGACGCTCCGCCATTGTTCCCAGCTGACGCCCGAGTGGGAGCAGAAGATGGAGCGCACGCTCGGCCCCGGCTTCACCTACGATTTCGAACCCTCCGACCGCGTCGTCGCCTTCGCCCGCGACAACGGCCTGCGCGTCCACGGCCATACGGTCATCTGGTACTCCCAGGGCGCCGACGTCTTCGACGACGCCGCGGTGCCGCGCGCCCGATTTGCCGCCGAATACGACCGCTACATCTCGACCTTCGTCGGCCGCTACAAGGGTCAGCTGGCCGGCTGGGACGTGGTCAATGAGCCGGTGGCCGAGGACGGCGACGGCCTGCGCGACTGCCACTGGAGCCGGGCGCTGGGCATGGACGGCTATATGGTCCGCGCCTTCGAACAGGCGAAGGCCGCCGATCCGGACGCCGTCCTGTTCCTCAACGAATACAATCTTGAGAACATCCCCCGGAAGGGCGCGACCTTCCTGCGACTGGTCGAGCGACTCCTGAAGCTCGGAGCCCCCATCGGCGGCATCGGCACCCAGTCGCACCTCGACATCGAGATCCCCGCCGGCCAGATCACGGCCTTCATGCGCGACGCCGGTTCGCTGGGTCTGCCGATCCACGTATCCGAGCTGGACTTCCCCATGGAGCGCGACGGCGGCCGGATGCCCGACCTGCGTTCGGCGGCGCAGAAACGCGCCCAGCAGGTCGCCCGCGTCGGCGAATTGGCCGAGGCCTTCATGTCCCTGCCCGAACGCCAGCGCTACGCCTTCACCACCTGGGGCCTGCGCGACACGGACAGCTGGCTGGTGCGGGCGGAAGGCAAGAACCGCCCCGACGAAAGCGCCCTGCTGCTCGACGCGCAGGGACGCGCGAACCCGGCTTACCAGGCGGTGGCGGAGGCGTTCAGCCGCTAGGTCAGGACCGCCGCGATCCCCGTCGCCGTCAGTTCAGCCAACAGCGCCGCCACCGCCGCCTCCACCTTGGCCGCGTCCCGCCCCCGAACCACCAGGTTCGTACCCATCTCCCCGACCGAGCCGTGGCCGAACGGATAGCTGCCGAAGCTGACCTCCCGCTCCGCCCGCGCCGCCGCCGTCAGCATCTCCGCCACATCCCCCTCGCCCACCCCGGTCACCCGGATCGTGCGCGCATGAACCACCGCCCCGGTGCGCAGCCGCGGCGCCACGTCCTCCAGCATCGCCGTCATGATCTTCGGCACCCCCGCCAGCACGAACACATTGCCGATCTGGAACCCCGGCGCATCCGTCACCGGATTGGCGATCAGCGTCCCGCCCTCCGGAATCCGCGCCATCCGCCGCCGCGCCGCATTGAAGTCGTCGCCGTAGCGCCGCGCCAGGACGGCCAGCGCCTCGGGATGCTCCGGCAACGCCACCCCGAAGGCCGTGGCCACCGCGTCAGCGGTGATGTCGTCGTGCGTCGGTCCGATTCCGCCGGTGGTGAAGACATGGTCGTGGCCCGCCCGCAGGGCGTTCAACCCGTCGACGATCTGCGCCTTGCGATCCCCGACGGTCCGGGCCTCCATCAGGTCGATCCCGAGCGCGCCGAGAAACCGGGCGATCGTGTTCAGATTGGTGTCCTGCGTCCGGCCGGACAGGACCTCGTCGCCAATGATCAGGACGGCGGCGGTGGGAGAGGATTCGGTCATCTCAACTCTCTAGCCCGGGTCGCGCGGGAGCGCAGCGGGCTGCCTCAACCCGGCCTTGAGGATTGTGCTATACTTTCCCAACTGAAACGCTCCCCGACCGACGCCCCCGAAAGCCGAGCCTGATGTACGAGACCCCCGAACTGGACAGCGACGCCTTCGTCCGCACCCACGAGATCCGCGTCTACGAAGGCGACGAGGCCTGGGAAGGCATGCGCGCCGCCGGCCGTCTGGTGGCCGAGGCGCTCGACATGATCACCCCCTTCGCCGTCCCCGGCGTCACCACGGGCGAGATCGACGACCGCATCCGCGAATTCACCCTCGACCACGGCGCCCTGCCCGCCTGCCTCGGCTACAAGGGCTATGAGAAGACGGTCTGCACCTCGATCAACCACGTCGTCTGCCACGGCATCCCCGGCGACCGGGTGCTCAAGGACGGCGACATCGTCAACATCGACCACACCGTCATCGTCGACGGCTGGCACGGCGACTCCAGCCGCATGTATGCGGTCGGCGAGATCAACGCCCGGGCCCGCAAGCTGATCGACGTCACCTATGACTCGCTCGCGGCCGGTCTGGCGATGATCAAGCCCGGAAACACCTTCGGCGACATCGGCTACGCCATCCAGCAGGTGGTCGAGGCCAACCGCATGTCGGTCGTCCGCGACTTCTGCGGCCACGGCATCGGCCGGCTGTTCCACGACAGCCCCAACGTCCTGCACTACGGCCGCCGCGGCGAGGGCGCGACGCTCAAGGCCGGCATGTTCTTCACCGTCGAGCCGATGGTGAACCTGGGCAAGCCGCATGTGAAGGTCCTGTCCGACGGCTGGACCGCCGTGACCCGCGACAAGTCGCTGTCGTCCCAGTGCGAGCACTCCGTGGGCGTCACCGAGACCGGCGTGGAGCTGTTCAGCGCCAGCCCGGCCGGGCTGTTCCGGCCGACCTTCCAGGCCTGACGCCGACGCTGGACGTTCGCCTTCTGTTCTGGCATCGTCGCCAGCGCCTGAGCTGGAGGCCGTCATGTCCGAAGTGCTGTCCTTCCCGGTCGTTCCCCGGCCCGCGCCCGCCCCCGACGCGCGCGTCATTCCGCTGAGGGCCGCCGGCCTGACCGGCCACCGCGAACGGCTGCGCCAGCGCGCCCGCGGCGCTGGCCTCCCGCACCTCCCGGACTACGAACTGCTTGAACTCTTCCTGTTCCGCAGCCAGCCCCAGGGCGACGTCAAGCCGATCGCCAAGGCTCTGCTGGCCCGCTTCGGCTCGCTCGCGGCCGTGCTCGCCGCCCCGGTCGAGGACCTCATGACCGTCCGGGCCGAGGACGCGCGCGGCCGCTCGAAGGGTATCGGCGCCGAAACCGCCCTCGACCTCGCCGCCTTGCACGAGGTCGCCCGCCGGGTCATCAAGGAGGAGGCCAGCAAGCGCACGGTCATCTCATCCTGGACCGCCCTGGTCGCCTATGTCCGCCTGTCGTTGCAGCATGAGGCGCGCGAGCAGTTCCGCGTCCTCTACCTCGACAACCGCAACCAGCTGATCCTCGACGAAATCCAGAATCGCGGCACCATCGACCATGCCCCGGTCTATCCGCGCGAGGTGGTGCGCCGGGCCCTGGAGCTGTCGGCCAAGTCCATGATCATCGTCCACAACCACCCGTCCGGCGACCCGACCCCTTCGCGGCCTGACATCGACATGACCCGGCAGGTCATCGAGGCCGCGCGCGCACTGGGCGTCAGCGTCCACGACCACCTGATCGTCGGCCGCGACGGCGTGGCCAGTTTCAAACAGCTGGGGTTGATGTGAGCGGGCCGTCGCGCAGGGCCCTGCTGGCCGCCGCCCCGGTCGCCGCCCTCGCCGGCGCCGCCGTC
>CALRJO020000077.1:0-14176 GCA_943367565.1 Brevundimonas vancanneytii
TCCGCCGTTCCTGAACGGGGTGGTGATCGTGCGGACGGCCCACGGCCCGCATGAGCTGATGGCGGCCCTCGGCCGGATCGAGGAGGCGTTCGGGCGCCAGAGGCGCGCGGCCAATGCACCGCGGACGCTGGATCTCGACCTGATCGCCTTTGGCAGAACGAGGGGCGACCTCGACGGCCTGATCCTGCCGCACCCGCGCGCGGCGGACCGGCTGTTCGTCATGGGGCCGCTGGCGGAGATCGCGCCGGAGTGGCGACATCCGGCCGGGAAGACGGCGCGGGCGCTGGCGGACGGGGCCACGATCGGAAAAGACGCAACACCGTTGCCTTGACGCCTCATTCCCGCCCATGCGGCGTTGCACAATTGAGGCTAACCCTATAGTTTGTGCGGTTCTCCCCCGCGCCCGAGGATATTCATGGCCCGCGTCACTGTCGAAGACTGCATCGAGAAGGTGCCGAACCGTTTCGGTCTGGTTCTGCTGGCGGGCAACCGCGCCCGCGCCATCGCCAATGGCGCGCCCCTGACCCTCGATCGGGACAACGACAAGAACCCCGTCGTCGCCCTGCGCGAACTGGCCGACTCCACCGTCGCGCCGGAAGAGCTGCGCGAGACGGTCATCGTCGCCCTGCAACGCGTCGACGAGCGCACCGAAGCCGAGGACGAGGCCGAAATCGTGGGCCTGCTGGCTGAACCCCAGCACATGAACATGGCCGAAGCCGAACTGATCCGCGCGCTGCAAAGCGACCGCGACGGCGGGCAGGAGGAACGCTACTGACGGCGGAGCCCGCCAACGGTATCACCATCCTGCCGGCGCGGCAGCCCGCGCCGACGCCCGAACCCGCCAATCTGAACGACCCCGGCGGGCCCCGTCCTCATGTGGACGTCGACTTTCATCCCCGCTCCCGGGTCCTGCGCCAGTTCGAACTGGTCGAGGCCGTGCGCGCCTATGATCCGACCGCGGACGAGGCGCTGCTGAACCGCGCCTATGTCTATGCGATGAAGATGCACGGCTCGCAGCTGCGGGCCTCGGGCGATCCCTATTTCGCCCATCCGATCCAGGTCGCCGGCATCCTGACCGACTACCGGCTGGACACCGCCACCATCGTCACCGCCCTGCTGCACGACGTGGTCGAGGACACCTCGGCGACCCGCGACGACATCGCCGACATGTTCGGCGAGGAGGTGGCCTCGCTGGTCGAGGGGGTCACCAAGCTGTCGCGGCTGGAGCTTCAGGCCGAGCACACGCGCCAGGCCGAGAACCTGCGCAAATTCATCCTCGCCATCTCCAAGGATGTCCGCGTCCTGTTGGTCAAGCTGGCCGACCGCCTGCACAACATGCGGACGCTGAAGCACGTCAAGCCCGAGAAGCGCGAGCGCATCTCCCGCGAGACGCTGGAGGTCTATGCGCCGCTGGGCCGGTCGATCGGCATCCATTCGATCGCCTCCGAGCTGGAAGAGCTGGCCTTCGAGCATCTGAACCCGACCGCCCGCACCGCCATCGAGCGGCGGCTGGAGGCGCTGAAGCTGGAGCACGGCCGCGCCATCGACGGCGTCTCGCGCGAGGTCGAGCGGGTGCTGGAAGAAGCCGGCGTCACCGCCAAGGTGTTCGGCCGGCAGAAGACGCCCTATTCGATCTGGCGCAAGCTGCAGCGCAAGTCGGTGGGCTTTTCCTCCCTGTCCGACATCTATGGCTTTCGGGTCATCGTCGAGGCCGAGGATGACTGCTACCGCGCCCTGGGCGTGATCCACCGCGCCTGGCCGATGGTGCCCGAGCGGTTCAAGGACTTCATTTCCACGCCCAAGTCGAACAACTACCGCTCCCTGCACACCACCGTGGTCGGGCCGTCGGGTCTGCGCATCGAGATGCAGATTCGCACCGAGCCGATGGACCGGGTCGCCGAGGACGGGGTGGCGGCGCACTGGGCCTACAAGAACAAGTCCTATGGTTTCGACAAGGAGGCCATGGAGCAGGACGGCGGGCGCGACCCGCTGCAGAACCTTCGCCATCTGGTCCAGGTGATCGAGCACGGCGAGGGCGGCGAGGACTGGGTCGAACACGCCAAGCTGGAGATGTATCTCGAGCAGGTCTTCGTCTTCACGCCCAAGGGGTCGCTGATCACCCTGCCGCGCGGCGGCATGCCGCTGGACTTCGCCTATGCGGTCCACACCGAGGTCGGCGACACGGCCGTGGGCGTCAAGATCAACGGCGAACTCAAGCCGATGCGGACCCAGCTGCAGAACGGCGACGTGGTCGAGATCGTGCGCGGCGCCAAGCGCGAGATCCCGGTCGACTGGCGCTCGCTGACCATCACCGGCCGGGCGCGCTCGGCCATCCGCCGACACATCCGCACCTCGGAACGCGGCGAGTTCCAGAAGCTGGGCCGCGCCACCCTGGAACAGACCCTGTCCCGCGCTGGCAAGACCCTGGCCGAGGTGTCGCTGAAGGCCATGCTGGAAACCTTCGCCTTCGCTTCCGAGGACGATCTGTACGAAGCCGTCGGACGCGGCCGGGTGTCGGCGGCCAAGGTCGGCGAGACCCTGTTCCCGGCGCTGAAAGGGCGGCTGAAGGCCGGTCCGGACCGGAAGCGGATCGGCGATGAACAGGCGCGGCTGTTCGTGCGCGGCGGCGGGCTGACGCCCGGCATCAGCGTCCATTTCGGCCATTGCTGCTCGCCCGTGCCCGGCGACCGCATCGTCGGCATTCTCGAGCCCGAAGCCGGGCTGACCGTCCACACCATCGACTGCCAGCAACTGGCCGACTACGCCGACGACGATTCGGTCTGGCAGGACCTGCAATGGACGCCGCAGGCCGAGCAGGGGGCCGTCGCCTCGGCCCGCATCCGGGCAACCATCAAGAACGCGCCTGGCGTGCTGGGCCAGGTCGCCACCATCATCGGCGAGGCCGGCGGCAACATCCTGAACCTGGTGATGAGCCACCGGCAGCAGGACTTCTTCGACGTCGACATCGACATGGAGGTCGAGGACGCCAAACACGCCACCGCCATCATGGCGGCGCTGCGCACCAACCCCTCGGTCGACACGGTCGAACGGGCGCGGGGGTGATCGACCCCGAGGCCGCCCGGCTGAACGCCGCCCAACTGGCCTCGCCTTCCTACCGGCTCGCGGCCCTCGACCAGGACTTCCTGCTCAGCGATCCGATGCGCGGCGTGCGCTTCATGATGGAGTACGCCAAGGCGGAGAGCGCCCTGCGCGCCTGGGGCGTCCGCTCGACCCTGGTGGTGTTCGGCAGCGCCCGGATCGGCGAGAACGGAGACGGGCAGCACAGCCGCTGGTACGCCGAGGCGCGGGCGTTCGGGCGGCTGGCCTCGGAACGTGGCGGGGCCATGCAGGGCGCCGAGGGACAGCCTCGTGACAATGTCATCGCCACCGGCGGCGGCCCGGGGATCATGGGGGCGGCCAACCGGGGCGCCCATGACGTTGGAGCCCCGTCGATCGGCTTCAACATCACCCTACCGCACGAGCAGGAGCCCAACCCCTGGTCGACGCCCGAACTGACCTTCCGCTTCCACTATTTCGCCATGCGCAAGATGCACCTGGCCATGCGGGCCAATGCGCTGGTGGTCTTCCCGGGCGGATTCGGCACCTTCGACGAACTGTTCGAACTCCTGACCCTGCGCCAGACGGACAAGGCGCCGCCGATCCCCATCGTGCTGTTCGATGAGGGCTACTGGCGATCGGTGATCAATTTCGATGTCCTGGTCGAGCACGGCATGATCGCGGCCGCGGACCTGGCGCTGTTCCGCTTCGCCGAGGACGCCGAGGGCGTATGGCGGGCCCTGCTGGCCGGCGGCCTGAAGCCTGGCGAAAACATCGAATGATGCGGGCGGACGCCTTCTGTTGCCGCCACGGCTGAGCTAGACACCACGCCATGACCTCAGACGACGTTCTCGACGAATTCCGCGGCGCCGGCGCCCTGCGCGAAGGCCATTTCGTGCTGTCCTCGGGCCTGCACAGTCCGGTCTTTCTGCAGAAGAACCTCGTCTTCATGGACGCGGCCCGCTGCGCCCGGCTGTGCAAGGCGCTGGCGGAGAAGATCACCGCGGCGGTCGGCCCGGTCGATGTGGCGATCTCGCCGGCCGTCGGCGGCATCATTCCCGGTTATGAGACCGCCCGCTGGCTGGGCGTGCCGTCAATGTATGTCGAGCGCGAGGGCGGGGCGTTCAGACTGCGTCGCGGCTTTCACGTCGAGCCCGGCCAGAGGGTCGTCATGGTCGAGGACATCGTCACCACGGGCCTGAGTTCGCGCGAATGTATCGCCGCCATCCAGGCGGCGGGCGGGGAGGTCGTGGCGGCGGCCTGCATCGTTGATCGCTCGGGCGGCCGCGCGGACGTCGGCGTGCCGCTGGTGGCGCTGGCGACCCTGGACGTTCCCGCATATCCCGCCGACGCCCTGCCGCCGGACCTGGCCGCCCTGCCGGTCGAGGATCCGGGCAGCCGGCGGCTTTCGGGCAAGGCCTGACCGATGGCCTCGCCCGTCCGCCTCGGCGTCAACATCGACCACGTCGCCACGGTCCGGAACGCCCGCGGCGGGGTGCATCCTGATCCGGTGCGGGCGGCGCGCGAGGCGCTGGCGGCGGGGGCGGACGGCATCACCGCCCACCTGCGCGAGGACCGGCGCCATATCACCGACGCCGATATCGACGCCTTGAGTCTGCTCTGCGCCGGGGCGGGGCGGCCGCTGAACCTCGAGATGGCGGTCACCGACGAGATGCTGGCCATCGCTCTGCGGCACCGGCCCCACGCCGCCTGTCTGGTGCCCGAGCGGCGCGAGGAGGTGACGACCGAGGGCGGACTGGCGGTCGCGGGCCATGAGGGGCGGATCGCACCGGTGGCCAGGGCGCTTTCGAATGCCGGCATCCGGGTCTCGCTGTTCATCGAGCCGGCGCCGGAACAGGTCGACGCCGCCCATGCCGTGGGCGCCCAGGTCGTCGAGTTCCACACAGGCCGCTACTGCCACCTGTCCGGCGACGACCGGGCCGTGGAGTTCGAACGGTTGCAGGCGGCGGCCGCCCGGGCCTTCGATCTCGGGCTGGAGGTCCATGCCGGGCACGGGCTGGACTATGTCACCGCCGCCGACATGATGGCCATCGCCGAGGTGCGCGAACTGAACATCGGCCATTTCCTGATCGGGGAGGCGGTGTTCGTCGGCCTGACCACGGCCATCCACCGGATGCGCGCGGCCATGGACGCCGCGGCGTGATCCTCGGAGTCGGCGCGGACCTGTGCGACATCCGGCGGATCCAGACCTCGCTCGACCGGTTCGGAGACCGGTTCAAACAGCGCTGCTTCACCGACATCGAGCGCGCCCGGTCGGACCGGAAACCGGACGCGGCCTGGAGCTACGCCAAACGGTTCGCGGCCAAGGAGGCCTGCGCCAAGGCCCTGGGCACCGGCATGCGCAGGGACGTCTACTGGCGCGACATGGGGGTGGTGAACCTGCGCACGGGCCAGCCGACCCTGGCCCTGACCGGACACGCCGCCGATCACCTGGCGCGGCTGACACCAGCCGGTCACGAAGCCCGGATACATCTGACGCTCAGCGACGAACACCCGTACGCACTCGCCTTCGTGGTGATCGAAGCCTTGCCCATGGCTTAATCACGTTATACCGATTTCGCCGCAAAGACCGCGGACAGCGGCTGGGGGACAGAGTCACAATGAGCGACGAGCACAAGCCGCACGACGATCACGGCAAGGATGCCGGCCACGGCCACGATGACCATGCCGCGCCCGCCGCCGAGGCCCACGGCCATGACGATCAGGGGCATGACGCTCCCGCCGCCGCCGACAGCCATGACGACGATGGCCAGGCCGCCGCCCACGGCGACGAGGAGCACGACGTCCCCGCCGCCGCGGCGGAACACGGCCATGACGATCACGGGCAGGACGCCGTCGCGCACGAAGAACCCGCGCATGACGCTCCGGCGCATGAGGATGCCCACGGTCATGACGATCACGCCGCCCATGACGCAGCCCCGGCCGCCGCTGTCGCGGCAGGGTCCGCCGCCTCGTCCAGGCCCCCGGTGTGGAGCGATTCCGGCGACGCCCCGTTCGAGGACGTCGATGCGACCCCCGTCTACGCCCGCGGCTCCGGCGGCAGGAAGCGCAGGTCCGGAGGCTCAAGCAGCGAGGGGATGGAGATTTTCAAGACGATCTTCTTCGCCCTGCTGATCGCCCTGGTGCTGCGCATCGTCCTGTTCCAGCCCTTCACCATCCCGTCGGCCTCGATGGAGCCGAACCTCCTCGAGGGCGACTACATCGTCGTGTCCAAATGGAGCTACGGCTATTCGAAACACTCGATCCCGTTCAGCCCGCCGATCTTCAGCGGCCGCATCATGCTGCCGATGGTCAGCCATGAGCCCCGCCGCGGCGACGTCGTCGTGTTCAAACTGCCGCGCGACAACGAGACCGACTACATCAAACGCCTGATCGGCCTGCCCGGCGACCGGATCCAGATGATCGACAATGTGCTGTTCATCAACGGAACGGCGGTCCGCAATGTCGAGATGAGCCGCCAGGACATCCAGAACCTGTACGGAACCCAGACGGTCATCCAGCAGCGCGAGACCCTGCCGGAAGGCCGCGAGATCAATATCCAGGACTGGGGTCCGGGCAATATCTCGGACAACACGCCGGTGTTCGAAGTGCCCGCCGGCCATTATTTCATGATCGGCGACAACCGGGACAACTCGCAGGACAGCCGTTACGACGAGTCCGCCGGCGTGGGCTATGTCCCGGCCGAAAACCTGATCGGCAAGGCCGAGATCATCCTGTTCTCCTGGAAACCCGGCGCCTCGCTGTGGAACCCGATCAGCTGGTTCTCGAAGGTTCAACCGAGCCGGTTCTTCACTGTCCTCGACTGATGGCTGACAGACGGGCCGAGGCTGTTCAGGCGCTGCGGCGCCGCCTTGGCCACGAGTTCGGGGATCCGGCGCTGCTGGACCTGGCCCTGACCCACGCCAGCGTGGGGGAGGGGGCGGAGCGCGACGCCCGGGGGCGGCCGTTCGCCGACAATCAGAGACTGGAGTTCCTGGGCGACCGGGTGCTGGGGCTGCTGGTCGCCGATCGGCTGGTGCGCGACTTTCCGGGCTCCAATGAGGGGGAGATGTCTTCGCGTCTTCATGCGCTCGTCGACAAGGCCGCCTGCGCCCGCGTGGCCGAGGCGCTCGGAGTCGGCGACGCCATGCGGCTGTCGCCCGGCGAAACCAAACAGGGCGGGCGGCGGCGAGAAGGCGTACTGGGCGACGCCATGGAGGCCCTGCTGGCGGCGGTCTGGCTGGACGGCGGCTTCGAGGCGGTCCGGGCGGTGTTCGACAGGGCGTGGAAGGACGAACTGTCAGCCCCGCCGCAAAAATCGCTGACCAATCCGAAATCCGCCCTGCAGGAGTGGGCCCTGGCGCACGGAAAGCCCCTGCCGGCCTACCGGGTCGTGGAACGCAAGGGCTCGGATCACGCTCCGACTTTCACCGTCGAAGCCAGCGTCGCCGGATATCCGCCCTTGACCGCGCAAGGGCGTTCGCGTCAGGACGCGGAGAAGGCGGCCGCGATCGGCCTGCTGCAGCGTGAAGGCGTGATTTGACCGATACAGAAAACCAGCGGGCCGGCTTCGCCGCCATCATCGGCGCGCCCAATGCGGGCAAGTCCACGCTGGTCAACAGGCTGACCGGAACCAAGGTCTCGATCGTCACCCAGAAGGTCCAGACCACCCGCTTCCCCGTGCGCGGCATCGCCATCGAGGGCAATGCCCAGATCGTGCTGGTCGACACCCCCGGCATCTTCACCCCGCGCCGCCGGCTGGACCGGGCCATGGTCGCCTCGGCCTGGGGCGGGGCCTCGGACGCCGACGTGGTCGTCCATCTGATCGACGCCGCCTCGCACATCGCCTCGGAAGGCAAGGAGGGCCAGGCCGCCGACCGGCGCTCGGCCGAGGACACCGAGACCATCATCGCCAATCTGAAGGCCTCGGGGACCCAGGTCATCCTGGCCCTGAACAAGATCGACGGCATGCGCCGCGACACCCTGCTGGCCCTGTCCCACAAGCTGTTCGAAACCGGCGTCTATTCCGAGGTCTATATGATCTCCGCCCTGAGCGGCGACGGCGTGGACGACCTGAAACAGCGGCTGGCCCGCTCGATGCCGCCCGGGCATTGGCTCTATCCCGAGGACCAGTCCGCCGACGTGCCGATGCGGGTTCTGGCCGCCGAGATCACCCGGGAGAAGGTCTATCTGCGCGTCCACGAGGAACTGCCCTATTCGGCGGCGGTGGAGACCACTTCGTTCGAGGACAAGGCCGACGGCTCGGCCCGGATCGAGCAGATCATCTATGTCGAACGCGAGAGCCAGCGGCCCATCGTGCTGGGCAAGGGCGGCCAGACCCTGAAATGGATCGGCCAGAAGTCGCGCGAGGAACTGACCGAATTGCTGGACCGTCCCGTGCACCTGTTCATCACGGTCAAGGTCGACCCCAAATGGCAGGACTCCCGAGCCCTCTACGCCCAGTTCGGGCTGGATTACGACGTCTAGGCCCTTGTTCAACGTCCCCCGAAACGCTGGCGGTCATCCCCGGCTGGCCCTCGCCGTCATCGCCATCCTGATCGTTCTCGTCGCGGGGTTGATCGCGTGGGGGAGCGTACGGCCTTCACCGGTCCCGCCTGGGCCCGAGCCGCTGCCGCAACGACCGCCGCTCGTCGTCGTCGAGACCTTGCCGCGGTTGACGGCACAGCTGAACCGCTGGGGCGGCTCGGGCCAGTTCACTGGCGGCGTGCTGGTCGCGCGCGGCGACGAGGTGCTCTTCCGGCAAGTGTACGGTTACGCCGACCGGGGTCCGGGTACGCCGCTGCAACTGAACTCCCGCTTCCGCCTGGCCTCGATCAGCAAACAGTTCACCGCCGCCGCCGTCCTCAGGCTGCAGGACGAGGGAGTGCTGTCGACCCATGACCCCGTGTGCCGATGGATCCAGCCGTGCCCGCCGGCCTGGGAGCCGATCCGCCTGTATCACCTGCTCGGCCACAGTTCCGGCATCCCCGATCTGATGGCCCGCCCCGCCTGGGGCATCCGTCGCGTGACCCCGGCGACGATGGAGGAATTGACAGCGGAATCCATGCAGTACGGGCTTCAGTTCCCGCCCGGGACGAAAGTCCGCTACAACAACGCCGCCTACAACCTGCTGGGCGCCGTGGTCGAGAAGGCCAGCGGGGAGCCTTTGCACGACTATCTGCGCACCGCCTTCTTCGACCCGCTGGGCATGGCCGACACCGGCTATGACGACGACGCTTCCGACGTGGTCATGGGCTACGCCAACCTGGGCGGCGGCGCGCCGTCGCCCCAGCCGGACCACAACGTCAGCATCATCGTCGGGGCGGGGGCCCTGTATTCGACCCTCGACGACCTGCTGGTCTGGCAGCGCGCCCTGCATGGCGGCCATCTGCTCACGCGGCGGAGCTACGCCATGATGATCGCCGATCACGCGCCGGAAAGCACGCCGGAGGAGCGGGGCCGGCCGCGCCGTGACTGGGGCTTCGGCGTCTTCGCCAACAGCATCGGCCAGCGGGTCTCGCCGTCCTTCATGGACCGCCAGATCTTCCACACCGGCAGCTGGTCCGGCTTCCGCAATCTCATGACCTGGCAGCCCGACGAGGACGTCACGGTGATCGTGCTGTCCAACAATTTCCATCAGCGCGACGCGGTCTTCCTGCTGTCGCAACAGGGCATGGCCGAGGCGCTCGGTCGGCCGTTCCCGACGGGGATGGCTCGCTAGGCTTCACCGGCCCAGCGTTCACGTCGCGCCAGCTCGGCCTCGCTCGGCGTCTGCTCCGCGAATGAGCCGGTGGGCGGAGGCTGATCGGTGCGTTGAAAGGTGTTGGCCACCACGCCGGTCGTGGTCTGCCGTGTTCTCGTCAGCGTCCAGGCGCGGGGATGCACACCCTGATCGAACCACCGCTTGCCCGTGCCGAGGATGATCGGAAAGGTCAGCAGGGTCAGCTGGTCAATCAGGTCGTGGGCCAGCAGCGTGTGGATCACCTCGCTCGATCCCTGGATCAGCAGGTCGCGGCCCTCGGTCGCCTTCAGCGCCCGCACCGCCTCCGGCAAATCGCCTTCCAGCCGGTGGCTGTGCGCCCAGGTCAGGGGCGTATCCGGCCCGGCCGCGACGTACTTGTTTATCGCGTTGAACGTCCGGCCGATCTCGTCGTCCATATGCGGCCAGTACGCGGCGAAAATCTCATAGGTCCTGCGGCCCAGCAGCAGGTCGTAGTTCTCGCCCATGGCCTCATCCATCAGGCCGCCGGAGGCTTCGTCGAAATGGGGCCAGACCCAGCCTCCGAAGGCGAAGCCGCCCGTGGGGTCCTCATCGGGACCGCCTGGCGCCTGCATGACGCCGTCGAGACTGACGAAGGTGGCGGTTCTGATCTTGCGCATGGTCATCGCTCCTTGCGTCGATCCCTAGAAAAAGCCCTCGGGCATCGGTCGGGTCTGATCGTCCAGGAACGGAAGGATCATCTTCGCCAGCAGTTCCGGGTCGCCGAAGACCTCGATGTGCGACGCGCCCGGAATGATGGCCAGCCGAGCCGGCGGCGCTTCGCTCAGGAAGGGCTGGGACGCCCGCGCCGTGTCGGCGCCGCCGCGCAGGCGGTACAGCTCGACCGCGTGTTCCGGCCGAACGACATCATGATCGCCGATGATGACGAAGGTCGGGGAGGTCAGGGCCCGGATATCCTCCGCGGGCCAGTCCTGGCCCCGGTCCATGACCTTGATCTTGTTGACCACGGAGGCAAAGGCGTCGGGCGTCGGCGACAGGCGGAGGAATTCCCGCTCCATGGCCGAGCCCGCGAACAGCTCCGGGGTGATCTGGTCCATCTGCTGGGTGAAGCCGGGCAGGTTGCCGGCCTCGTTGAAGCTGACCGACATGACCACCAGATGCTTCACCCGACCCGGATGGCGCAGCGCCAGTTGCAGGGCGGCGCCGGCGCCCATTGAATAGCCGACCACATCCGCCGTCTCCATGCCCGCGTCGGCCAGCACGGCGGCGGCGTCATCCGCGAGCGCCTCATAGGTGATCGGCCCGGGCAGGTCTCCGGTGCGGCCGTGGCCGCGCTGGTCCATCACGATCACGGGACGATCAGTCATCAGGTCGGTCAGCGGCTTCATGGCGTCGATCGACATGAAGGCGCCGTGCAGCACCAGCACCGGGGTCTTGCCGGCGTGGAGGTCGCCGATGACCTGATAGCGGATCTGGCCACCCTCGACGGCGACGGCGCGGTCGGTTTGCGCGGTTGATCCCGTGGTCGCGACGGGCGCGGCGGCCTCATGGGCCTGGGCGGGCAGGGCGGCGAAGGCGCCGACGATGAATGCGGCGACGGCCGTCGACAAAAGCAGGCGGTTCATCATGATGGTCTCCGGGTTGGGTTGGGAGCCTTGAACAGGCGTTCGGCCAGATCCCGCCGCCAGCCGTCCAGCGCGGCGACATAGGCGTCGGGGCTGGCGGCGGGGACGGTCTTTCGCTTTTCAGCCCTCCGGGACCGTCACGGCGCGGATGTGCGCCGCCAGCTTGTCGAGGCTCTGGCTCCAGCCGGTCTCCATGCCGCTGAGCGGACCGACGGCGTCCTCGCGGGCCGCCATGACCACGGCCTCGAAACGCATGACCGTGCGGCCGTCGACCTCCTCGAAGCGGGCGGTCTGCTCGACCTCGAACCAGACCGATCCGTCGGCGCGGTGCACCCAGGTGCGCATGACCAGCCGTTCTGGCTCGTCCAGTTCGATGAAGCGACCGTCAAACGGATGGTCGGTCCCGTCTGGGCCCCGCATCACCATGTGAATGGCGCCGCCGGGCCGCACGTCCATGCGCACCACCGGCGTGGTGAAATGCTCGGGCCCGAACCAGACGCCGACATGGGCCGGGTCGGTCCACATCTTCCAGACGAGGGCGCGGGGGGCGTCGAAGGTGCGGACGATGCTCACCGTCCGCAGCTGTTCCGGAATGGCGCAGGCGACGGTCACGACGCGGTCCTCCGCAGCGGGAAGGCGGCGCTCAACGAGGCGTCCCTCAGCCACAGCCCGCCCCACATGAACAGGACGAACAGCCCGCTCGGCGCCCGGCCAGTCCAGCCGGAGGGCGAGGCCTTCACGACGCCGGCTTCCAGTCAGCCGAAGGCACGGTGTTGACCATCCACGGCACGCCGAACCTGTCCGTCAGGCTGCCGTAGCCCGGCGACCAGAAGGTTTCGGCGAAGGCCATGCCGACCTTGCCGCCCTCGGCGAGGGCGTCATACCAGCGCCGGGCCTGGGCCGCGTCGTCGGTGTGCAGGGTGACGTCGAAGCCGTTCTTCGGCTTGTCGATCCCGGGGGCCCAGTCGACATCCATGTCGGCGCCCATGATCGCCTGGTCCCCGACCTCCAGCCAGCAGTGCATCAGCCAGTCGCGGTACTGCGGGCCGATCGGCATGTCCGGGGGCCCGTCGCCATAGGGCATGGCGGCGGTGATCCTGCCGCCGAGCACCTGTGCGTAGAATTCGAAGGCCTGGCGGCATTCGCCGCGGAAGCTCAGGCTTGTCACGATCTTCATGGTCGGTTTCCTCGCTCTTGATCTTGAAGGAAGGCCTCCAGCCGTTCGAAGGTGCTGGTCCAGCCGTGTTTGTGCCCGGTCAGGCTCTGTTCGGACTTCAGCCCTTCGTGGGTGAAGTCCATCAAAGTGCCGCCGTCCGGCGCGTCGCTGAGCTGGACGGTTACAAGCGTATCCACTGGTGGTCCGTCCTCATGGGACTCGTCCCATTTGAAGGTGAAGACCAGCCGCTCGTTCGGGACGATCTCGCGATAGACCCCGCCTTGCCACAGGTCCTGACCGGTGCCGGGCGAGCGCAGACAGGCCCGCCATTCGCCCCCCACCCTCAGGTCCTGGGTGGCGCTGACCGCCGGCCATTCGACCGGACCCAGCCACAGCACCATGACCTCGGGGTTCGTCCAGGCTCGCCACACCAGCGGCCGCGGCGCATCGAAATGGCGCTGCATCCGCAGGGTGGGTCGGGCGGCGATGGAGTCGACGAAGGTCATCGGGCGGGCTCTTCAGCGGGTCCGGTCGGGCCGGGGAGGGGTCAGTGGGTCTTGAGCAGTTCGGCCAGCTGGTCGGCGCAGGTCCCCCAGCCTTCGTGGAAGCCCAAGGCCTCGTGCTGCTGCATCGTCTCGGCGTTCCAGTGGCGCGCCGTGGCGACATAGTCGGTCTTGCCGTCGTCCCTCGGCGTCAGTTCCACCGTGGCGACCATGAACGGCTGGCCGGCCGGCTCCCAGTCCGGCGTGAAGGCGTCGGTCGTGATCCAGCGGCGGTTCGGCTCGACCGCGAGGAAGACGCCGCTGTTCGGTATCCGCTCGCCGTCCGGCCCGTGCATGACGAAGTTGAACACCCCGCCGGGACGCGGATCGACCTGGATGTCCGAAATCGACCATGGCTTCGGAACGAACCACTGTCGCAGCAGCTCCGGCGTCATCCATGCCTTCCAGATCGCCTCGGGTTTGGCGTCGATGACGCGGCGCAGGACGAGGGCGTGCTGATGCGCGACGCCGTCGGTGTTGCAGGGGTTGTCAGTGTCCTGGGCCATTCGGGTCCCCCTTCTGGATTTTCCTGAGATAGGCATCGAGACGGTCGAAGCTGGCGTCCCAGTAGCGGCGGTAGTGTTCCAGCCACTCGGCGATGCCCTTGAGCCCCATCGGTTCCAGCCGGGCGGGGCGCCACTGGGCCTCGCGGCCCCGGCTGATCAGCCCGGCCTTCTCCAGCACCTTCAGATGCTTCGAAACGGCCGGCAGGCTCATGTCGAACGGGGCGGCCAGGTCGTTGACGCTGGCCTCGCCCTCGCACAGCCGCGCCAGGATGGCCCGACGGGTCGGGTCGGCCAGGGCGGCGAATTTGGCGGAGAGGGGATCGGTCTGCATGACGTTGACTTCGTGTGTAACTAGCCGGTTAAATGCACTGGCGTGGAAATGTTGTCAACCGTTCGGTTAAATAAAAAGCGGACGGTAAGACAGGCCGTCTGTTCCGGAGCCCGCCATGCTGCCCTTGCTCGCCGCCGCCCTTGTCCTGACCGCGCCCGCTCCCGCAAGCGATCCGCCCGAACAGGCCGCCGCCGCCGCGCTGGATGCCATGCACGCCGCCGCCGCGCGTTCAGACGGC
>CALRJO020000078.1:0-13474 GCA_943367565.1 Brevundimonas vancanneytii
GACCCGGTCGACGGCATTCCCGACGGCGGACGGCTGTTCCTGCGCGGGCCCAATGTCATGCGGGGCTATCTGTCCCCCGACGACCCCTTGGGCGTCGAGCCGCTGGCCGGCGGCTGGCATGACACGGGCGACATCGTCGACATCGACAAGGACGGCTATGTCTCGATCCTGGGACGGGTGAAGCGGTTCGCCAAGATCGGCGGCGAGATGGTGTCCCTGACGGCGGTCGAGGGTCTGGCCAGCGCGGTCTGGCCCGATGCGCGGCACGCCGTCGTCTCCATTCCCGACGCCCGAAAGGGCGAGAAGCTGGTGCTGGTCACCGACCGCCGCGACGCCGACGTCGCCCGCCTGGCCGAATGGGCCCGCAGCCACGGCGCGCCGGAACTGGCGGTGCCCAAGAAGATCCTGCGCGTGGCGGAGGTGCCCGTCCTGGGCACCGGCAAGACCGACTATGTCCGCATCCAGCAGATGGCGGAGCTTGAGAAGGCGGCCTGAACCTTGGCTGTTGATCTGAAACAGATACTGTTTCAATATATCGACATCCACAAGGAGGGTTTCATGTTCGACAGGTTCAACGCCTATCAACCGCAGCTTCTCAGCGTCCTGCGCATCATGTCCGGCCTGCTGCTGCTGCAGCACGGCACGGCCAAGGTGTTGGGCTTCCCCGCCATGGAGGGCCTGCCGCCGCCGGGCTTCAGCCTCGCCGGTCTGTCCGGCCCGCTGGAGCTGATCCTCGGTCTGTTGCTCGTACTCGGCCTGTTCAGCCGCCCGGCCGCCTTCCTCGCCGCCGGCTTCTGCGCGGTCGGCTACTGGGCGGTGCACGGGATGCAGGCCTTCTTCCCGATCCTCAACGGCGGAGAGCTGATCGCCCTCTATTGTTTCGTCTTCCTGTATCTGACCGCCGCCGGCCCCGGCGCGTGGAGCCTGGACGCGGTCGTGCGCAAGAAGCCCTACGCCTGACCGATCCGCACGCCCGTCATCGAGATTGAACCGCCTTCGATGACGTCATTGAAGAAGCTGACGTCGTCGCCCGGCCCGCGCTGGGCGGCGACATAGAGCAGCGGCAGATAGTGTTCGTCGGTGGGGACGCTCAACTGAGCGTCTTCGGCCAGGCCGACCCAGTCGATCAGGGCGTCGTCGTCGCCGCGCAGCAAGGCCGCCTTGACCGCCTCATTGAAGCGGCCGGCCCAGTCGTAGGGCTCGCCGCCTGTCCGCTTCCAGGTGCGCAGATTGTGCACGAAGTCGCCCGAGCCCGCGATGACGATCCCCTCGTCCCGAAGCGGCGCCAGCCGTTTGGCCAGATCATGATGGCCGCGCGCGTCGAGGCTGCGGTCCAGCGACAACTGCACCACGGGCACGTCAGCCTCGGGCCAGACATGGGTCAGCACCGACCAGGTCCCGTGATCGAGGCCCCATTGGGTCGTCGGCGCGGCTCCGGTCAGGGCCGCGACCCGCGTCGCCAACCCCGGCGAGCCCGGGGCCGGATACTGCATCGCATGCAGTTCACCCGGGAAGCCGCCGAAATCATGGATGGTTTCAGGTCGGGGTTGCGCCGTCACGGCCAGTCCGTCGGTCTCCCAGTGGGCCGAGACCATGACCACGCCCTGCGGCTTGCCGACGGCCTCGCCCAGCGCGCGCCAGGCGTCGGCATGGGGGCCGCCCAGGGCGTTCATCGGCGAACCATGACCGAAGAAGATGGCGGGCTGGCGCATCGGGATTCACTCCGTTCAATTAGAAACAGTATTTGTTTCCAATATGGGTCCCGCGGCCCGCGCCGCAAGGCTCAGACGCCGATGCGGGGCCCGATCGGGCAGACGCGGTCATAGAAGGCCGCATCCGCCGGCGTCGTCTGACCGCGCGTCAGCCGGAAGCGGTGCTCGACCACCATGGCCTGCTGTTCGATGTTCAGCCCGCCCCAGTCGCAATCCATGCCGACGGGGTATTCATAGGACGCCGGTCGATCCCCCGCCCGGATCTTGCCGGCCAACAGATTGAGCCCCTGCTGCGCCTGCCAGACGTGGGTCAGTTCGTGGACCAGCATGGCCTGGAGCCGCAGCGGGGCGGCGGCGATATCGGACGGCAGTGATCGCCTGGGCCAGACGATCCAGTCGCGCCCGAACCAGCGTCCCGGCACGAAGGCGCGATCAAACGGCCAGGACGCGGGCAGGAAGCGGATCGAGTCGAGGATGAGGGCCTCGCCGAAGGCCTCCACGGCAAGCGCGCGTTCGCCGTCTGTCAGCGGACGGATCACGACGGCGGCGGCGGCCCGACGTAGCCGCCGGTCGGGCTGACCCACTCCCAGTGCCAAGGTTCGAAGGCATAGGGGACGAAGCCGAACCGGCCCGCGTTCCTGACCAGCCAGCGATAGGTCGCGCCACGGCTCATGTGCAGGCGGCTGGCCGGTGAGGTGTTGTCGACGCCGAGGCCGACGATCTGGCCCACATAGAGGTCCACCGCCGTCCCGGTGCGGTGCGGCGAGCAGACGGCGCGGCGCAGGCCGTCGCAATTGCCGGACGCCGCGCACCGCGCCGCGTCGGCGGCCGGGTCGCGGAAGCCGGAGAAGATCTGCAGCAGTTCCGGATCGCTGGCGACTTCGGGAATCTCGGCCCGGGCGGCGGCCACCATCCGACGATAGGCCTCCAGCACATCGCGGCGAAGCAGGCGGGTCAGGCGGTCGGCATGCTCCTCCTCGGCGACCAGATAGCCGAGTTGGTACAGCGGCGGCGGGTCCGGGCAGGGCTCGTCGCGGACCCGGGCCATGATGAAGGGCCGGCGCTCCTGCCACAGGCCCCGGAAGGTCTGGAAGGTGGGCGGGTCGAAGACGCCGGTCGACGGCAGCTGATGCGCGGTCTGGAAATCGGCCAGCCTGCGGGCGAACACCGGGGAATTGGCGGCGCAATTCGTGCCCAGCTCCTGCTGGATCAACGGCACATAGGTCTCCCAGCCCCATTCGGCCGAACCGAAGGGAGCCCATTCCAGCGAGTGCAGCGAAATGCCGTTGGCGAGGGCGGGGCCGCCCCAGTCCTCGATCTGGCGGGCGCAAAACTCGGCCTGCGCCTTCGCCGGCCCGGCGACCAGAATGGTCGCGACGGCGCTGATCAGCAGCAGGAGCAGGCGCATCGGCATGGCGGAAGCTGACCCTGTCTCTGTGTCCGCCGCAAGACCCTTCACGCCGGGCCAGAATGCGGGCCGGGCGGCTCGCGCGCCGCGCGCAAAGTCGGCATGGTGAAGGTACGGCCGACTCAGGGCCGGACCGCCGGACGCCCCCATGACCGCCGCCGCCGCCTCCCCGACCGCCGGGTCCGCCCCGCGCCGCAGCAACGGCGTCCTGGCCGCCTTCTCGGCCGCCTGCCTGCCCTATGCCGCGCTCGGCCTGCCGGTCTATGTGACCCTGCCGGAGTTCTACGCCAGCCATGTCGGGGTCGATCTGGCCCTGGTCGGCGTGATCTTCCTTATCATCCGCATGGCCGACATCGTCATTGATCCGGCGCTGGGCATGGTCATCGACCGGACCAACAGCCGGTTCGGCCGCTACCGGCTGTGGATGGGGCTGGCGGCGCCGGTGCTGATGCTGGCGGTCGGCATGCTGTTCATGGCCGGGCCGGGCGCCGGGGCGGCCTGGCTGACCGTGTGGCTGGTGGTGCTGTCGCTGGGCTTTTCGGTCAGCCTGTTGTCGCAGGTCAGCTGGGCCTCGGCCCTGTCGTCGGACTACAACCAGCGTTCGCGCATCTACGGCTGGTGGCAGACGGCCAACATCATCGGCGTGCTGGCGGTGCTGATGGTGCCGGTGCTGGTTCAGAACATGGGCTGGGGCGACTACGCCCGGGCGGTGCAGTGGCAGGGATGGTTCATCATCATCGCCCTGCCCCTCTCGCTCGCCGTGACCTTCGCCTTCACCCCCGAACCGCCGCCCGGCCCGTCGACCGCGGCCGAGACCCGGTTCGGCTATCTGGCCCTGTTCAAGCGGCCGGTGATCCAGCGGCTGCTGGGGGCCGACCTGGCGCTCGGCGTCGCGCGCGGCGTGGTCGGGGCGCTGTTCTTCTATTTCTTCGAGGCCGCGCGGGGGTTCGAGCGGGCCGAGACCTCGATCCTGCTGCTGGTCTATTTCGTCTTCGGCCTGTTCGGGGCCCCGGCGTGGAGCTGGCTGGCGGTGCGGCTGGGCAAGCATCGGGCGCTGATCTGGGCCTGCGTCTATTTCGCCATCACCCTGATGTTCGCCGCCTTTCTCGCCCCGGTGCTCGTCGGGCCGGCCCGGGCCGGGCTGGAGGCGTTGACCGGCGCGCCGGCTCCCTATGCCGACCTGTTGATGGCCGGGGCCATGGTCGCCCTGGTCGGCCTCGCCTTCGCCTCGGGCGACCTGCTGCTGCGGGCGATGATGGCCGACGTCAGCGACCAGGTGCGGCTGGATGACGGCGCCGACCGCACGGGCCTTCTGTTCTCCATCCTGACCGCCACCTCCAAGCTGGGCTACGCCGTCTCGGTCCTGACCTTCGCCGGCCTGCAGATGGCCGGGTTCAATCCCGGCCTTGGTGGCGAGAATTCCGGCGTGGCCCTGATGTGGCTGCAGATCATGTTCGCCGGCCTGCCGGCCCTGTGCCTGCTGCTCGCGGCCGTGGCCCTGCGCCGCTATCCGCTGGATCAGGCGCGCCACGCCGAAATCCGCGCCGCGCTCGAGGCGCGCGGAACCACGCCTCAGGGCCAATCATGAGCAAAGGCCAGCAAAGCCCCATCGACCGCCTGATCGGCATCATGGCCCGGCTGCGCGATCCGGTCGGCGGCTGTCCGTGGGACGTGGAGCAGACCTTCGCCACCATCGCCCCCTATACGCTGGAGGAGGCCTATGAGGTCGCCGACGCCATCGAGCGCGGCGAAATGGACGAGCTGAAGTCCGAGCTTGGCGACCTGCTGTTCCAGACCGTCTTCCACGCCCGCATGGCCGAGGAACAGGGGCTGTTCGCCTTCGACGACGTGGCGAACGCCATCGCCGACAAGCTGGAGCGCCGCCACCCGCACGTGTTCGGCGACGAGGCGGCGAAGCCGGACGGCGTGGCGCAGAAGGCGCGCTGGGAGGACATCAAGGCCGCCGAACGCGTGGCCAAGGCCCAGCACGGCGTGCTTGACGACGTCCCGGTCGGCCTGCCCGCCCTCGCCCGGGCCGCCAAACTGACCAAACGCGCCGCCCGCGTGGGCTTCGACTGGCCCTCGACCGACGAGGTGTTCGACAAGCTGTACGAGGAGGTCGCGGAGTTGCGGGTGGAGATCGCGGCCGGCGATCTGGACAAGGCGCGCGACGAGGTCGGCGACCTGCTGTTCGTGGTGGCCAATCTGGCGCGGAAGCTGGGGGTGGAGCCGGAGGATGCGCTGCGCGGGGCGAATGCGAAATTCGTGCGCCGGTTCGGGTTTATTGAAGCCGAGCTGGCGAAGGATGGTCGGTCGCCGGAGCAGAGCGATCTGGCCGAAATGGACGGGCTGTGGGACGCGGCGAAGGCGGCAGAGAAATTCGCAAATGAGTAAACTGCGCGATTGGCTCGATAGGGTCGCGCGTACGCCGGTAGGCGCGGTTGTTCCTATCCTCCTGACTGCATCCCTTGCTGTCGTGGGGGTCAGCGTCACGGTACTTGTAATCAAGGCACCGCCTCCGCGGCAGGGAGAGGAGTTCGCTGCGTGGGTTCAGGCAGTAGGAACTATCGGTGCGATTATCGCTACGGCTGGAATCGCGTGGTGGGTTCCTTGGGCCGCTGCGCGGGAGCGGCAAGTCGGGCTCAGACGAACGGCTGCCTACTACCTGATGTCATGCGCAGAAGCGGTGGAGTCGCTACGCGAGACGCTCGACGAGTCGCATTCCCGTCCGAATACGATGTTCGGACGACAGCCGATCAATAAGGTGGGCTATGACTTAAGCCACTACAAAGGGATGCTCAGCAGCTTTCCTATGCATGAGTTGCCGCACGGCGATGTTCCCTCGGCTTTTCTCAGAATGCAAAACTGCCTGACTAGAGCAGCCAAGGTTATCGACTCCTACAATCAAGCCGTTTCGAGAACGAGCCCCATACCAGCGGGCGACTACAACGGAGCTATGACCAAGGTCGCCGTCCGGGCTAGAAAGATTGCTGACGAATTCTGGAAGCCAGCAATCTGACTCAGCGTTGGAGTATGCGGATCACCCGAACTGCCGCTCGAACCGCCCCAGCGCCGCCGGGTGCAGGCGGACGGTGACATGCGTCCGGCCCTCGGCGTCCGTATCGCGCCCGGTTACCCGCCCATTTTCATACAGCCACGCCAGGGCCTCGCCCTGTGACGGGGCCAGCACCAGTTCCGTCTCCGGGTCGTCGTCGATCAGGGCGGCGATGGTCTCGCGCAGGGGTTCGATCCCCTCCCCGGTCCAGGCCGAGACGGCGACCGCCTTGCCGTCGCGGGACAGGCGCTCGGCCTGGCCCAGCACCGCCTCGCGCGTCTCTTCATCCAGCAGATCGGTCTTGTTCCAGACCTCCAGCACCCGGCGGGTCTTGCCCTCGGGCGTCGGGATCTGTTTCAGCACCGCCTCGACGTCCTTCGACTGGGCCTCGCTGTCGGGGCTGGCGATGTCGCGGACGTGCAGGATCAGGTCGGCCTCACCCACCTCCTCCAGCGTCGCACGGAAGCTCTCGACCAGTTCGTGCGGCAGGTCGGAGATGAAGCCGACGGTGTCGGCGACGATGGCCGGGCGGCCCCGCGGCAGGCGTATGGTGCGCTGGGTGGTGTCGAGGGTGGCGAACAGCAGGTCTTTCGCCACCACTTCCGAGCCGGTCAGCCGGTTGAACAGGGTCGACTTGCCGGCGTTGGTGTAGCCGACCAGGGCGATGGTCGGGAACGGCACCTTCTGGCGCTGTTTGCGGTGCAGGCCGCGGGTGCGGCGCACCTCGTCCAGCTCGACCTTCAGCTTGACGATCCGGTCGGCGATCAGTCGCCGGTCGAGCTCGATCTGGGTTTCGCCGGGGCCGCCGGTCGAGCCGGTGCCGCCCCGTTGCCGCTCAAGGTGGGTCCAGGTGCGGACGAGGCGGGACTTTTCGTAGTCCAGCCGCGCCAATTCAACCTGCAGCCGGCCTTCCCTGGTCCGGGCGCGGCGGCCGAAGATTTCGAGGATCAGGCCGGTGCGGTCGATGACCTTGCAATCCCAGGCCTTCTCCAGATTGCGCTGCTGCACCGGCGACAGGGCGTCGTCGATGACGACCGCCTCGGCCTCGGCGGCACGGACCAGGGCGGCCAGTTCCTCCACCTTGCCCGAGCCGAACAGGGTGGCGGGCGTGACCTTGCGGATGCGCACGATCTCTTCCGCGCGCACGTCGAGGTCCAGCGCGCGGGCGAGGCCGACGGCCTCTTCAAGCCGCTCGACGGATTGGCGCGAGCTTTCACTGGCCCCGGAGTCGGACCGTTCGGGATGGATGACGACGGCCCGGATCAGGGGGACGGCGTGGTCGATATGTTTCTGGGTCAATCAGTCTTCTTCGGCGTCGGGCTCGTACAGCTGCACGGGCGCGGACGGCATGATGGTCGAGATGGCGTGCTTGTAGACCAGCTGCGATTGGCCATCGCGACGCAGCAGCACACAGAAGTTGTCGAACCAGGTCACGATGCCCTGCAGCTTGACCCCGTTGACCAGGAAGATGGTCAGTGGCGTCTTGGTCTTGCGGACGCTGTTGAGGAAGGTGTCCTGAAGGTTCTTGGACTTGTCTTGCGACATGGCAGGTTCAGCCTGTTCTTGCTTGTTCTCCGGCCGAGGGAGCGGCGCGGGGCTGGATCGGATGTCCGGCCCGACACCTTAGCCACCGCCCGCGCGAGGCCGCAACGCCTAGATGGCGTCGCGGATCGCCTGATCAAGATACAGGGCGCGCAACCGGGTCGCGATCGGGCCGGGCTTGCCGTTGCCGATCTTCACCCCGTCGATGGAGGTCGCCGGCATCACGAAACCGCTGGCCGAGGTGTAGAAGGCCTCCCGCGCGCGCTTGGCCTCGTCCACCGAGAAGGCCCGCTCTTCCAGCTCAAGCCCCTCTTCGGCGATCAGCGCCATGACCGCCGCGCGGGTGATGCCCTGCAGGATGTTGGCCTGCGCATCCCGCGTCCTCAGCTTGCCGTCTTCGTCCACGATCCAGGCGTTGGTGGACGAGCCCTCGGTGACCAGCCCCATCTCGTCGACCAGCCAGGCCTCCGCTGCGCCACGTTCCCTGGCCGCCTGCTTGGCCAGCACATTGGGCAGCAGGCCGACGGTCTTGATGTCGCAGCGGCCCCAGCGGATGTCGGGATGGGTGATCACGGCCACGCCCTTCTTCGCGCTGGCGTCGCCTTTCGACAGCGGCAGCGAGCGGGCGGTGACCACGACGCTGGGGGCCGTGCCCTCTGGCGGGAACGGATGGTCGCGGCGGGCCGTGCCGCGGGTCACCTGCAGATAGACCAGTCCCTCGCGCACCCGGTTGCGGCGCACCGTCTCGTTCAGCACCCGGCCAAGGGCCTCGCGCGTCATCGGGATGTCGATACGCAGTTCGTTCAGGCTGCGGTGCAGGCGGGTCATATGGCCGTCGAAATCGGCCAGCCGCCCGTCGAACACGGACCAGACTTCGTAGACGCCGTCGGCGAACTGGAAGCCGCGGTCCTCGACATGGACCGTGGCCTGACCGTGCGGCTGGTACTGGCCGTTGACATAGGCGACGCGGCTCATTCGGCGGCGGCCTCTTCAATCTCATCCTCGCCGCCCCGCGACGGCGAGACGCCCAGCGACTTCAGTTTCCGGTGCAGCGCCGACCGCTCCATGCCGATGAAGGCCGCGGTGCGCGAGATATTGCCGCCGAAACGCATGATCTGGGCCGCCAGATATTCACGCTCGAAGACCTCGCGGGCCTCGCGCAGCGGCAGGGCGATGATCCGCTCGCCGCCCAGGGTGCCGGTGGAGTTTGCGTTGGTCGCCTCCTGCGGCAGCATGTCGGCGCTGATCGGCTCGTCGGGGTCGCCGGTGGCGAGGATCAGCAGGCGTTCGACGTTGTTGCGCAACTGACGGACATTGCCCGGCCAGGGATGGACCTGAAGCACGGCGATGGCGTCGTCGCCCAGCCGCCGCTTGGTCAGGCCCTGCGAGACCGACAGGGTGTCGATGAAATAGTCGATCAGTTCCTGGATGTCCTCGCGCCGCTCGGACAGGGCCGGGACCCGGATCGGCACGACGTTGAGACGGTGAAACAGGTCCTCGCGGAACCGGCCCTCGGCGATCTCGACCTTGAGGTCGCGCGAGGTCGAGGTGACCACCCGGATATCGACCTGCACGTCCTGTTCGCCGCCGACACGGCGGAAGCGCTGTTCGACCAGCACACGCAGGACGCGGCTCTGGCTCTCGCGCGGCATGTCGCCGACATCGTCGAGGTACAGGGTGCCGTTGTGGGCCCGTTCGAACACGCCGATCTTGCGTGGACGGCCGTCGTGGCCCTCCTCGCCGAACAGTTCGAGGTCCAGCCGTTCGGGCGTCATGCCGGCGGCGGCGATGGCGACGAACTCGCCTTTCGACCGGGCGCTGGCCTCGTGAATCTGACGCGCCACCAGTTCCTTGCCCGAGCCGGGCGGGCCGGAAATAAGGACGCGGCTGTTGGCGGGGGCGACCTTGGCGATGGTGCTCCGCAGGGCCTGCGCCGCCGCGGAACGCCCGATGAAGCCTGTCGGCGCCGCGACCTGCGCTCGAAGCCGCCGGTTCTCGCGCTTCAACGATGACGCCTCGAGCGCGCGTTGAACAACGACCACCAACCGATCGGATTTGAACGGCTTTTCAATGAAATCGTACGCCCCGCGCTGCAGCGCCGTGACCGCCGTCTCGATATTGCCGTGCCCCGAGATCATCACCACCGGCAAGTCGGGATCCAGCTCCTTGATGACGTCCAGCAGCTCCAGCCCGTCCAGCCCCCCGCCCTGCATCCAGATATCGAGCAGGGCCAGCGACGGGCGCCGGGCCCGGATCGCGGCCAGGGCCTCGTCCGAGTTGGAGGCGACGCGAACGGCGTGCCCCTCGTCCTCGAGCAGGCCCGAGACCAGTTCGCGGATGTCGGCCTCGTCGTCGACGACCAGAATGTCGGCTCCCGTGGATCGCATGACGCCTCGCTATTCAGCGGCCGGAACCGCGCGGGACCGGGGCGCTTTCGCGTCCCGGGTCCCGGCGGCGCCGGTCGGTTTCGGTTGGGATTTCAGGGGGAAGATCAGGCAGACGCGCGCGCCGGCCAGGGTCTCGGCGTCAGCCAGCTTCAACTCGCCGCCGTGTTCCTCGCAGATGCGTTTGACGATGGCGAGGCCGAGGCCCGTGCCCTTCTCGCGCGTGGTCACATAGGGTTCGGTCAGCCGGTCGCGGTCCTTGGCGGGCAGGCCCATGCCGTCATCCTCGATGATGAAGATGACCGTCTCGTCCTCGACCAGCAGCCGCGCCGAAATGCCGGGCCGCTCGCCGTCGCCGTCGCGCGGGGCGATGGCGCGCCGGGCGGCCACGGCCTCTCCGGCGTTCTTGAGAATATTGGTCAAGGCCTGACCGACCATCGGCCGGTCGGCGTGCAGGACGACGGCCGGCAGGGGCTCGATCAGCTCGACGCCGATGTCGGCCTCGGCCACCCGCTGGGCGAACACGGCCTCGCGCAGCAGCTCGGCTGGATCGGCGGCCGTGAAGCGCGGCGCGGGCATGCGGGCGAAGGACGAGAACTCATCGACCATCCGGCCGATGTCGCCGACCTGCCGGATAATGGTCTCGGTGCAGCGGTCGAACACCTCGACGTCATCGACGACCTGGCTGCGATAGCGCCGCCGCAGCCGTTCGGCGGACAGCTGGATCGGCGTCAGGGGATTCTTGATCTCATGGGCGATGCGCCGGGCCACGTCGCGCCAGGCCGCGTTGCGCTGGGCCGTGACCAGGCGGGTGATGTCGTCGAAGGTCAGCACCATCTCCCCGCCGAGCCCACCTTCGATCCGCACGCGAAGCCGGCGGGTCTCGCCCTCCAGGCTCACGTCGATCTCTTCCTCGATATGGGCCTCGGCCCGGGCGGCCAGTTCGCTGAGTTCCGGCGAGACCTCGCCCAGCGGGCGGCCAATGATGGCCGAATCCCGTATGGCCAGAAGCTCCACCGCGCTGTCGTTGATCGCCGAGACACGGCGCTGCCGGTCGAGGCCGATGACGCCGGCCGAAACGCCTGACAGCACGGTCTCGATGAACCGGGTGCGGCCCGTGGCCTCCTCGCTGGCCGCCCTCAGCGCGGCCTGCTGGGCCTCGAGGTCGCCGGTCATGCGATTGAAGGCCGCGGACAGGGTCTTGATCTCGCCGGGCCCGTCCTCGTCGTCGACGCGCGCGCTCAGGTCTCCGCCCGCGACCTTGTCGGCCGCCTCGACCAGCCGCCCTATCGGGGCCGAAATGGCGCTCGCCGCCCCCATGCCCAACCAGATGGCGCCGACCAGAACCAGAAGGGCGGTCTCGAAATAGCTCAGGGCGAAGGCGGACTGGATGCGCGCACGGCTCGCCTCGGCCTCACGGTAGGCGACGATGGATTCCTCGGCTGCCGCCAACTGATCGATCAGTCCCGGGCGCAGCGGCCGGACTACATACAGATAGGCGTTCCCGTAGGCGGGGAAGACCTTCAGCCCCCTGATCGCGTCCGGATTCTGGGTGACCTGCTGGACCGATGGCTCCTCCTGCGCCGCGGCCTCCTCCAGGGCGGCGAGGGGCGGAGCCAGATAGGGCGGAGCGGCCGGTCCCTCGCCGCTGGCCAGGACCGCCCCGTCTTCGCCAAGAATATAGATGGCGGGGTAGCCGAACAGCTCCCCGACCTGGGTCAGGGCGTCCGAGAACTGGATGCGATTGCCGAACAGGGGCCGAACGCCTTCCAGCTGCTCGGCGATGACCGCCAGGTCGCCATCGATCTCGATGGACACGTCCTTCGTGTAGGCGCGGCCAATGTGGGCGCCGTTGTCGACGGCCGCTTTCACATTCTCGCTGAACCACTGGTCCACGCCGCGATTGACAAGCACCCCGAAGACGAGCGCGATCAGAACCGCCGGCACCAGCGCCACCATCGAGAACAGGGTCACGAACCGCAGGTGCAGCCGCGCGCCGGCGTCGGTCCGGCGGCGGAACAGCGTCAGGGCCCGGCGACCGACCACCGCGGCCAGTCCGCCGATCAGCAGCAGGTTGACGCCAAGGATGACCAGGACCGCTTCGCTCGCGGTCGCGCGCGCGCCCTCGCCGGTGCCTCCCGGCGCCACGGCCACCAGCCAGATGGCGGCGGCGGTGACCAGGAAGGCGATGGCGTAGGCGATGAGGAAGGCGTTGCGGCGCCGTTCTTCCGACCAGTCGGCGAACCAGCGCGCCGCGCCGCGTCGATCGGCGGGGGGAGCGGGGTCTGCGTCGGCGGCCGGTGGCGTATCCGTCATGCCACGGCAGCTTCGGCCAACTGTGGCGGAATATCAACACCCGGGTTGCCGGAATGCGTCACTTCGACCCAAAGCACCGAGAGCGCCTGTTCGATTTCTTCCGGAGTCTCGAGCCGGCACAACCGCCCCTTGGCCGCCCGGCGTTCGAGAGGATCCGCGGGCCAGGGCGCCTGTTCGATGTACCAGCCCAGGTGTTTGCGGAACATCTTCAACCCCAGCGGCAGGCCGTAGAAGGCGGCCGAGGCGCGCAGGTGTTCAATGACGATGCCGAGCCGCGCCTCGCGATCAGGCTCCAGCAGCACGGTCCCGTCGGCCAGGGCGCGCTCCATATGCGCCGCCAGCCACGGGCGGCCATAGACGCCGCGGCCCAGCATGAGGGCGTCCGCGCCCGACTGGCGAAGCGCCTCGCGCGCGTCGTCGGCGGTCAGGATGTCGCCATTGACGATGACCGGGATGCTCACCGCCGCCTTGACCTCGCCCACCGCCGTCCAGTCCGCGACGCCGGTGTAGAACTGCGCCCGGGTCCGCCCGTGCACGGTGACGGCCTTGACGCCGATCTCCTCGGCCCGCTTCGCCAGCAGGGGGGCGTTGCGATGGGCGTCGTCCCAGCCCAGCCGCATCTTGACCGTCACCGGCCGGGACGTGGCCTCCACCGCCGCCTGCATCAGCCGGCAGGCCAGATCCGGCGTGCGCATCAGGGCCGAGCCGCAGGCCGAGCCCGTGACCTCCTTGGCCGGACAGCCGAAATTCAGGTCGACGATGTCGGCGCCGGCCTGTTCCGCCATCCGCGCGCCCTCGGCCATGGCCGCGGGATCGCGGCCGACCAGCTGGATCACGGTGAGCGGGAGCCCCTCTCCCACGGCCGCCCGCCGCACCACGTCAGGCCGCGCGCGCGCCAGTTCGGCGGCGGCCACCATCTCGGTCGCCACATAGGCCGCGCCCAGCCGCGAGGCGAGCCGCCGGAACGGCAGGTCGGTGATGCCGGTCATGGGTGCGGTCAGCACCCTGCCGGGCACCCACACGTCGCCGATCTGTATCCCTGCGCTCATCCGTCCCT
>CALRJO020000079.1:0-12677 GCA_943367565.1 Brevundimonas vancanneytii
CCACCGCGCCGCCGAGCACGGCGACGGTCCCGGTCGGAAGGGCGCCGGAGTGGGCCGCCCCGTCGATGCCGCGCGCAAGACCCGAGACCACGACATGCCCGGCCTCGCCCAGCTGCTGCGACAGACCCCGCGCGATCCTCTGCCCGCCCGCCGAGGCAATCCGCGCCCCGACCACCGCGATACAGGGCCGCGCGATCAGGGCGGCGTCGCCCAGCGCCCAGAGCAGCGGCGGAGGGGGATCGACTGCCGCCAGCATCCCGGGATAGTCGGCGTCGCCCAGAACGATCAGCCGGGCCCCGGCGCGTTCGCCGGCCTGCAACTCGGCCTCGACCGATTCGACGGGCGCCACGGCGTGTCCGTGGCCGCCGCCGCGCCGGATCAGGTCGGGCAGGGCCTCCAGCGAGCGCTCCGCCGTCCCGAAGCGCTCGAGAAGCTGGCGAAACGTCACCGGACCGACCTGATCGGTCCGCGCCAGACGCAGGCGCGCGAAACGCTCCGCGTCCGGCAGGGTCACCCCTTCTTCGCGCCGATCCGGGGTTCGGCCCCCTTGAGGATGCGGCCGATGTTCTCGTGATGGCGCAGCCAGATCAGGGCGGCGGTTACGATGGCCAGGACCAGCACCGGCCTTGAGGTCGGCAGCCCCAGAGCCTGAAGCGGCAGGATCGCATAGACGGGCGCCGCCGCCGCCGCGACCAGGGCGGCCAGCGACGACATGCGGAACAGGGCCGCCACGATCAGCCAGGTCGCCCCGGCCATCAGGCCCAGCGGCCAGGCCGCGGCGAGCAGCAGGCCGAAGAAGGTCGCCACCCCCTTGCCGCCCTTGAAGCCCAGCCACACAGGAAAAAGATGCCCGATGAAGGCGGCGCCGCCCGCGATGGCCGCCAGCGCCGGAACACCGGGGAACAGCGCCTGGGCGACCAGATACGCCGCCGCCCCCTTGCCGGCGTCGAGAATGAGCGTGGCGAAGGCCAGATCCTTGCGCCCGGTCCGCAGCACATTGGTCGCGCCGATATTGCCCGAGCCGATGCTGCGCACATCCTCGCCCGTCGCGAGGCGGGTCAGGATCACGCCGAACGGAATGGAGCCCAGCAGGTAGCCGCCCACCGCCGCGAGCGCGACCGTTCCGAGAGCGGGCCCGACCAGATCCTGCAAGTGATTCGCTCCCTCTTAGCGTGTGTCGTGTACGATGCGTCCGCCGACGACGGTAAGCAACACCCGACCTTGCAGACGGCGGCCGTCGAACGGGGAGTTCTTGGACTTGGACCTCAGGGCGTCGGCGTCAATCACCACCGGAGCGCCCGGGTCGAACAGGATCAGGTCCGCCGACGCTCCCGTGGCCAGAACCCCGGCCTCCAGCCCCAGCAGGGTGGCTGGCCCCTGGGTCAACGGCCGCAGGATGTCGAGCAACTCCAGCCCGTCCTCGTGATGCAGGCTCAGGGCCGCCGGCAGCAGGGTCTCCAGCCCGACCGCGCCCGGGGTCGCCTCGGCGAACGGGCGGCGCTTGTCCTCGGCCGGGGCCGGAGCGTGGGCCGAGGTGATGGCGTCGATCAGGCCGTCCCGCACCGCCTCGATCAGGGCCAGCCGATCGCTCTCGGGCCGCAGCGGCGGATCGAGCCGGTAGAAGGTGCGGTAGTCGCCGATGTCGATCTCGTTGAAGCACAGGTGGTTGATCGACACCGATGCGGCGACCTCCAGCCCCTTGGCCCGGGCCCGCGCCAGCGTCTCCAGCGCGCTCTCGGTGGAGATCTGATCGACGAGGAACCGCGCGCCCGTCTGTTCGACCAGCGCCAGATCCCGCTCCAGCTGGATCCGCTCGGCGATGGCCGGCGCCGAGGCCAGACCCAGCCGCGTCGCCAGTTCGCCCGACGTCGCCACCGCGCCCTCGCTCAGCCACGGATCGGCCGGCCGGCAGGAAACAAGGGCGTTGAAGGCGGCGGCGTAGCTCATCACCCGTTGCAGGGTGCGGGTGTTGGCGATGACGCGATCGACGTCGGTGAAATACAGCGCCCCTGCTTCATCCATCAGGCCGATCTCGGCCATCCGCGCGCCGTCGCATGACCGGGTCGCCGCGCCCGCCGCCCGCACATTGACCAGCCCGAGAGCCGCCCCGCGCCGCAGGATGAAGTCGATCATGGCCGGGTCGTCGATGGCCGGGTCAGTGTCCGGCTGGATGACGATGGTGGTCACCCCGCCCGCCGCCGCCGACAGGCTGGCCGACTTCAGGGTCTCCTTCGGCTCGGCCCCCGGCTCGCCCGTCTTGACCCGGATGTCGATCAGGCCGGGCGACAGGCACAGACCGCCGGCGTCGATGACATCCTCGCCGCCGGCGAAATCCATGAGCGTGTGGGGGCCGCGTATGACCTTCAGAATGCGCCCGTCCTCGATCAGGATCGCGCCGGGTCCGTCATAGTCGCTGGCCGGATCGAGGAGACGGGCGTTGATGATGGTGAGCGGGTTCATGTGTCCGCTCCCTCCAGCCGCGCCGACAGGGCCGCCAGCACCGCCATCCGCGCGGCGACGCCCATCTCCACCTGATCCTGGATCAGCGACACCGTCAGGTCGTCGGCCACGTCGGAGTCGATCTCCACCCCCCGGTTCATCGGCCCTGGATGCATCACCTTCGCCCCCGGATTGGCCCAGGACAGTTTCTCCCGGTCCAGCCCCCAGAAGCGGAAATATTCGCGGGACGAAGGCGCCAGCGCCCCCTCCATCCGCTCCAGCTGCAGGCGCAGCATCATCACGACGTCGCAGCCTCTCAGCCCCTCGCGCATGTCGTGGAAGACCTCGCAGCCCCAGCGGTCGGCGTCGCCCGGAACCAGCGTCGGCGGCCCGATCAGCCGCACCCGCGCGCCCATCATCTGCAGCATCGAAACATTCGACCGCGCCACCCGGCTGTGGGCGATGTCGCCGCAGATGGCGACCGTCAGCCCGCCGACATCCCCGAACGCCCGGCGCAGGCTCAACAGGTCGAGCAGGGCCTGGGTCGGATGCTCGTGCCGCCCGTCCCCGGCGTTGATCACGGCGCAACCGACCTTCTGCGACAGCAGGGCCGCCGCGCCCGAGGCCCCGTGGCGCACGACCAGCACGTCCGGCTTCATGGCGTTCAGTGTCGCCGCCGTATCGATCAGGGTCTCGCCCTTGGCCGTGGAGGAGGTGCGGGGGCTGAGCGCCGTCACATCGGCGCCCAGCCGTTTGGCCGCGATCTCGAACGAGGCGCTGGTGCGGGTCGAGTTCTCGAAGAACAGGTTCATCACCGTGCGCCCACGCATCAGGTCCAGCGACTTCGACGACTGGCGATTGAAGTCGACGAAGGCGTCGGCCAGGTCCAGCAGCGGCGGGGTCGTGGCGGCGTTCAGATCGCCCGCGGACAGGAAATGGCTGTGCGGGAACGGCGCCAGCCGCTCGAGAATCAGATCGGTGAGTGCGGCAGGCTGGCTCATCGAGGCCCGCCTATAGGGCCGCGCGCGCCGGAACGGAAGCCGCTCCGTACTCAGATGTAGCCGAACAGCGCCAGCAGGATCGGAATGGTGAATGCGCTGACCACCGTGGTCAGGGCGACGACCCCCGCCATCAGGGGCGCGTCGCCCCCCATCTGCCGCGCCATGACATAGGAGGCGGCGGCCCCCGGCGAGGCCCCGGCCAGCAGGGCCAGACCCTGCGCCATCCGGTCCCCGCCCAGCATGCCGGTCAGCCAGAACATGCCCACCGGCAGCAGGATCAGCTTGATCACCGTCACGCTCAGCATCAGCACCGGCCGCGAAGCGGCATACCGGAAGCTCAGCCCCGCCCCCGCCGTGATCAGCCCCAGGGCGATCGCCCCCGGCCCCATCAGATCGAACACCCCCATCACCAGATCCGGCTTCGGCGCGCCCGCCAGATTGAGCGCCGCCCCGATCCCGCAGGCCCAGATGATCGGATTGCGCGCCAGCGAAGACAGCGCCAGCCGCCAGCCGCCGCCCTGACCCGCGCCCCACCGCGCCAGCACCAGCACGCAAACCACATTCAGCGCCGGCGCCAGCACCCCGAACGCCACCGCGGCGATGCCCAGTCCCGTCGGCCCGAACACCGCCCCCGCGACCGGCAGGAAGACGAAGCCGTTCCAGCGGATCACGCCCTGAAACACGCTGGTGAAGGCCGGGTCGCTGATCTTCAGCATCGGCTTGGCCAGCACGGTCAGCGCTGCCACGACCATGGCGGCCCCGACGGTGCCCAGCGCCACCGGCCCGGCCGCGCCGCCCGCGAAATCCGCGCGCCAGACCGCCGGGATCAGAAAGGCCGGATAGAAGACGAAATAGGTCAGCCGCTCGACCGCACGCCAGCCGTCGTCATCGAGAAACGCCCGCCACTTCAGCCCCCAGCCCAGCGCGATCATGGCGAAGACCGGCACGACGCCGGTGAGCAGGGCGCTCACGCCCTCAGCCGGTCCAGCGCGCCCTGCAATATCCAGGCGGCGGCGGTGCGGTCGATCACATTGGCCCGCCGCTTGCGGTTCAGGTCCAGTTCCTCGATCAGGAACCGCTCCACCGCGCTGGTCGACAGCCGCTCGTCCTGGAAGGCGCAGGGCACGGCCCGGATGCGCTGCAGATTGCGGGCGAAGGCCCGGCACGACTGCGCCCTCGGCCCCTCGCTGCCGTCCATGTTCAGCGGCAGGCCGATCACCAGCCCCGACGCCTTGCGCCCGTCCATCAGCTTCAGCACCGCATGGGCGTCGTCGGTGAATTTCGTCTTGCGGACCAGCGACAGCGGGCTGGCGATCATCCGGGTCGTGTCGCTGACCGCCACGCCGATGGTCTTCTCGCCCAGATCCAGCCCCAGCCACGGCGTGCCCGGCGGGGTGGAGGCGGCGAGATCTTCGAGCGATAGAACGGTCACGGCTTGGCGGTAGGACTGGCGAGACGGCCTGTCAAAGGGCATGATCGCGATATCGTTGATGGGGGATCATCCGATGAAGCCATTCACCTTTCTGGTCGCACTCCTCGGGCTCACCGCCTGCGACGCCCAGGTCGAGAGCCGCAAGGCGGCCCTGCCCGCCGAACAGGCGGCTCCGCTACCGCCCGCCGCCGCGCCCCTGACCGCCGCCGGCCCGGCCGCCATCGTCCGGCCCGACGCCGAAGAGGGCAATCAATGGGCCGCCGCCGTGGTCGAACTGACTCCGCTGACGCGCCAAGGTGACCGCACCGTCAAACTGTTCGGCACGGCGGGCGGCGATCCGGCCATGAACGGCCTCTACACCCACGTCGCCTTCTTCGACTCCCCGGCCGAGGGCTGGCGCGTCTTCCGCCTCGGCGACGTCCTCGGCTATCGCGTCCTGTCCGAGTCACCGGGCCGGGTCGATCTGGAGCTCGACGAGAGCGTCATGGACGAGGCTTCGGGCAATATCGGCAGCCGCACCCGGCGGGTCATTGTCGGCTGGGCGCTGGCGACGGACGGCTCCGTCCCGGCCACGGTGACGGTCACACCCGCGCGGTAGCGTCAGAATCCTTGTGAAAGCGAGGCCGGGCGGCTAATCCCGCCCGTTCTGGTTTCGCATTTGGAGGGCCGCATGGCCATCGACGCCGCGACCGTGCGCCGTGTGGCGCACCTCGCCCGCATCAAGACCCCGGAAGACCGTCTGGAGCCGCTCGCCGCGGAGCTGAACGGCATCCTCGCCTGGATCGAACAGCTGAACGAGGTCGACGTCGCCGGCGTCGAGCCGATGACCTCCAATGTCGCCCAGCCGATGCGCCTGCGCGACGACGTCGTCACCGACGGCGACAAGGTCTCCGACGTCCTCGGCAACGCCCCGCGCTCCGCCGACGGCTTCTTCGTGGTTCCGAAGGTGGTGGAGTGACGGCTTCTCTTTTCAGTCCGTCATCCTCGGGCTTGTCCCGAGGACCTATCGTGGCGGCGCACGGACAGATCATATCACCCGCCCTTCGTGCGGCTGATGAATGGGTCCTCGGGACAAGCCCGAGGATGACGGGAATTGTTGTTGGCTGCCGCGATGTCTGACCTCACCAAACTCACCCTGAAAGCGGCCCTTGACGGACTGAAGGCGAAATCCTTCTCGTCGGAAGAGATCACCCGCGCCTTCGTCGCCAATATCGACGCCGCCAATCCGCGCCTGAACGCCTATGTCGTCCAGACCACGGACAAGGCCCTCGCCATGGCCCGCGCCTCCGACGCCCGGCTGGCGAAGGGGGAGGGCGGGGCCCTCGAAGGCGCGCCGCTGGGGATCAAGGACCTGTTCTGCACCGACGGCGTCCAGACCACCGCCGGCTCCAACATGCTGCGCGGCTTCGTCCCGCCCTATGAGTCCACCGTCACCTCGAACCTGTGGCGCGACGGCGCGGTCATGCTGGGCAAGCTCAACATGGACGAATTCGCCATGGGCTCGTCCAACGAGACCAGCGCCTTCGGCCCGGTCGTGAACCCATGGAAGTCAACAACTTCCAACGCTGACCTGACCCCCGGCGGCAGCTCCGGCGGCTCGGCCTCGGCCGTCGCCGGCGACCTCTGCCTCGCCGCCACCGCCTCGGACACCGGCGGCTCCATCCGCCAGCCCGCCGCCTTCACCGGCACGGTCGGGATCAAGCCCACCTACGGCCGCGCCAGCCGCTTCGGCATGGTCGCCTTCGCCAGCTCGCTCGATCAGGCCGGCCCGATCACGAAGACCGTCGAGGACGCCGCTATCCTGCTGCGCTCAATGTGCTCCTACGACGCCAAGGACGCCACCAGCCTCGACGTCGAGACGCCCGACTGGACCCAGTCGCTGGGCAAGTCGGTCAAGGGCCTGCGCATCGGCGTGCCCAAGGAATACGTCGTCGACGGCATGCCCGCCGAGATCCAGGCCTTGTGGGATCAGGGCATCGAATGGCTCAAGGCCGCCGGCTGCGAGATCGTGCCCATCAACCTGCCGCACACCAAATACGCCCTGCCGGCCTATTACATCATCGCCCCGGCCGAGGCCTCGTCCAATCTCGCCCGCTACGACGGCATGCGCTTCGGCCACCGCGCCGAGGGGACCACCTCCCTGACCGACCTCTATGAGACCAGCCGCGCCGAGGGCTTCGGCAAGGAGGTCCAGCGCCGCCTGACCATCGGCGCCTATGTGCTCTCAGCGGGCTTCTACGACGCCTACTACGTCCGCGCCCTCAAGGTCCGCCGCCGCATCGCCATGGATTTCGACGCTGTCTGGGACCGCGTCGACGCCATCGTGACGCCCTCCACCCCGTCGGCCGCCTTCGCCCTCGGCGACAAGCAGATCGATCCGCTGCAGATGTATCTGAACGACATCTTCACCGTCACCGCCAACCTCGCCGGCCTGCCCGGCATCTCGGTGCCCGCCGGCGTCGACAAGGGCGGCCTGCCGCTCGGCCTTCAGGTCATCGGCAAAGCCTTGGACGAGGCGACCGTGTTTCAGGTGGCCAGCGCGCTGGAAGACGCGGCGGGGTTTGTGGCGAAGCCCGAGAAGTGGTGGTGAGCACACTCGCTGCAAAGCTTGCGAAGGTCGCTTGGCAGCAAAAGGATAGATTGCGCCCGTTAGCCTCGGTTCGAGATTCCTTCGACGAGACAATTGAAGAAGGTCCACTGGATGGCGTTGCCGTCTCCCCGATGGTTTCCGAACTAACGGGCTTGGACGTAAATATTAAGGGTAAAGTAGATCAGCCAGGTCGATGGATTGATATTGCGGCAAGCGTAGTAAGGCAGGCGCATTTCTATGCCATGTATAGATTCCAAGTTCGCTCTATAATCGCGACAAACATCAAATACGACCTGGCCGGCAATCCATTTCATGATGCATGCGACAAATATCTAGCCCGCTTCCTCAAAGAGAAAAAATATCCGAGCCCCAGCCTTCGTGATTTTGGGATGCTCGGAGAATCCCTTGATCCGCTGTACAGCTACTATGAGTTGGACGGTGAGGTATCGCTTGCTACACTTCCGGCTGGACTGGATTACGAGGAAGCGGTTCAAAAAGCGCTTGTTGCTCTCGGCTTTGAGGCCAACCTCACGACCGCCAGCAACGATGGGGGTGTAGATGTCATCGCCGAACTCGATGGGCTCCGTTACGCCATCCAATGCAAGGCACATGGTAAGCCGGTTGGCGTGAAGGGTGTGCAGGAGGTCGTAGCAGGACGACGGCTCCATCGCTGTGACTATAGTGCGGTGTTCTCTGAGTCTGGCTTTACCAATGCTGCTTTCGAACTGGCCCGCGAGAACCAGTGCGCCTTGCTGGCGATGAGCCAAGCACCAAATCTAGTCCGAATGTTCTGATGACCATGACCGCTGACAACACCAAACTCATCCAGGGCCGCACCGGCGCCTGGGAAATCGTCATGGGGCTGGAGATCCACGCCCAGGTCGCCTCGAAGGCCAAGCTGTTCTCGGGCGCCGCCGTCGGCTTCGGCGCGGGCCCCAATGAGCAGGTGTCGCTGGTTGACGCCGGCTTCCCCGGCATGCTGCCGACGCTGAACAGATACTGCGTTGAACAGGCCGTCCGCACCGGCCTCGGCCTCAATGCGCGGATCAACAAACGCAGCCAGTTCGACCGCAAGAACTATTTCTACCCCGACCTGCCGACCGGCTATCAGATCAGCCAGCTCTACTTCCCCATCGTCGGCGAGGGCGTCGTCGAGGTCGAGGCCGAGGACGGCTCCTTCTTCAACGTCGGCATCGAACGCCTGCATCTGGAACAGGACGCGGGCAAGCTGATCCACGACCTGTCGCCGACCGAATCCTATGTCGACCTCAACCGCGCCGGCACGGCCCTGATGGAGATCGTGTCCCGCCCCGACATCCGCTCGCCGGAAGAGGCGGTCGCCTACGTCAAGAAGATCCGCACCATCCTGATCTATCTCGGCACCTGCGACGGCGACATGGAGAAGGGCAACCTCCGGGCCGACGTCAACGTGTCCGTCTGCCGCGAGGGCCAGTACGCCAAATACAAGGCCACCGGCGACTTCAGCCATCTGGGCACGCGCTGCGAGATCAAGAACGTCAACTCCTTCCGCTTCATCTCCCAGGCCATCAACTATGAGGCCCGGCGCCAGATCGAGATCCTCGAGGACGGCGGCAAGATCGATCAGGAGACCCGCCTCTACGATCCCACGGCCGGCGAGACCCGCTCGATGCGGTCCAAGGAAGAGGCGATGGACTATCGCTACTTCCCCGACCCCGACCTGCTGCCGCTGGAGCTGGAGCAGGCCTGGATCGACGATATCAAGGCCAACCTGCCGGAACTGCCCGACGCCAAGCGCCGCCGGCTGATGGCCGACTACGGCCTGTCGCAGTACGACGCCGTGGTCCTGATCTCGGAACAGGCCAAGGCTGACTATTTCGAAGCCGCCGCCAAAGGCAGGGATGCGAAGCTGGTGTCCAACTGGGTGACCAATGAGCTGTCGGCCCGCCTCGCCGCCGACAGCCTCGACTTCGATCAGAGCCCGGTCCCGGCCGCCCATGTCGCCCAGCTGGTCGAGCTGATCGAGACCAATGTGATCTCGTCGAAGATCGCCAAGCAAGTCTTTGACTATGTCTGGTCCGGCGAGGGCTCGCCCGCCGAAGTCGTCGAGAAGCACGGCCTCAAACAGGTCACCGATGCCGGCGCGATCGAAAAGGCCATCGACGAGATCATCGCCGCCAACCCGGACAAGGCGGCGGGAGTCGCCGAGAAGCCCCAGTCCCTCGGCTGGTTCGTCGGCCAGGTCATGAAGGCCACCGGCGGCAAGGCCAACCCGGCCGCGGTCAACGACATCCTGAAGGCGAAGCTGGGGCTTTGAGGTCTACGTTCTCCCTCCCCCGAAGTGGGGAGGGACGATCGCGCCAGCGATCCGGGTGGGGAATTGCAGCCTCAGGCGCGGATGTCGGCAGTTTCTCACGTCCCCACCCAGGCTCCGCTCCGCTCCGCTTCGCCGTCCCTCCCCATGAAGGGGAGGGAGAAAGCGGATCGCCTACTCAAACAGTTCCCCGCTCTCCTCCGCCCCCTCCACCACCGCCCGCGCCAGCGTCCGGGTCACTGGCCTGTGCAGGGCGTCCAGCCGTTCGACCACCGCCGCCGCCGCCGCCGCCGACCGGTCGATCCTTCGCAGCAGATAGGGAATGACATCCTTCTGCGGTCGGATGCCCCGTTCCGCGAACCGCGCCTCCAGCATGGCCGACAGCACCGCGTCGTCCGGCGCCTCCATCGGCACGCTGATGACCGCGTCCAGCCGCGAGCGCAGGTCGGGCAGGGCGACTGCCCAGGCCGAGGGCGCCGGGCGCGAGACCAGCAGCAGGGCGCCGCCGGTGGCCTGGGTCAGGTTGATCAGGTGGAACAGGGTCTCGTCATCGGCGTCCATCGCCCGGTCCAGCAGCACCGGCCGCCCCTCGATCTCCGCGGGGTCGATCAGCGAAACCTCGGCCCCGTGCAAGGCCACGGCCCCGACCCGTTCGGCCCAGACCTGCCCCAGCCGGCTCTTGCCGCACCCCGCCGGCCCACAGATCGCCATCACCCCACCGATCAGATTGGGCCAGTCCGCCAGCGCCTCGACCGCGGCCCGGTTGCAGTCTGACACCACGAACCCCTCGGCCCCCTCGGGCAGGTCGCTCTGCAACGGCAGTCGCATCTGGTCGGCGGGCGTGGCGCGGGCGGTCATCGATCTCCTCATAGCAGACGCGGGCCATGACGCCTTGCACGCCCGTGGACAAGCTCACGCGGCTGTGGATGCGCGGCTCCACTCGCGCCCCCGATCTTCCGGCCCATCCCGATCCCCCGACCTGTCTTTTCGCCCTTCACGCCGCCCCCGGAGGCGGCTGGAATCCCGCCTGCGTCCGATCCTGACGTTTCCTTCGGCTAGCCTGGGCTGACCAACAGCGGACGGAGGGGCGAATGTATCGACAAGACAGCTTTTCGGGATTTTCAGATGGGTCGCGCCTTTTGACCCGCTTGAGGCCCGCGAACCTTGACTTTCCGGGGCGATGATGCGCCCTTCCGGCCTCCCGAATTGCGCCCCTTGCGGCCTGTAATCCAAGACGAACCGCCCATGCACGCCTACCGCTCCCACACCTGCGGCGCCCTCCGTTTGACCGACGCCGGCTCCAATGTCCGCCTGTCCGGCTGGGTGCATCGCAAGCGCGACCACGGCGGCCTGCTGTTCATCGATCTGCGCGACCACTACGGCCTGACCCAGCTGGTGCTGCACCCCGAGACGCCCGGCTTCGAGGCCGTCGAACGCCTGCGCGCCGAAAGCGTCATCCGCGTCGACGGCGAGGTCGTGGCCCGCGAAGGCTCGGTGGTGAACCCCAACCTGCCGACCGGCGAGATCGAACTGCGCGTCACCGGCGTCGAGGTCCTGTCCGAGGCCGCCGAACTGCCCCTGCCGGTCTTCGGCGAGCCCGAATACCCCGAGGACATCCGCCTCAAGCACCGCTACCTCGACCTGCGCCGCGAGACCCTGCACAAGAACATCGTCCTGCGCTCGCGCGTCATCTCCTCGATCCGCCAGCGTATGGTCGAGCAGGGCTTCCTCGAATACCAGACGCCGATCCTGACGGCCTCGTCGCCCGAGGGCGCGCGCGACTTCCTGGTGCCGTCGCGCCTGCATCCGGGCAAATTCTACGCCCTGCCGCAGGCGCCTCAGCAGTTCAAACAGCTGCTCATGGTCTCGGGCTTCGACCGCTATTTCCAGATCGCCCCCTGTTTCCGCGACGAGGACCTGCGCGCCGACCGCTCGCTGGAATTCTACCAGCTCGACGTCGAGATGAGCTTCGTCACGCAAGAGGATGTCTTCGCCGCCATCGAACCCGTCATGCACGGCGTGTTCGAGGAGTTCGCCGACGGCAAGACGGTCGATCCCTATCCCTTCGTCCGCATCCCGTACCGGGAGAGCATCGCGATGTTCGGCACCGACAAGCCGGACCTGCGCAACCCGATCGAGATGCATGACGTCAGCGATCATTTCCGCGACGGCGGCTTCGGCCTGTTCAACAAGATCCTCGCGGCCGACGCGAAGAACGCCGTCTGGGCCATCCCCGCCCCGACCGGCGGCTCGCGCGCCTTCTGCGACCGGATGAACTCCTGGGCCCAGGGCGAGGGCCAGCCGGGCCTCGGCTACATCTTCTGGTCCGAGGACCAGGGGGCCTGGGGCGGGCCGATCGCCAAAAACCTCGGCGCCGAGGCCACGGACGCCCTGATGAAGTCCCTGGCCATGGGCAAGGGCGACGCCGCCTTCTTCGCCGCCGGCGACCCGGCCGTCTTCTATAAATTCGCCGGAACCGCCCGCACCAAGGTCGGTCAGGACCTGAACCTGATCTCGGACGACGAGTTCAAATTCTGCTGGATCGTCGACTTCCCGATGTTCGAATGGAGCGAGGAAGAGAAGAAGGTCGACTTCTCGCACAACCCCTTCTCCATGCCGCAGGGCGAGATGGAGGCGCTGCAGACGAAAGACCCGCTCGACATCCTCGCCTACCAGTACGACATCGTCTGCAACGGCTATGAGCTGTGCTCGGGCGCGATCCGGAACCACAAGGCCGACATCATGCTCAAGGCCTTCGAGATCGCCGGCTATGACGCCTCGGTGGTCGAGGACCAGTTCGGCGGCATGCTCAACGCCTTCCGCTACGGCGCGCCGCCGCACGGCGGACTGGCCCCCGGCATCGACCGCATCGTCATGCTGCTGGCCAACCAGACCGCCATCCGCGAGGTCATCGCCTTCCCG
>CALRJO020000080.1:0-12320 GCA_943367565.1 Brevundimonas vancanneytii
ATGGGCGCCGTCGGGCTTTCGGGCGCTGACCCGGTCCGGGCCGGCGACCACGACGAAATGGTGCGTCAGCTCGAGGGCGTCGATCAGGGCCTCGGCCAGGTCGGTGCGCTTGTTGGTGGCCACGCACAGCAGGGCGCCGCGCGCAGACAGATGGTCGAGGGTCTCGACCACGCCCTCGAAGGCCCGGCTGTCGTCGGCGATATGGACGATGTAGTCCTCGATGAACCAGTCGAACAGCTCCGGCTCCGCCGCCTCGTCCCAGACCGCGCCGGCCTCGGCGAAGCCGTGACGCAACAGGGCCCGCGCGCCGTGGCCGACCAGATGGCGGGCCGACGACAGGGGCACGGGCGGGTAGCCGCGCGGCGCCAGCATGCGGTTCAGCGTGCCGATCAGGTCCGGGGCGGAATCCACCAGGGTGCCGTCCAGGTCGAAGGCGATGGTCCAGCCTTCAAGGTCGCGCACGCTCATCGACATCTCCCGTCGGCCGCCGGGATGGGCTAGACCGCTGGCGACGACTAACCGCCGGACCGATTCATGACCAGCACTCCCACGCCCCGGGCCGCCATCATTCTCGCCGCCGGCCAGGGCACGCGGATGAAGTCGCCGTTGCCCAAGGTGCTGCATCCGGTCGGCGGCCGCGCCATGCTGGACCACGCCATCGACGCGGCCGAGGCCCTGGGCTGCGAGCGGATCGTGGTGGTGGTCGGCGACCACTCGCCCGAGGTCCGCGCCCATGTGGTGAAGCGGCTCGGCGAGACGGCGATCGCGGTGCAGGATCCGCCGATCGGCACCGGCCACGCCGTCCGCTGCGCCGAGGCGGCCCTCGCCGGGTTCGCGGGGCAGGTGGTGATCACCTATGGCGACGTGCCCTTGCTGAAGGCCGCGGACATCGAGCCGGTGTTCGCCGCGACCGAAGGCGTGACGGTGGTCGGGTTCGAGGCGCGCGACCCGACCGGCTACGGCCGCCTGCTGGTCGACGCCGACGGGGGGCTGGAAGCCATCGTCGAGCACAGGGAGGCCTCGCCCGACCAGTTGACGGTCACCGCCTGCAATTCGGGCGTCATGGCCGCGCCGTCGGCCCTGCTGTTCGAACTTCTGGCCGAGGTCCGCAACGATAACGCCAAGGGCGAATACTATCTGACCGACGTGGTCGAACTGGCCCGCAAGCGCGGCGAACCGACCCGCGTGGTTTTTGCGGGCGAGGACGCCGTCATGGGCGTCAACGCCCAGGCCGAACTGGCGGTGGCCGAGGCCCTGTTCCAGAAGGTGCAGCGCGAAACCTTTCTCGCGGCGGGGGTGACCATGGCGGCCCCGGAGACGGTGCATTTCTCGTTCGACACCGAGGTGGGCGGCGGGACCACGATCGAGCCCTATGTGGTGTTCGGGCCCGGCACGCGGATCGCCGGCGGGGCGCGCATCCGCAGTTTCAGCCATATCGAGGGGGCGGCGGTCGCAGCCGGGGCCGAGGTCGGACCCTATGCGCGGTTGCGACCCGGCGCGGACCTGGGCGAGGGAGTCAAGGTCGGCAATTTCGTCGAGGTGAAGAACGTCACCATGGGCCCGGGCGCCAAGGCCAACCACCTGGCCTATCTGGGCGACGGCTCGGTGGGGGCGGGGGCCAACATCGGCGCCGGCACGATCTTCTGCAATTACGACGGCTTCTTCAAACACCGCACCACGGTGGGCGAGGGGGCCTTCGTGGGGTCGAACAGTTCGCTGGTGGCGCCGGTGACCATCGGGGCGGGCTCCATGGTCGGGTCGGGGTCGGTGATCACCGGGGACGTGGCGCCGGGGGATCTCGCCCTGGGACGTAGCGAGCAGACGGGGAAGGCCGGCTGGGCGGCGCGCTTCATGGACACGATGCGGGCGAAGAAAGCGGCGAAGGCGAAATGAGCGCGGACGATCAGAAGCGCCGGGCCGGAGAGGCCGCCGCCCTCCGCGTCGAGGCCGGGATGGTGGTGGGCCTCGGCACCGGCTCGACCGCGGCCTGGTTCGTCAAGGCGCTGGCCGCCCGCAATCTGACCGGCCTGCGCTGCGTCCCGACCTCGGAAGCGACGGCGGAACTCGCCCGCGAATTGGGCCTGACCCTGTCAACGCTGGAGGACACGCCGCGCATCGATCTGACCGTCGATGGCGCCGACGAGGTCGGACCCGGCCTGGCCCTGATCAAGGGCGGCGGGGCGGCCCTGCTGCGCGAGAAGCTGGTGTGGGAGGCCTCGGCGCGCTGTCTGGTGATCGCCGACAAGGCCAAGGTCGTGCCGGTGCTGGGCGCCTTCGCCCTGCCGATCGAGGTGGTCGCCTTCGGCCACAAGACCACGGCCAACCGCATCGCCGATGTGCTGGCCGACCATGACATCGCCATGCCGGCGCGGGTGCGGACGGCCGAGCGGGGGTTGGTGCGCACCGACGGCGGCAACCTGATCTATGACGCGAAATGCGTCGCCATTCACGACCCGGTGCGGCTGGCCGACGATCTGAAGCTGATCACGGGCGTGGTCGAACACGGCCTGTTCCTCGACCTCGCCGACGAGGCGATCATCGGCGTGGACGACGGGGTCGAGGTGCTGGCCCCCTGATGGCGACCTAGTTGTCGGCGGCGGGTCCTGCCGTGTTGTCGTCTTCGCGCAACTCCCGATGCGAACGACGGATTGAGTCAACGACGTCGCTGCGGGCGGCGCGCTCGCCAAGCTGATTTCGCTCTGCAGCATAAAGGCCGTTGAGATAGGCCTTGTCCCAGTCGGTCAGGCTGTCGCTGCTTCCCGGAGCGTCAAACACGTTGAGGATCGAGGCAAAGCCGCTGGTGTCTGCGTTCGGATCGATCTGGGCCAGCGACACCATGGCGATATAGTCGGCCAGTTGCAGGGCGGAGACGTTCTGCACCTCATCCACGTCCACGATCACCAGCGCCCGGATCAGGTTGTCGACAATCTGGGTCCGCAGACGCGAGGCCGCGAACACCTTGATATGAGGTGCGAAGGCCATGGCTGAATCGTCGCCCCCGGCGCATTGGACCCCCTCGCAGTCTCCGGGGATGCGGACGGCCCGCCCGCCCGTCTCGGAATCGACGGGCATCGCCATTTGCCACCAGCGCACCGGTCTGGCCGTGGCCACGAAGTCGCGAAGCGCCGCCCCGCCCCGGTCCATGCCCGCGCCGCCCATTCGGAAGGCGCGGCGGCGTTCCACGGTGAGCTGCCGGGCCAGGCCTTCGGCGTCGGCGGTGGCGATGACCAGTATGTTCGGAGTGCAGCCCGGAGCGCCGGCTGTGAGGCCCATGTCTGTGGCGACCGTTGAAATCCGGTCTGACAGATACTGGGCGATCTCGCCGTCCAGATTCGCCACGCCGACACAGACGCGATCTGGCCAGCGCGCGAGGCCGCGGTCCCGGTTGGGCTCGGCCACCTCACCGACGAAATCCCAGATCATCCTGTCCAGCGGCTGTCCGGACACGACCACATCTTCCAGCTGGACCGCTGGCCTTGCGGCCGTCGGATCCTGCCTCACGGCCGTCAGGCCGGGGGCGTCCTCAAGTGCGGGGAAAGGAGCCGCGAGAAGCGCTCCGGCGATCAACAGTTCGATCAAGACCCAACCCTCCACCGACCATGGTCAGCCACCATAGGGCGAGATGAAGAACACGGTCAACGGGAACAGGCGTCGTCGGCCAACGCAAATGTCGTGGTGGCCGGCGCTCGGACGGCCGGGAGTCAGTCGCCGGCGGCCTCGGCTTCGGACTCCTGATCCCGCAGTCGCTCATGCGAGCGGCGGATCGAGTTTACGATCTCGTTCCGTCCGGCCCGCGCACCGACCTGGGTCCGCTCGGCGGCGTACAGGCCGCCGAGATAGGCCAGATCCCAGTCGGTCAGGCTGTCGCTCGCCTCGGGGGCCGCGAAGACGTTGAGGATCGAGGCATAGCTGCTGGTGTCGGCGGTGGGGTCGATCTGGGCTAGCGACACCATGGCGATATAATCAGCCAGTTGAAGGGCCGAGACGCCCGACACCTGATCGACATCGACGATGATGATCGCGCGGGTCAGGTTGTCGACGATCTGGGTGGTCAGGCGGGAGGCCGAGGCGACCGCGGTCTGGGGCGCGTAATCCGCGGCGTCTAGACAGTCGCCCGTGCACACGCCGGGAATGCGGACTGCAATGTCCCCGGTCTCGGAATCCACCGGGATGCTCATCTGCCACCAGCGCACGGGCCGATCCGTCTCGACGAAGTCGCGCAGGGCCGCGCCGCCGCGGTCCATGCCGGCGCCGCCCATACGGAAGGCGCGGCGCCGTTCCTCGGTGAGCTGGCGGGCGAGGTCACCGGCGTCGGCGGTGGCGATGACCAGGAGGTTGGGCGTGCAGCCCGGCGCCCCCGCGTCGAGGCCCAGGTCCGTGGCGACGGTCGAGATCCGGTCTGACAGATACTGGGCGATCTCGCCTTCGAGGTTCGCCACGCCGACACAGATGCGATCCTCCCAGCGCGCGAGACCGCGGTTGCGGTTGGGCTCGGCCACCTCGCCGACGAAATCGCGGATCAGGCTGTCCAGCGACCGCCCGGAGACGATCACGTCCTCCAGTTGGACCGGATCCTGGCTCACGGCGGGGGCGGGGGTCTGGGGCGGCGTCGCGAGCAATACGCCCGCCAGGAACAGTTCAATCATGGTGCACGGCCTGATTTGATATTCTGGCGGTCACTAAGGGCGCCGGGGCGGACACGGTCAACGCGAAAAGACGCGCCACAGCGTCCCGGGCGCGCACCGAGTTCCGCAGGACACGCCCGATGGCGACCATTCCGGCATGGTGCGGCTTGCCGGGCGGGGGCGGGATAGCTACCTGCCCTGCCTGACCTTTCGGGAAATGCGCTGTGCCTGACACCTACGACTACGACCTGTTCGTCATCGGCGCCGGTTCAGGCGGCGTGCGCGCGGCGCGGCTGACCGCCCTGGGCGGCAAGCGTGTCGCCATCGCCGAGGAGCACCGGGTCGGCGGCACCTGTGTGATCCGCGGCTGCGTGCCCAAGAAATTCATGGTTATGGCCAGTGACTTCGCCCACCAGTTCGAGACCGCCGGGGGCTATGGCTGGACTGTCGACGCGACCTTTGACTGGCCGACCTTTCTCCAGACCAAGGATGTCGAGATCGCCCGCCTGTCGGGGATCTACGCCGCCAACCTCGGAAAGGCCGGGGTCGATCTGATCCATGGCCGCGCCGTGCTGAAGGACGCCCACACGGTGGAAATCCTGGGCAAGGACCAGACGTTCACGGCGGAGAAGATTCTGATCGCCACGGGGGGACGGCCCTGGGTTCCGGAAGGGCTGCCGGGCGTGGAACACGCGATCACCTCCGAGGAGGCCTTCCACCTGCCGGAGCTGCCCAAACGCATCCTGATCGCGGGCGGCGGCTATATCGCCGTGGAGTTCGCGGGCATTTTCGCGGGACTCGGGGTCGAGACCACCCTGATCTACCGCGGCCCCAACATCCTGCGCGGCTTCGACGACGATGTGCGCGCCCATCTGGCCGGGGAGATCGAGAAGCGCGGCATCAAGGTCATTCTGGGCTGCCAGCACGAGGCCATCGAGAAGACGGATACCGGGCTGGTCAATGTGCTGGAGAACGGCATGAAGCTCGAGACCGATGTGGTCATGTTCGCCACCGGCCGCGTCCCGCACGTCAAGGCGCTGGGTCTCGAGACCGCCGGGGTCGAACTGAATGACGACGGGGCCATCAAGGTCGACGCGCTGTCGAAAACAACGTCTGCAAGTATCTGGGCCATCGGCGACGTGACCGACCGGATGAACCTGACCCCCGTGGCGATCCGCGAGGCGGTGGCCTTTCACGAGACGGTCTATCGCGACAACCCGCAGGCGTTCGACTACGAGGCTGTCGCCAGCGCCGTGTTCAGCCAGCCTCCGGTCGGCGTCGTCGGCCTGACCGAGAGCGAGGCGCGGCACAGCTGTCCGGGCGAGGTCGATGTCTATCTGACCCGTTTCCGGCCCATGAAATACGCCTTCACCGGCTCGGACGAGCGGGTGCTGATGAAACTGGTCGTCGACGCCCAGAGCCAGAGGGTGGTCGGGGTCCATATCGTCGGACCCGAGGCGCCCGAGATGATCCAGCTGGCCGCCATCGCCGTGAAGGCGGGGCTGACCAAGGCGCAATGGGACGCCACCTGCGCCGTCCACCCGACCATGGCCGAGGAACTGGTGACGCTGAAGGACAAGCAGCAGCCGGGGAATATGTCGGCGGGCTGACGAACGCGACACCGCGTTCATTGTCCAGAGACCACCGTCCGCCTATCTTGGCCGCATGAGTATGCGCTGGACCCCCGAAAGCTGGAGATCGAAGCCCGTCGTGCAGATGCCGACGGACTATCCCGACATGGCCGCCCTGGCGCGCGTCGAGGATGAACTTCGGGCCTTGCCGCCGCTGGTGTTCGCCGGCGAGGCGCGGCGGCTGACCGCCAAACTGGCCCAGGTCGAGGCCGGAGAGGCCTTTCTGCTCCAGGGCGGAGACTGCGCGGAGAGCTTCAAGGAATTCTCGACCGACAATATCCGCGATACCTTCCGCCTGATCCTGCAGATGGCCGTGGTTCTGACCTTCGCCGGCCGCAAGCCGGTGGTGAAGGTCGGCCGGATCGCCGGCCAGTTCGCCAAGCCGCGCTCCTCCTCGCTGGAGACGATCGGCGACGAGACCCTGCCCAGCTATCGCGGCGACATCATCAACGGCATGGCCTTCACGCCGGAAGAGCGGCTGCCGGACCCCCAGCGCCTGCTGAAGGCCTACAACCAGTCGGCCTCGACCCTGAACCTGCTGCGCGCCTTCGCCGGCGGCGGCTACGCCGACCTCTACAACATCCACCGCTGGACCATGGGCTTCGCCGCCGACAGCGCCTATGGCCACAAATACCGCGAACTGGCCGACAAGATCACCGAGGCCCTCGCCTTCATGGAGGCCGTCGGCGTCACGCCCGAGAGCCATCCGGACCTCAGCCGGGTCGAGGTCTTCACCAGCCACGAGGCCCTGCTGCTGAACCTCGAGGGCGCGCTGACCCGGCTGGACGGGGCGACCGGCGAATGGTTCGACACCTCGGCCCATATGGTCTGGATCGGCGAGCGCACCCGCCAGCTGGACGGCGCCCACATCGAGTTCGCCCGCGGCATCCGTAATCCGATCGGGGTGAAATGCGGGCCGACCATGGAGCCGGACGACCTGCTGGCCCTGATCGACGTACTGAATCCCGACAACATCCCCGGCCGCCTGACCTTGATCGGCCGCTTCGGCGCGGACAAGGTGCACGATCGCCTGCCCCGCCTGATGAGGGCGGTGAAGGCCGAGGGCCGTCGCGTGGTCTGGTCGATCGACCCGATGCACGGCAACACGCTGAAGGCCGGCAACGGCTACAAGACCCGGCCGTTCGAACGCATCCTCGGAGAGGTGAAGGGCTTCATCGATGTGGCCGAGGCCGAGGGCGTCCACCCCGGCGGCGTCCATCTGGAGATGACCGGCCAGAACGTCACCGAATGCATCGGCGGCGCCCAGGCTCTGACCGAGGACGACCTGTCCAGCCGCTATCACACCCATTGCGACCCCCGGCTGAACGCCGACCAGGCGCTGGAACTGGCCTTCCTGGTCGCCGAGCGGCTGAAGGCCGGACGACGCGCCCAGTCGGAAGCGGCCTGAGATGGAGGGCGTCGGCAGGCCTGAGGGCGACGACGCGGAACTGGAGGCCGGAGGCGGCCGCTGCGCCTATCAGGGCGCGCCGGGGGCGTTCAGCCACGAGGCCTGCATTGATCTGCGGCCGTGGGACGAAGCCGTGGCCTACGACACGTTCGAGGCCGCCCTCGACGCGCTCAAGACCGGGGAGGTCGGCTGCGCCCTGATCCCGGTCGAGAACACGACCATCGGACGCGTCGAGCCGGCCGCGACATTGGTGGAGGCCGCGAATCTCAAGGTGGTGTCCGAGGTCTGGCGTCCGATCCGTCTGGCGCTGATGGCCCCTGCCGGGGCCAGTCTGCGGACCGTGAAGACCGCGGAAAGTCATCCGGTCGCCCTGCGGCAATGCCCGGCCTCGCTCGCGGCGCTGGGCATCACCCCGGCCGAGGCCTTTGACACCGCCGGCGCCGCGCGGGCGGTGGCGGAAGCAGGCGACGTCAGCCGGGCCGCCGTGGCCCCGTCGCGGGCCGCCGAAGTCTATGAATTGTCGATTTTGCGCAACGACATCCAGGATTCCGAAGACAACCGCACGCGTTTTGTCCTGTTGAGCGCCAAGCCGGCTTGACGCCGCACGATCCGTGCGTCCTTTGGACAGCATGGTCCGCTCGCAAGCCATCGCTGCGACTGCATTCGCCCGCGTTTCCGCGGCCGCGGACGTGTATTTCTACGGCTTTCGATACGCCGGCTGAGGCGTCGGGGACTTCGTCCTGACCGCCTCGCCGGCGACCGCCCCGGGACGGGGCGGCGGTACGCAAACCCCCTTGCCTCCATCGAAATCGAAAGCCAATCCCGTGTCTCCTTCCTGTACCAAGCCCGCCCTCCAGCAAGTCTGGCCCGCGCCGACCGAGATATCGCCCGAACATATGGCGCTCGCCGCCCTGCGCCATGAGATCGATCAACTCGATGACGAACTGTTGGCGCTGTTCGAACGCCGCCTGGCCATCGCCGACCGCGTCGGCCAGGCCAAGGACGCGCCCGCCGGACCCCATGTCAAACTGCGACCGGACCGCGAACAGGCGGTGCTGGCGCGCATGCTCGACCGCGCCCGTCCCGACAATCGGGAGGCGGTGGGGAGCCTTTGGCGGCAGATCGTCGGCTGGGGCCTGGCCCGTCAGGGGCGGATCAAGGTCCAGGTGTGGTCTCCGGTGGAGCCGACGCGGGCGTTCGACGGCGCCCGGCTGCGCTTCGGCGCGGCCGCCGACATGCGCGCCGTTCGCGATCCCCGGGCCGCCCTGGCCTGGGCTGCCGAGGGCCACGGCGTGGCCGTGCTGGCGGTCAACGCCGATGACGCCTGGTGGACGGGCCTGCGGCGCGAATGGGCGATGCTGAGCGTGTTCGACGGCTTCGGCGGCGAGACGCCGTCGGCGCTGGCGGTCGGGCGGATCGATCCCGCGGCCCTGCCGACGGGGCGACGGGTCATTGTCGACGCCGGTGGAGACGCCGGGGACGGCGGAGGCATCCGGCGGCGGGGTCTGGCGACCCACCACGGATGGACCCTCTCGCTGACCGACACGAGATTACCGGTCGGCGGCGACGAAGGCTGCGTCGGCGCGATCGGATGACGGAGCCTGGAGCCTGATCCGTCTAGCCGGCCTTCGCCGCCCGGATGGCGCGGTCGATATCGGCTGGTTGGATGCTGGCGCTGGCCCGGCCGTTGATGAAGAAGGTCGGCGTCCCCCGCAGGCCCAGTCCGGCTGCGGACATCTGGATATCGGCCAAATGGCGGGCGATCTCGGGACTGGCCATCGCGGCCCTTGCGGTGGGCATCGCGACGCCGTTGGCGGCGAGGATGCGATCTATCGCGGCCTTGTTCAGCGCCGGCTCGGCCATCAGGGCCCGGAACACCGGCAGATATTCGCCCTGCCGGTGGGCGGCCTGGGCGGCGCGGGCCGCGTAATGGGACGTATCCTCGGTTCCCCGGTCCAGGATCGGCCAGTCCTTGAAGACGAAGCGGACGTCGGGATGGGCCTCCATCAGGCGCAGAACCTCGGGCGCGGTCAGCTTGCATCCGGGGCAGCGGAAGTCGAAATACTCGACCACCGTCACCTTCGCATCGGCGGGGCCGAAGGCCGGATCACGCGGATCGGCGGCGAGCAGGGACGGATTGGATGCGGCGCGCTGGTTGATCTGTTCAACCAGGGCACGTTCTTCCCTCGCCTGCAGGGCGACGCTGACTTCCTGCAGGATTTCGGGATTCTCGAGCAGATATGAGCGGACCCGGCCGTCAAAGTCGCGGCCGGTGGCATAGGGGGCGGCGGCCAGCACGAGGGCGACGACGGACACCGCCAGGGCGGCCATGCCGGCGCGCTGTCCCGTCAGGATGCCGCCGCGTGGGGTCTCGGACGTCTCGGTCATACAGGTCTCGGTGCGAAGGCTCAGCCGGCGGGAATGACGCCGCCGCGGTCGCGGCGGCTGTTGCGACGGTCGACGTCGTCGATGTCCTGTTGGGTCGCGCCCGAGGCGAAGACGATGTCCATGGCGCGGGTCCATTCCATCGTGCCGGGCCGCAGCATGTCGCGGGCGCGCAGGGCGAACTGGGTGGCTTCCCGTTCGGCTCCGGCGGCGAAATACATCTCGGCGGAAGCGAGCCGGGCCTCGCCTTCCTTGCCCTGGCTGGCATAGGCCTGGCTCAACAGACGCCAGCCCATGGTGTTGTCGTTCTCGAGCGCGGTGGCCCGTTTCAGCTCGGCGATGGCCTGATCCAGCCTTGTCGGATCGTGGGTTTCGATCAGGGCGTGGGCGAGGTTGATCCGGAGGAGGGGGGCGTCGGGCATCAGTTCGACCGAGCGCTGATGGGCGCCGATAGCCTCGGCGGGCCGGCCTTCCTCAAACAGGATCTGGCCCTTCAGCTCCCAGAAATAGGGATTCTCGGGCTGTTCGGCCAACAGTTCGTCGACGGCGGACAGCGCCTTTTCCGTCTGGCCGTCGCGATACCAGGCGATGGACCGGGCATAGCGCCCGGGCAGGGAAACGTCGCTCTCGGGATAGGCGCGAAGGGTCTGGTTGGGCTCGTCCATGAAGGCATGGATCTTGGCCAGGATCAGAGCGTGCTGGGCGGCTCTCTCCGGGCTTTCCACGCGATCATAGTTGGACTGTTCAGCCACGAAGCGGCGCAGGTTCTCGATGCGGGCCGAGGACAGGGGGTGGCTGCGGAAATAGGGGAAGCGGCGGGCGTCGGAGAAGACTTCCTGCGAGCGGAAATTCTCGAAGAAGCTGACCAGGCCGCGACCCGATTCACCCGCGTTCTCCAGCGCCCGGGCGCCGGTGTTGTCGGCCTCGCCTTCCTGGTGGGTCATATAGCGCAGGGCGCTGAGGGTGCCGAAATACTGACTGTTGCCGAGCAGGACCGCGCCGGCCTGGGGCGAGCCCGCCGCGAGGGCCAGGGCGCCGAGGGCCATGGTCATCAGCATCGGCTGCATGCCGGCGCCCTGGGCTCCGTCGCGCAGGGTGTGGCGGTTCCGGATATGCCCCGCCTCATGCGCGATCACGCCCAGCAGCTCATTGGCCGAACGGGTTCTGCGGATGAGGCCGGTGTTGAGGCCCATGATCCGGCCGCGAGTGGCGAAGGCGTTGAGGTCATTGTCGTTGATCAGCAGGATCTCGACCTCGGACGGCTCCAGCCCCATGGCGGTGAACACCGGGGCGGACCATTCGTGGATGATGCCCTCGATCTCGGTGTCCCGGATCGCGCTCTGGGCCGAGGCGGGCGAGGCCGCCGCCAGCACAAGGCCGACGGCGGCGGCGACGCCCGTCACGCGGAAGGCATTGCGGGACAACCAGTTCACGCCGAACTCCTCATACCCAGAACGCCCCCGCAGCAATCCTCACTATCTAATCACGGCCATTCAGCGGCGCCACCATCCGCGCTTGGGCTTCTCGGGCGGCGCCACGATCTGGTTCGGGTCGTCCGCGATCAGGGCGGCGACGTCGATTTCAGGCTGCGGCGCCGGCGTGAGCTCGGCGACCGCCGCGGCCCTGGACTCAGGCGGGCTTTCGGGCGCGGCCCCGGGTTCGGCCGCGGCTTCCTCCGGCATGACGTCGAGGACCGCCGGTTCGCCGGCGGGCTCGATCTCATTGGGCTCCACGAGCGAGGTGGGCTCGGACGCCGACGCCTCGGTGGCGCTGGCCGAAACCTTGCGGCGCACGCGGCGACGCTTGGGTTCCTCGGCCATGACGACGGGAGGTGCGTCCGCGGCGTCGTCGATGACCACGGCCATCGGGGTGTCGGGCGAGCCGTCCGGCGGCATGCCTTCGTTGGTCGCGCGGGTCTCGACCTTGACCTCGTGGGTCAAGCCCTGCTCGCCACGATCCCGGCCGCGACCACGACCACGCCGGCGGCGCGAGCGCGGACCGCGCTCCCCGCCGATCTCGCCCTCGGGCCGTTCGCCGACGACTTCATCGACGTCTGTCGCCGATGTCGCGGCCCCGCCGCCGCTTGCAGCGACCTCGGTCCGCTCGGGATTGATCGGATCGAACCAGACATAGGGGTCCTCGAGCGACGGAGTACGGCCGCGCACCCAGTTGAAGCCGTCGCGCTCGCCGCCTTCCTCGCGCACCCGGCGTCCGCCGCGGCGGCCCCGGCGACGGCGGCGTCCGCTCTCGCTGTCGTCGTCATCCTCGCCG
>CALRJO020000081.1:0-12231 GCA_943367565.1 Brevundimonas vancanneytii
ATCCTGCGCCATCGCAATGACCGGGCGGCGGCCACGGTCGGGCTGGAGACGCTGGCGGACGCCGAATGGATCGCCCATTTCGGCCGGTTCGAGCCCCTGCCCGGCCAGCCGGGGCCAGTGGCCATGCGCTACCACGGGCATCAGTTCCGCACCTACAATCCCGACCTCGGGGACGGGCGGGGCTTTCTGGCGGCGCAGCTGCGGGACGACCGGGGGCGGCTGCTCGATCTCGGGACCAAAGGCTCCGGGCAGACGCCGTGGTCGCGCGACGGAGACGGACGGCTGACGCTGAAGGGCGGGGTGCGCGAGGTGCTGGCCGCGGAGATGCTGGAGGCGCTGGGCGTCCCGACCAGCCGCGCCCTGTCGCTGATCGAGACCGGGGAGGAACTGGAACGCGGGGACGAGCCGTCGCCGACCCGGTCGGCGGTTCTGGTGCGGCTGTCGCACAGCCATGTGCGGTTCGGGACCTTCCAGCGAGCGGCGTATCTGGGCCGGGCCGACATGGTCGAGGCGCTGGTCGAACATGCGCGGTCGCTCTACCACCCGGCGGTGGCGGCCGGAGACACGGCCGGCTTCCTTCGGGCCGTGGTCGAGGCCTCGGCCCGGCTGGCGGCGCGGTGGATCGCGGCGGGCTTCGTCCACGGGGTGCTGAACACCGACAATCTGAACGTCACGGGCGAGAGCTTCGACTATGGGCCGTGGCGGTTCCTGCCGCACTATGAGCCGGGCTTCACCGCCGCCTATTTCGACCGGACCGGCCTCTACGCCTTCGCGCGCCAGCCGGAGGCGGTGTTCTGGGCCCTGACCCAGTTGGGCGGGGCGCTGAAGACGGTCGCCGACGCCGAACCCCTGACCGAGGCGCTGAACGGGTTCGGACCGGCCTATATCCGCGAACTTCGCGCCGTCTTCCTGGCGCGGCTGGGGGTACAGAGCCTGGGCGAGGCGGCGGACCAGAGACTGCTGGATGCGGCGCTGGCGCTGCTGCGCGAGGGCGGGGAGGCGTTGCGCTGGGAGCCGCTGTTCTTCGACTGGTTCGGCGGCTTCGCCTCCTCGGCGCGGGCGCTGCAGGGGCCGCGCGGCAAGCTGTATCAGGGCGAGGCGTTCGACGCCTTCCGCTTCGCCCTGTTCGAACACGCGCCGGACCGGCCGGAACGCCTGGAGGCGCCGATGTTCGCCGCGTCCGAGCCGGAGGAGATGCTGATCGACGAGGTCGAGGCGATCTGGGCCGCGATCGACCGGGACGACGATTGGGGCGCGCTGGAAGGCAAGATCGGGCGCCTTCGCGAGGCCGGCCAAGCGTGGGGCCTGAACCAGAGGCTGAACTTGTCATCGCCGGACGCCGCAAAGCGGCGATCCGGGACGCACAGCGCGAGGAATCCATCGCTTCCGGACAGCCCGCAGGGCTGAACCGGAAGAAGGGCTGCCTCAGGACGGCTTGTTTGAACGGGTCACCACAAGCGCGACCTCAACCTGTCTCCCGGCTCAGCCCAAGCGGGCTGTCCGGGAGGCATGGCTGGGGTGGCGCGGGCCGTCCCGGCTCTTCGCTTCGCTTCGGCCGGGATGACAAGGCGTCCGATGCGCCCGTCAGGTTCTGTCGCTTAACCCCGCCTAAATCGGAGTCAGATTACAAGGAATTATGCATACGGCCACGCTTCGGCCCCGTAGCTCTCGCAGAAGGCGGTCACGGATGGTTACGCACACGCTTCGCGCCCTTGCGGAACGGGTCATGCGATCCGACATCGCTGCTGTTGCAAATCAAGAGAGCGCCCTCCCCGGCGTGCCGAAAATGTCGACCCAGACCCTCACCCCCGCTCGTGCGCGCCTCAACGCCAGCTATCGCAACCTGACCCTCTGGACGCTCCAGGGATGGATCGCGATGTTCTTCATCGCCGCCGGCTACGCCAAGCTGAGCGAGCCGATGACCAATCTGGCCGAGCTGATGCGCTGGCCGGCCCTGGTGGCGCCGAACATGGTGCGCGGCCTCGGCGTCGCCGAGATCGTCCTCGCCGTGCTGGTGCTGGCGCCGCTGGTGTCGTGGAAGCACGGCCGGCCGCTGCTGGTGATGGCCGCCTCCGGCCTGCTGGCGCTGGAGATCGTCATGCTGGCGCTGCACGCGTCCGGCCTGGACGTCGGCCCGGCGGTGACCAATCTGATCCTGATCGCCATGACCGGCGTCGTGCTGTGGAAGCGGGCGCGGGAAGTCAGGCAGTAGGCAACAGGCAGTAGGGCGACCGAGCCCCTCGCCGACGCTCGAGCCCTTTGGCCAACCAACTGACGGCCCTCTCCCTTCCTACTGCCTACTGCCTGATCCCTTCTGCCTGCGCTAGAGGCTTCCCTTTACGTGCACGTCAAGTTATGACTTGGCCATGGCGACCGCCGACGATCACCGCACCTATTCCATCCGTCAGCTCTGTCGGGAGTTCGGGGCGACCGCGCGCGCCCTGAGATTCTACGAGGACAAGGGGCTGCTGACCCCCGCCCGCAAGGGTCAGACACGGGTCTATGACGCCCGCGACCGGGCGCGGCTGAAGCTGATCCTGCGCGGCCGGCGCATCGGTTTCAGCCTGCTGGAGATCCAGGAGATGCTGGATCTGTACGACCACGACGACCACAACGCCCACCAGATGTCGGTCGCCCTGCGCCGGCACCGGGCCCAGATCGCCGCGCTGAAGCAACAGCGCGAAGACCTCGACGCCGCCATCGAGACGGCCGAGGAAGCCTGCGCCGTGATGGAGAAGAAGCTGGGCGAATACCGTCCGGACCTTCTGCCCGGCGCCGAAGAATACGCCGACCTGCTCAAGGCCCGGCTGAATCCCGACCCCCACCACCAGCCCTTCAAAGCGAGAGCGTAGTTCCATGGCCTACAAGGCGCCTGTCCGCGACCTGACGTTCGTCCTGAACGAGGTGCTGGAGATCGACCGCTATTCCAACCAGCCCGGTTTCGCCGACGTCTCGTCGGACCTGGTCGGCCAGATCCTCGAGGAAGGCGCCAAATTCGCCGAGGAGGTCATCGCGCCCCTGAACCGCATCGGCGATCAGGAAGGCTGCAAATGGGATAACGGCAAGGTCACCGGCCCGACCGGCTGGAAGGAAGCCTATCACGCCATGGTCGAGGCCGGCTGGCCCGCCCTGTCGGCCCTGCCCGAGCACGGCGGCCAGGGCATGCCCGCCGTGGTGGCCATGGCCTTCGGCCAGATGACGGCGGGCGCCAGCGCCGCCTTCTCGATGTATCCGGGTCTGACGGCGGGCGCCTACTGGGGCCTGAACGCCAACGGCTCGGACGAGCAGAAGGCGATGTATCTGCCGAAGATGGCCACGGGCGAATGGGGCGGGACCATGAACCTGACCGAGCCGCAGTGCGGCACGGACCTGGGCCTGATCCGCACCAAGGCGGTCCCGAACGGCGACGGCAGCTACAACATCACCGGCCAGAAGATCTGGATTTCATCGGGCGAGCACGACTTCACCGACAACATCATCCATCTGGTGCTGGCCCGGATCGAGGGCGCGCCGGCGGGGATCAAGGGCATCAGCCTGTTCGTGGTGCCCAAGGTGTTCGTCAACGCGGACGGGTCGCTGGGCGAGCGCAACGCGGGCGTCGGCTGCGCCGGCCTCGAGCACAAGATGGGCATCCACGGCAACGCGACCTGCGTCATGGCCTATGACAACGCCAGGGGCTGGCTCGTGGGCACCGAGAACAAGGGCATGGCCGCCATGTTCGTGATGATGAACGAGGCGCGTCTGGGCACCGGCCTGCAGGGCCTGTCGATCGGCGCCGCCGCCTATCAGGCCGCGGTCGAGTTCGCCCATGACCGGCTGCAGGGCCGGTCGCTGACGGGGCCGAAGAACCCGGACGGTCCGGCGGATTCCATCATGGTTCACCCCGATGTGCGGCGCATGCTGCTGGAGGCCAAGGCCTTCGTCGAGGGCGGCCAGGCCTTCACCCTGTGGACCGCGCTGCAGGCCGATCTGCAGCACTCGAACGACGAGGCCGAGGCGCAGAAGGCCCGCGACTACATGGGGCTGATCACCCCGGTGCTGAAGGCCTATCTGACCGACAAGGGCTTCCATGTCGCCTCGCTGGCCATGCAGGTGCACGGCGGCAGCGGCTATACCGAGCATTTCGCGGCGTCGCAGTATCTGCGCGATGCGCGGATCACCATGATCTACGAGGGCGCCAACGGCATCCAGGCGCTGGATCTGGTGGGGCGCAAACTGCCGGCCAACGGCGGCCGGGCGATCATGACCTGGTTCGCCGACATCGATGCCTTCGTGTCGGAGAACGGCGGCGAGACGCCGATCAAACCCTTCGTCGACGGCCTGACCGACGCCAAGAAGAAGCTGCAGGAAGGCACGATGTGGCTGATGCAGAACGGGATGCAGAACCCGGACAACGCCGGGGCGGCCTCGACGGATTACCTGCACATCTTCGGCCTGACGGCGCTGGCCTATATGTGGGCGCAGATGGCCAAGGCGGCGCAGGCGCAGGTGGATGCGGGGTCGAGCGATCCGTTCTATGCGAACAAGCTGATGACCGGGCGGTATTTCGTGGAGCGGATTTTGCCGGACACGGGCGCCCATCTGGCCAAGCTGAAGACGGGCGCCGAGGTGCTGATGCAGATGCCGGCGGAGGCGTTCTGATTTGACTTTCTCCCTCCCCCTTGTGGGGAGGGTGGTCGGCGCGCAGCGACGACCGGGTGGGGCAAGGTAGGCATTGAGCCGACAGCATTACCTCGCCAAGCGTCCCCCACCCGGCCGCTTCGCGGCCACCCTCCCCACAAGGGGGAGGGAGAACGCCGAGTGAGCCTATGAACGTCCTCAACGTCCCCGAGCCCGATTTCATGCAGGAAGAGGAGATCGTCCTCTTCTCCGACAGCGTCGGCAAATGGATCGACGAGCACGCCTCGCCCGAGGCGGTGCAGACCTGGCTGGCCAACTCGTCGGTGCCGCGGGAACTGTGGACCCAGTCGGGCGAGGCGGGCCTGCTGGGCCTGTCGATGCCCGAGGAAGACGGCGGCATGGGCGGGGACTACCGGCACGAGGTGGTGCTGATGCGCCAGCTGGGCTGGAAGGGCGCGGATCACTTCGGCATCTCGCTGCATAATGCGATCGTCATGCCCTACATCTGGCACTACGGCACCGAGGAGCAGAAGGCGCGCTGGCTGCCGCGGCTGCAGTCGGGGGAGCTGGTCGGCGCCATCGCCATGACCGAGCCGGGCGCCGGGTCCGACCTGCAGGGGGTCAAGACCACCGCCATCAAACAGGGCAACCAGTATGTGGTGAACGGGTCCAAGACCTTCATCACCAATGGCCAGCTGGCCAATTTCATCATCGTCGTGGCCAAGACTGACCCGTCGGAAGGCGCCAAGGGCACCTCGCTGATCGTGGTGGAAACGGACGGCGCGGAAGGCTTCGAGCGCGGCCGGAACCTGCACAAGATCGGCATGGAGGGGAATGACACCTCGGAGCTGTTCTTCAACGATGTGAAGGTCCCGGGCGAGAACATCATCGGCGGCGGCGAGGGCCAGGGCTTCATCCAGCTGATGCAGCAGCTGCCGCAGGAGCGGCTGAACATCGCCGCCCAGGGCGTGGCCGCGGCCGAGCGCGGGCTGCGTGAGACGCTGGCCTATGTGAAGGAGCGCAAGGCCTTCGGAAAGCGCGTGATCGACTTCCAGAACACCCAGTTCAAACTGGCCGAGGTGAAGACCAAGCTGACGGTGGCCAAGGTGTTCGTGGACCACTGCCTGGGCCTGCATTTGCAGGGCAAGCTGGACGCCGCCACGGCCTCCATGGCCAAATACTGGGTCACCGACATCCAGGGCGAGGTCATCGACGAGATGCTGCAGCTGCACGGCGGCTATGGATACATGAACGAATATCCGATCGCGCAGCTGTACAAGGATGCGCGGGTGCAGCGGATCTATGGCGGGACGAACGAAATCATGAAACTCTTGATCGCGCGGACGCTGTAAACATTATACAACCTTTCCGCTCATCCCCGCGAAAGCGGGGACCCAGTGCTTTTGCTGGAGCGGGGTGTGGACTTCTTCACCTACATCGTCGCCAGTCAGCGGAACGGAACCCTGTACACCGGCTCCACGGACTCGATTGTCTCACGCACGATCAAGCACAAGGAAAAGAGGTTTAGGGGATTTACGGCGAAGTACGGCTGTGCGCGGTTGGTCTGGTACGAGCGGCACCCCACCCGTCATGCCGCCTTCATTCGCGAACGCCAGATCAAGAAATGGAACCGGGTCTGGAAACTGGAACTGATCGAGCGGACAAACCCGGGCTGGCGCGACCTTTTCGACGACCTGTTCTAGGACGGACAGGGCTCCTGACAGGGTACGCAACGAAAGCACTGGGTCCCCGCTTTCGCGGGGATGAGCGGAAATAAATGGTTAGACTATTCGTCCCCACGCCCCTCTCCCCCGACGCCGCCGTCCTGCCGACGCTGGACCAGTCGCGTTACCTGACCCAGGTGATGCGGCTGAAGCTCGGCGACAGCCTGCTGGTGTTCAACGGGCGCGACGGGGAGTGGCGCTGCGTCATCGCCGAGATTCTCAAGAAAGGCGTGGTGCTGCGGCCGGAGGAACAGGTGCGTCCGCAGGCCATGGGGCCGGACGTCCAGCTGCTGATCGCCGTGGTGAAGAAGTCCGCGCTGGAGTTCGCGGTCGAGAAGGCCACCGAACTGGGCGCGCGGCGGGTCGGGCTGGTGGTCACCCAGCGGACCCAGACCCAGCATGTGCGGATGGACCGGCTGGACGCCATCGCCATCGAGGCCGCCGAGCAGACCGGGCGGCTGGACGTGCCGATGATCGACGAGGCGGTGAAGCTGGGCGATCTGCTGGACCGCTGGGAGGCCGGACGGCGGCTGATGTTCTGCGACGAGACGGGCGGGGCGCCGGCGATGGGTGCGCTGGAGGAGGCGGGCGGGGGACCGTGGGCCATCCTGATCGGCCCTGAGGGCGGGTTTTCGCCCGAGGAGCGGGAGCGGCTGCGGGCCTTGCCCTTCGCCACCGCCGTGTCGTTGGGGCCGCGGATCCTGCGGGCGGACACCGCCGCGGTCGCCGCCCTGACCCTGTGGCAGGCGGCTGTCGGGGATTGGGAGCGATAGCCCCTTGAGTGCGGGCGCATTCCCTCCCATCTAGCCGCCACAACAGGGCTGAATGCATGACCGACGCCGCGCCGCTTTCCCGGGACGATCTGATCGGCGCCATGGCGAAGGGCGCCAAGCCGAAGGATCAGTGGCGCATCGGCGCCGAGCACGAGAAATTCGGCTTCGACCGCTCGACACTGCGCCGCCCGACCTATGAGGGCGAGAACGGCATCCTGGCCATGCTGACCGGCCTGCAACGGTTCGGCTGGGCGCCCGTCGAGGAAGCCGGCCATGTCATCGCCCTGGAGCGCAGGAACGACGAGGGGATGACCGCCTCGATCTCGCTGGAGCCCGGCGGGCAGTTCGAACTGTCGGGCGCGCCGCTGAAGGATGTGCATGACATCTGCAACGAGACCGGCCAGCACCTGATGGAGGTGAAGCAGGTCGCGGACCAGCTGGACCTCGGCTTCATCGGCGCCGGTTTCGACCCGATGTGGCGGCGCGAGGACATCCCCGTCATGCCCAAGGGCCGCTATTCGATCATGCGGGCCTATATGCCGAAGAAGGGGTCGCTGGGCCTCGACATGATGCTGCGCACCTGCACCATCCAGTCGAACCTGGACTTCGCGGACGAGGCCGACATGGTGGCCAAATTCCGCACCTCGCTGGCCCTGCAGCCGATCGCCACCGCCCTGTTCGCCTGTTCGCCCTTCATCGAGGGCAAGCCGAGCGGCTTCCTGTCGTCGCGCGCCAATGTCTGGACCGACACCGATCCGGACCGGACGGGGATGCTGGATTTCGTGTTCGAGGACGGCTTCGGCTTCGAGCGCTACGCCGACTATGCGCTGGACGTGCCGATGTATTTCGCCAAGCGCGGCGAGACCTATGTCGATCTGTCGGGCCAGTCGTTCCGCAAATTCATGACCGAGGGCCTCGACGCCCTGCCCGGCGAGCGGGCCACGAAGAAGGACTGGAACGACCACCTGACGACGCTTTTCCCCGAGGTGCGGCTGAAGTCGTATCTGGAGATGCGCGGGGCCGACGGCGGGCCGTGGAGCCGGATCTGCGCCCTGCAGGCCCTGTGGGCCGGGGTGCTGTACGACGGGGCGTCGCTGGCCGCCGCCTGGGACCTGGTCAAGGACTGGGATATCGCCGACCACGAGCGCCTGCGCCGCGACGTGACCCGGCTGGGGCTGAAGGCCGAGGTGGCGGGCCGGTCGGTGCGGGACGTGGCCGTGGACATGGTCGACATCGCCCGGCAGGGGCTGAAGAACCGCGCGCGATTCAGCGGGGGGATGGTCGATGAGCGCGGCTATCTGTCCGAGCTGGAAGACATCGCCGACAGCGGGATCACCCCCGCCGACCGGCTGCTGGCGCTGTACCATGGCGAATGGCAGGGCGACCTGACGCGGATGTATCGGGACTTCGCCTACTAGAACGCAAGGCGGTCTTAACCCGGCGCCGCCAAGGTGGGCGCGACGGTCGGGGACCACAGTATCATGAGTTGCACCGCGCGAGAGGAACTGGACGAGGCGCACCGAGCCATGGCGTTCTTCGCCAGCCCGACGACGGGCTCCGGCGCCGAACTGTCCACCTTCTTCGATGTGTCGCTGGACCTGCTGGTCATTCGCGAGATCGACGGCCGGGTGGCGCGGGTCAGTTCATCGTGGTTCACGGCGCTGGGCTATACGCCGGAGGAGATGCGGGGCGTCCCGCTGCTGACGCTGGTTCATCCCGACGATCTGCCGGGAACGCGCGGCAGCGTGGATGAGGTGGAGAACCGGCGCCCCGGCGACCCGGTCCTCGGTCATATCAACCGTTATCGTCACAAGGACGGGAGCTATCGCACCCTGGAATGGCGCGCGCGCCGCTTCGGGGACCACATCTATGCCGTCGCCCGCGACGTCACCGATCGCGTCGCCGCCGAGCAGGCGCTGCTCGACGCCAAGGCCGCGGCCGAGGCGGCCAACACGGCCAAGTCCGAATTCCTCGCCAATATGAGCCACGAGATCCGGACCCCGCTGAACGGCGTCATCGGCATCGTCGACGCGCTGTCGCGCACGTCGCTCTCGCCGGAGCAGGCGGAGATGGTCTCCCTGATCCGCGGATCGGGCGTCACCCTGGAACGTCTCGTCTCCGACATCCTCGACGTCTCCAAGATCGAGGCGGGTCAGCTGGACCTGGAGTCCCGCCCCTTCGATCTGGAAGAGGCCCTGGAGCCTCTGGCGGTCATGAGGGCGCGGGCCGAGGACAAGGGCCTGGCCTTCCGCGTCGATCGCGCGCCCGAGGCCCGGGGCCTGTTCGTGGGCGACAGCACCCGCATCCGTCAGGTGCTTGGGAACCTGCTGTCCAATGCGATCAAATTCACCAGCGAGGGTTCGATCACGGTCCGCGTCGAGACATGGCCTGATGATCCGGACGCGCCGTCGGCGCCGCATCAGCTGGCGATCGCGGTCGAGGACACCGGAGTCGGCTTCAACGCCGGGCACGCATCCCGGCTGTTCGAACGCTTCAACCAGGCCGACAGCACCATCACCCGCCGGTTCGGCGGCACAGGACTGGGCCTGTCCATCTGCCGCTCGCTGGTGGTGATGATGGGCGGCTCGATCGAGGCCCGGTCGACGCCCGGCGCCGGCAGCCGCTTCCGCTTCGTCCTGCCGCTGGATCGCGCCGGCAGCCTGGCCGAGTACGACGCCCGGGAAAGCGGCCCCGGATCGACCGCCCCGCCCATCGCGGGCCGTCAGCTCAGGGTCCTGCTGGCCGAGGATCACCCGACCAACCAGCGGGTCGTCCAGCTGATCCTCGGCGGCCAGGGCGCCGAGGTCGTCACCGCCGACGACGGCGCACAGGCGGTCGCGGCCTTCAAGTCCGACACCTTCGACGTGGTGCTGATGGACATGCAGATGCCGGTCATGGACGGCCTGACCGCGACCCGGGCGATCCGCGCCTTCGAGGCGTCGAAGCCCCACCGGCCGCGCACCCCCATCGTCATGCTGAGCGCCAACGCCATGGCCGAGCACCGGGCCGACTCCATGGCGGCGGGGGCGGACAGCCATGTGGCCAAGCCGATCACGGCCGCAAGTCTGATCGCGGGAATTCAGGCCGTGCTGGGCGAGTGAGGCGCGGCCTCAACCCCTCGCCGCCGTATTGCACTGGGCCAGCTGCGCCCCGGTCAGGGCCTCTCCGTCGCGCTCGTAGCGGGTGACCAGGCCGAAGCGGGCGACGAAGCGGCGGCACTCGCGCAGGGCCGGCTGGGGGACGCCGGGGCCGCGGGCGACGCAGACGCCGTCGGGGCCACAGGTCCAGCGGCGGCCGTCGAAGATTTCGCTGCGAGCCTCGCCGGGCGTGGCCAGGACGGCGGCGGCGCCGATGGCGACGGCCGGAGCGGGCTGGGCGGAGATCAGGGCCGCCGTCGAGATCAGGGTCATGAGAAGCATGGCGCTTCCTCCAAAGGGACTTTCCAAACCGGCCGGGCCGGAATAAAAGTGACCGACCGGTCACCGATAAGTGCACGGTCGGTCACTTTTGGTCAAGAGGCGATTTCGTTGGGCAAGGGCGAGGACACGCGGGCGCGGATTCTGGACGAGGCGATGCGCCAGGTCAGCGTGCGCGGCATGACCGGCGTCAGCCTGGGCGACCTCGCGACCGGGATGAACCTGTCCAAGAGCGGAGTGCTGAAGCATTTCCAGTCGATGGAGGCGCTGCAACTGGCCCTGCTGGATACGATGACCGAGCGGTTCATCGCCGAGGTCTGGCAGCCGGCCGAGCCGTTCGCCCCCGGGCGCGAGCGACTGGAGAAGCTGTTCGAGCGCGAACTGGCCTGGAACGACAGCGAGCGCCTGCCCGGGGGCTGTCCCCTGACCGCCGCCGCGACCGAACTGGACGACCGGCCCGGACCCTTGCGCGACAAGCTGAAGGACAACCGGGTGCGTTGGGGCAAGACGCTGAAGCGCGAGTTCAGGGCCCTGAGGCCCGAGGCGGACGAGGCGACGCTGGAGACGCTGGTGTTCCAGTGGAAGGGCATATTGCTGGCCTATGGCCATTCGAAGCGGCTGCTCGATGACGAGGCGGCCCGGGCCCAGGCGACGGCGGCCTACCGGATGCTGATCGGCGGCTGAGACGACGGCCGGAGTCCGCCAAACCGGGTTTCCCACGCGGGGTCCGCCCGGCTAGAATCGCACTCGGCCGACCAGGGAGCAAGTCATGACCGGAACCATTCGCGTCGGCATCGGCGGCTGGACCTATGAGCCGTGGCGCGGCGTCTTCTATCCGTCGGACCTGACGCAGAAGCGCGAGCTGGAGTTCGCGTCGCGGGCGCTGACCTCGCTCGAGATCAACGGCACCTACTATTCGGGCTTCAAGCCCGAGACCTGGATGAAGTGGCGCGACGAGACGCCGGAGGGCTTCGTCTTCGCGGTCAAGGCCAGCCGGTTCTGCACCAACCGAAAGGTGCTGTCGGAAGGCGGCGAGAGCGTGGGGCGGTTCCTCGACCAGGGGCTGACGGCGCTGGGCGACAAGCTGGGGCCGATCAACTGGCAGTTCATGGCCACCAAGAAATTCGATCCGGTCGATTTCGAGGGCTTCCTGAGACTGTTGCCCAAGGAGAAGGACGGGGTGCGGCTGCGGCATGCGCTGGAGGTCCGCAGCGGAACGTTCGACACGCCGCAGTTCGTCGACCTGGCGGCGAAATACGGGGCGGCCATCGTCTATGCGGTCGACGACGAGGCGCCGGAGTGGCCGCGGATCGACCAGCCCGCCGCCGACTTCACGTACGCCCGGCTGATGTCGAGCCGCGAGGACGAGCCGACGGGGATGACGTCCGCCGAGCTGGACGGGATCGTGAAACAGACGCGCGACTGGGCGAAGGGCGGCGACGTCTTCGCCTATTTCATCGCCGGGGCGAAGGTGCGCAATCCGGCGGCGGCGCAGGCCTTGATCGAGAAGCTGACGTAGCGGGGCCGCGCCCTGTCATCCCGGACACCGCGCAGCGGTGATCCGGGACGGGCGATGCCATCCTTCTGGCCCCTCCCGGACAGCCCGCTTGGGCTGAGCCGGGAGTCGGGTGACGGCGGCTTCGATCGTTGGGGTTCCATCGCCGCCCACGGGACAGCCCCGACATCCTGTGCCAGGGC